>NZ_CP081120.1:3217500-3516039 GCF_025141935.1 Sulfitobacter sp. S190 | reverse complement strand
GTACAACATTCCGCCCTTCAACAAAGCCGCCCCCGCGGCATACATCCCAACAAGCCCTCCAAATGACATAGCGCGGCCAGTCCGGTCCCATCGGTATCCGGCCACAGTCCTTCGGACGTCTTAACAACTAAAGTGGCAGGGGCGCCCGGTGTGCAGGTGCACGTCGACGCTCCGAACGCCACCGTTCGGTATATTTCGTGACAGGCAAATGTGCTGGCAGCACAATCCGCAGACTTCGTGATGCACCTCTTCCGGATGCAAGGAAGCGCCCTTCGTTTGATCGATACCTCTAGCAATATACCGACGGAACGTGTGGGCCTGTCCCCCCGCGATGTGAATCGCACAGCCTTCGTAGCAAGGGGTCAGCGGCCCTTTCAACACAAACTATTTGTTGACTCTGGGATTGCTGGAAAAGAATCTCTGCGGCTGTGCAGAACGGCCACAGAAAGCAAAAAGGCGCCGCAAAATGCGACGCCTTCAAGAATCATTTTGACGCTGGAATCAGCCCAGGGCTTTGACCCGTGCGGCCAGACGCGACATTTTGCGCGATGCCGTGTTCTTGTGGAATACGCCTTTCGTGACGCCGCGCATCAGCTCGGGCTGTGCCGCTTTCAGTGCGGCTGCCGCGTTGTCCTTGTCGCCCGATTCAATCGCTTCTTCGACCTGGCGCAGGTACGTGCGGATGCGCGAACGACGTGCTTTGTTGACCGCAAAACGCTTTTCGTTCTGACGGGCGCGTTTCTTCGCCTGTGGGGAGTTTGCCATGTGAGATCACCTTCCGTGAATTCCGAATTAATATAGGTAGCGCATAGCCAAACCCGGACCGGACCAACCGGTAGGTGATTCTAGCCTGAGCGGGCTGCACGCGCATGTCTGGCGCTGCCTATAGCGGCAATTGCCAAGGGATGTAAAGGGCGGGGGCGCATTGCCCCGCCGTCTCAGCGATCGCGGAACTGCGCTTCGCGTTTTTCGAGGAAAGCGCCCATGCCTTCGGCCTGATCTTCTGTCGCAAACAGCGAATGGAACATCCGACGCTCGAACAGCAGACCTTCGCGCAGCGGCACCTCATAGGCGCGGTTGACCGCTTCCTTCACGACCATGACCGAAATCATCGATTTCTCGGCAATCTTCTGTGCGGCGCCCATCGCTTCGTCCATCAGCTTCTTGATCGGCACGACACGGCTGGCCAGCCCCGAACGCTCTGCCTCTTCGGCATCCATGAAGCGGCCCGTCAGGTTCATGTCCATCGCTTTGGACTTGCCCACGATGCGGGTCAGACGCTGGGTGCCGCCAATGCCGGCCACCACGCCCAGATTGATCTCGGGCTGGCCGAACTTGGCGCTTTCCGACGCGATGATGAAATCGCACATCATCGCCAGCTCACAGCCCCCGCCCAACGCATAGCCCGACACCGCCGCGATGATCGGCTTGCGCACGCGCATGATCTGGTCGGTTTCCTGCGTGAACAGATCGCCCGCGAACGCATCGACAAAGGACTTGTCCTTCATCATCGCGATGTCGGCGCCCGCGGCAAAAGCCTTCTCCGATCCGGTGATGACGATGCAGCGCACCTTCTCGTTGTCCTGACAGCCCTTCAGACAGTCGGCCAGCTCGGACATCAGCTGATCATTCAACGCGTTCAGCGCATCGGGCCGATTAAGCGTAATCAGGGCCACGTGGTTGTCGACATCGAGGATGATCGTTTCATAAGCCATGTAAGGTGGCCCTTTGTTGTTGCTCAGACGTTCGTGCATATCACGCGGTCAAAGCGGTTCAAGCTATCTTTGACATACCCGGCAGTAGAAAGATGACCGACCCGACTGCACAATCCGCGCCACCGTTCCCCCGCATCCCTCCCGCTTGCAGGGCTGTCCCTCGCGGCCATAGACGTCAAAGGAATGCTGAAAATATCCAAGCTCTCCATCGGCTTGCCGGAAATCGCGCAGACTGGAACCACCCGCTTCGATCGCCTCGGCCAGCACGTCGCGGATGATCGGAACCATTCCCGCAACGCGTGTAGCGGCGATATTTCCGACCTTACGTCGCGGGCTGATTTTCGCCCGAAAAAGCGTCTCGCAGACGTAAATATTGCCCAATCCTGCAACGATACGCTGATCCAGCAGCGCGGATTTCACCGGTGTGGTGCGTCCGGCAAAGGCCGCCACCAGAATCGCTTCGTTGAAATCATTGCTCAGCGGCTCGGGCCCCAGCACCGCCAGCAGCTTGTGATCGTCGGCGGTTGCGGTGTCCATCAGGTCCATCGCACCAAAGCGGCGCGGGTCGTTGAACGTGATGCGCGCGCCGTTCTCCATATGCAGGACAACGTGGTCGTGTTTCTGGGCCGCCGGATGGTCATGCACGAACTGGCCCAGCGGATCGCCCGACACCAACATGCGCCCCGACATGCCCAGATGCACCAGCAGTGTCTCGCCGCCGCTCAGATCGGCAAGGATGTATTTCGACCGCCGCCGCAGGCGCTCCACCCGCTGGCCCGTCAGCCGCGCGGCCATATCGGGCGGGAACGGCCAGCGCAGATCGGGGCGGTTCACATCCGCCTGCGCGATTACCACACCCTCCATCGCGGGGGCCAATCCCCGGCGCACGGTTTCCACTTCGGGCAGTTCTGGCATCACGCTCTCCTCGGGCTGCGGCAATTGGCAGTTTGCACCCGCCTATCTGAGGCTATATCTGACACGAGACAAGATCAGGACCCCATCACATGACTGACAAGACGACGCACTTCGGCTTTGAAACCATCCGCGAAGAGGAAAAAGCCGGAAAGGTCCGCACCCTGTTCAATGATGTGGCCAACAAATACGATATCATGAACGACGTGATGAGCGTGGGCATCCACCGCATCTGGAAAGAGGCGATGATGGACTGGCTCGCGCCGCGCCCCGGCCAGCGCCTGCTGGATGTGGCGGGGGGCACCGGTGATGTGGCGTTCAAATTCCTGGGCCGGGCGGGCCACGGTCACGCCACCGTCTGCGATCTCACCGAAGGCATGCTGGTCGAGGGCCGCAAGCGCGCCGAGGCCGACCGCATGGCCGACAGTCTCGACTGGGTGGTGGGCGACGCGATGGCGCTGCCCTTCGACGCGAACAGCTTTGACGTCTACACCATCTCGTTCGGCATCCGGAACGTGACCCGCCCGCAGGAGGCCCTGAACGAAGCCTACCGCGTGCTTAAACCCGGTGGCCGCCTGATGGTGCTGGAATTCAGCCAGCTGCCCAACCCCGCGATGCAAAAGGCCTATGATCTCTACAGCTTCAACGTGATCCCGCGCATGGGGCAACTGATCGCGAACGACCGCGACAGCTACCAGTATCTCGTCGAATCGATCCGCAACTTCCCCGATCAGGACACGTTCCTCGGCATGGTGCGCAAAGCGGGGTTCGAGAACGCGAAATACCGCAATCTCAGCATGGGCATCGCCGCCCTTCATTCGGGCTGGAAAATCTGACATGCGCGGACCGCACAACATCTGGCGGCTGATCCGCACGGGCGCCACGCTGGAGCGTACCGGCGCGATGAACGCCGTGCTCGATGCATTCGAGGCGCCCAAACCCGTGCGCCTGCTGGCCCGCACGCTGGCGATCCCGTTCAAACCGCTCGGCTACAAGGGCGACCCGAAACAGCCCGCCGCGACACGTGCGCTGGTGGCCCTCGGCCCCGCCTACATCAAATTCGGGCAAATCCTGTCAACGCGGCCCGACGTGGTTGGCCCCGACATGGCGCTGCAATTGCGCGTGCTGCAGGACAAACTGCCCCCTTTCGACATTGAAACGGCCAAGGCCGAAGTGGCCCGTGAACTGGGCCAGCCCGTCGACACCATCTTTTCCGAATTCTCCGAACCCGTCGCCGCGGCTTCCATCGCACAGGTCCACCGCGCCCGTCTCGCCGACACGGGCGAAGACGTCGCGGTCAAGGTCTTGCGGCCCGGTATCGAAAAAGCCTTCCGCAAGGATGTGGACGCCTTCTATCTCGCCGCGCGTATGGTCGAACTCTTCTCGCCCGGCTCGCGCCGGTTGCGGCCGATGGACGTGATCGAACATTTCGATGGCGTGGTGCGCGGCGAACTCGATCTGCGTCTCGAATCCGCCGCCGCCTCCGAATATGCTGCCAACACCGAAAATGACCCCGGTTTCGAATTGCCCGCCGTCAAATGGGATCATTCGGCCCGGCGCGTCATGACCCTTGGCTGGGCCGAAGGCATTCAGATCGGCGACAACGACGCGCTCGATGCCGCGGGCCACGACCGGATCGAACTGTCCGAACGGATACTCGCGCTGTTCCTGCAGCACGCCCTACGCGACGGCTATTTCCACGGCGACATGCATCAGGGCAATCTCAAGGTCGCGGCGAATGGCAATATCATCGCGCTCGACTTCGGCATCATGGGGCACATCGACGAATACACCCGTCGCGTCTACGCCGAGATTCTCTACGGCTTCATCCGCCGCGACTACCAGCGGGTTGCCGAAGTCCACTTCGAAGCCGGATACGTGCCCGCCGACAAGAACGTCGATGAATTTGCCCGCGCCCTGCGTGCCGTGGGCGAGCCGATTTTCGGCATGGATGCCAGCCGCATTTCGATGGGCCGGCTGCTCGCCTATCTGTTCGAGGTCACCGAACGCTTCGGCATGGAAACCCGCACCGAACTGATCCTGTTGCAGCGCACGATGGTCGTGGTCGAAGGTGTCGCGCGGTCGCTCAATCCCCAGATGAACATCTGGCAGGTCGCAGCGCCCATCGTGACCGACTACATCACCAAATCCATCGGCCCGAAGGCGGTGATTTCCGATCTCACTCGCACGGCGCGCGTGCTGTCGCGATTCGGCCCGCGTCTGCCCGCCTTGGTCGAGGCGGCGTTGATCCGCCAGGCCGAAACACCCGAACCCGCGGCCAGACCGTTCAAGCGGTGGCTGATGCTGTCGGCGGTTGTCGGTGCCGGTGTCGCGTCGCTGCTGATCGCGCTGCTGGACGCGATTTTCTGAGTTTTGAAGATACGAAAAAGGCGTCACACAAGTGTATGACGCCTTTGTGCACGCGCTGTGTACGCGCGGTGTATGCCGCCTAAAGGCGCTCGATTGCCAGTGCGATACCTTGCCCGCCGCCGATGCACATGGTGATCAACGCGCGTTTTCCGCCCGTCCGTTCCAGCTCATACAGCGCCTTGACGGTAATGATCGCCCCCGTCGCGCCCACCGGATGACCCAGCGCAATCGCACCGCCGTTCGGGTTCACCTTCGCAGGGTCGAAATCCAGCGCCTTGCTCACCGCAAGTGCTTGGGATGCAAAGGCTTCGTTGCTCTCGATCACATCGAAATCCGATGCCTTGAGGCCGGTTTTTTCCAGCAGATTCTGTACCGCGGGGATGGGTCCGATGCCCATGACCTGTGGCCGCACACCCGCGTGGGCATAGCCGATCACCCGCGCCCGCGGCGTAAGGCCCGCAGCCTCTGCAGCACCCGCGCGCGCCAGCACGATCGCCGCCGCCCCGTCGTTGATTCCGCTGGCGTTCCCCGCCGTCACCGACCCGTCTTTCTGGAACACCGCCCGCAGCTTGCCCAGCTGCTCAAGCGATGTCGCCTTGGGGTGTTCATCTACCTGAAAAGAAACAGTTTCACGGCCCTTCTTGACCTCGACCGGAACGATCTGATCGGCGAAATATCCCGCCTCGATCGCCGCTGCCGCGCGTTCCTGGCTTTGCATCGCAAAGGCGTCCTGCTGGTCGCGCGTGATGTCGTGTTCGGCTGCCACATTCTCGGCCGTGACGCCCATGTGGCCTGTGCCAAACGGGCAGTTCAGCGCCCCCAGCATCATGTCCAGCGTCTTGACGTCCCCCATCTTTTGGCCCCAGCGCGCGGCGGGCATGATAAAGGGCGACCGGCTCATGTTTTCGGCGCCGCCCGCAACCGCAAAATCGCTATCGCCCAGCATCAATGATTGCGTCGCCGAAACGAACGCCTGAACCCCTGAGCCGCACAGCCGGTTGACGTTCATGGCAGGCACGGTTTCGGGCACACCCGCATCCATCGCCGCAACACGGCTGAGATACATGTCGCGCGGTTCGGTGTTGATGACATGGCCAAAGACCACATGGCCCACCTTGTCCGCCGCCACGCCCGCACGCTCCAGCGCCGCTTGCGTTACACCCGCCGCCAGCGCCGTCGGCGCCGTGCCCGCCAACGCACCGCCAAAGGTGCCGATAGCGGTCCGCGCGCCGCCCAGAATGACGATATCGTCAGCCATGATCTCTCTCCCTGTTAGGTTGCCCTGACTATGCGGTCCCGATCCGGCCTTGTCAGTAGAGACGTTCCGTCAGCGATGCTTGACACCGCTGACGCGGACGGCGACATATCCGTCATGACGGAAAATGACGACGCTATCCTGACCCAGCTGCCGACCCGCCTGAAAGATGCACGGCGGGCGCAGGGGTTGTCGCTCGATGCCGTGGCAAAGCTGTCTGGCGTCAGCCGGTCAATGGTAAGTCAGATTGAGCGGGGCGAAAGCAGCCCGACCATCGCGACCCTTTGGAACCTGACCCGCGCGCTGCAGGTCGATTTTGCGGGATTGCTCGATGGCGCGGCAGAACCAGCGCGGATCGAGATCCTGCGGTCGGATGATGTGCCAACCATAGATAATCTTGGTGCGTCGTGCCGCATCCGCATCCTGTCCCCGCCGGAGGAAGCAGGACGGCATGAGGTTTACGAACTGCTGATCGGTGCGGGCGGGCGGCTCGAAAGTCAGCCCCATACCCGCGGTGCACGCGAACACCTGAGCGTCATCGAAGGAAGTGTGACGCTGCGCAGCGGAGACGCGCAGCAAGCGCTGGGCCCCGGCGATACGGCTCGGTACGCGGCCGATGTCGCCCACGCGATTCACGCAGGTGACGCGCCTGTACGGGCTTTCCTAGTCGTTCAGGACGCCTGACTGAAATCCAAGATAAAAGAAAAAATCCGTAATACAGGAAATCCTCTATTTCGGATGACGATCCGTTATGGTAGATGCGTTCCGAAAGAGGAGATGCATCATGACCCAAAGCTATCTGGACCATGTCACGGCGACGCTGTCGCAAATCGACGCGGACGGCATGCTCAAGCGGGAGCGGCTGATAACGTCACCGCAAGGGGGGCAGGTGGAGGTCGCGGGCCGTGAGGTTATCAATCTATGTGCCAACAATTACCTCGGGCTGGCCGATCATCCCGACCTGATTGCCGCCGCGCAAAACGCAATGGGCCCCAAGGGGTTCGGCATGGCTTCGGTCCGCTTTATCTGCGGCACGCAGGACATCCACCGCAAATTGGAACAGAAACTCGCGGCATTTTTGGGCAAGGACGACTCGATCCTGTTCGCTGCGTGCTTTGACGCCAATGGCGGACTGTTCGAGCCCCTGTTCGGCAAGGAAGATGCGATCATTTCCGATGCGCTCAACCATGCCTCGATCATCGACGGGATCCGGTTGTGCAAAGCCAAGCGCTACCGCTATGCCAACAGCGACATGACCGATCTGGAAGGGCAGTTGAAGCTGGCCCGCGACGAAGGTGCGCGATTTATCATGATCGCGACGGACGGCGTATTCAGCATGGACGGCTATCTCGCAAAACTGGATGAAATCAGCGCTCTGGCGCAGAAGTACGATGCCATGGTGATGGTCGACGATTGCCATGCGACCGGATTCATGGGGCCCAAGGGGGCAGGCACACCCGCCCATGCAGGTGTCGACGTCGATATCCTGACAGGGACGCTGGGCAAAGCGCTGGGAGGTGCCATCGGCGGCTATATTGCCGGGCCGAAGCCGGTTATTGATCTGCTCCGGCAACGCGCGCGCCCCTATCTGTTTTCCAATTCCTTGCCGCCCTCGATCGTTGCGGCGGGGATCAAGGCGCTGGAGCTGGTGGAGCAAGGTGACGATCTGCGCGCCCGTTTGTTCGAAAACACCGCCTATTGGCGGGCGGGTCTGGAACGGCTGGGTTTCGATCTGTTGCCGGGGGAACACCCGATTGTACCTGTCATGCTGGGCGAGGCGCAGCTGGCACAGGATATGGCGGCGCGCCTCTTCGAGGAAGGCGTGTATGTCAGCGGCTTTTTCTTCCCGGTCGTGCCGCGCGGACAGGCGCGCATCCGCACACAAATGAACGCAGCACTGACGCGCGATGATCTCGACCGCGCTTTGGCGGCTTTCAAGGTCGCGGGCCAAGCCTGCGGCGTGATCTGACCGGTGCCGCCATGAGCAATGAGATGCAGGCTCTGGCCAAACTCTACCCGCGCGAAGGGCTGTGGCGTACCACGGCTCCGGTGCCCGAAATCGGGCCGGAAGATGTTTTGATCAAGATCAACCGTACCGGCATTTGCGGCACCGACGTACACATTTGGAACTGGGATGCGTGGGCCGCCCGGACGGTCCCGATCCCGTTGATCACGGGTCATGAGTTTGCCGGCGAAATTGTCGAGATGGGGCGCAATGTCGAAGGACTGACACTGGGTCAGCGGTGTTCGGGCGAGGGGCATCTGATCGGCAAGAACTCCCGTCAAAGCCGCGCCGGAAAATTCCACCTCGATCCGGCGACCCGGGGCATCGGTGTCAACGAACAGGGCGCTTTCGCGCAGTATTTGCGCCTGCCCGCATTCAACGTTGTCCCGCTGCCCGATCGAATTTCCGATGATATCGGCGCCATACTCGATCCGCTTGGCAATGCCGTCCATACCGCGCTGAGCTTTGATCTGGTGGGCGAGGACGTGCTGATCACCGGCGCAGGCCCCATCGGGATCATGGCCGCGGCAGTCGCGCGTCATGTGGGCGCGCGCCATGTGGTTATCACGGACATCAACGCCGACAGGCTGGCACTGGCGCAAAAGGTTGCGGATATCGTCCCCGTCAACGTAACACAGGAGGATTTGCGGGATGTGATCGCACGGTTGGGGATGACACAGGGCTTTGACGTGGGTCTTGAGATGTCTGGCAACCAACGGGCGCTTGACCAGATGGTCGATGCGCTGACGATGGGGGGCCGCATCGCGATGCTGGGTATTCCACCGGGCAAATCCCCCGTCGACTGGAGCCGGATCGTATTCAAGGCGATCACGCTCAAAGGTGTCTATGGACGCGAGATTTTTGAGACCTGGTACAAGATGATTGCGATGCTCGAGAATGGTCTGGATGTCTCCAACGTGATCACCCACCGGTTTTCCGCTGCGGACTTCGAAGCCGGATTTGACGCGATGCGCGCAGGATCATCGGGCAAAGTCGTCCTGGACTGGACCGGTCTTTGAACCAAATCGCCGCACGTGCGTTGGCTTTTCATGATAAAACAAGCACTGCACAAGTCCGCATGGTGGCTGGAATCGCTGCTCGACAGCATCAAGGGGCAACGCGACACCCGCCAAGTCATCGAACCCTATATCGGCTACGCCACGCCTGAACATCTGGTGGTCCGCGGGCGGGTGCTGTCATCCCTGCGCCGCAACGAGCCACTGGCGGAACAGTCGAAATGGGCCAACTTCAAACAGATGGTATCGCTGTTCGCGACGGATGAGGTCGCCGATGTCGAGGTCGCGGCACAGGGCGTGACGACACGATCCGACGATGAAGGATATTTCACGCTGAACCTGCCGCGTGATGACAGCGTTGGCTGGATTTCCGTACCGGTCCGCTTGCCCGGCAAGAACGTTGAAACCGCCTGCTCCGTTCTCGTGCCCGAAAAGAGCGCCCGCTTCGGGGTGATCTCGGACATTGACGACACAATGTTGCGCACGGGCGCGTATTCGCTTTGGAAAAACCTGTGGACTTCGATGACGGGCAACGCAACGACGCGCCGCCTCTTCAAGGACGCGGTGGGGTTCATGGATGCCCTGTCGGACGATGGCCGCAATCCGGTTTACTACGTCAGTTCCAGCCCGTGGAACCTGCACCACTTCATCGCCACCATCTTTGGTCGCGCGAAACTGGTGCGCGGCCCGAAGTTCCTGCGCGATCTGGGTCTGGGTGAAAACCAGTTCATCTCAGGCACCCACGGTGATCACAAAGGCGGCAGCATCGATACGCTCATGGCGGCCAACCCCGATCTTGATTACGTGCTCGTTGGTGATACGGGCCAGCACGATGCGTTTGTGTACCGCGACGCCGCAAAACGGCATCCGGGTCGTGTCAGGGCCGTGGTGCTGCGTGAACCCGGTCCGGGTCCGGACCCGGAAAGCCGCGCGGCGATTGCGGAGCTGCGCGATATGGGTGTGCCGGTGCTGCAGGGTCTGAATTTCGACGCCTTCGCCGACCAGCTTTTTGCGGGACCACTGGCGCAAGCGGCCTAAAGGCTGCATCCTCGCCCCATGTACGACGGCGACAGTTTCTATACGCTCAGCTTGTTCGGCCGCTTGGGGCTTGTGGCCCTGAGTGCGGTTTTGATGCTGCTGATAACCACGGCGGCTGTTTTTCTCATGCGCGGGCGGCGCGGTGCGCTTCGGCTGGCGATCGCGGCGGCGCTGTTTTCCGGCTTCGTCTGGCTGTCGCCGCAGGTGTACTACGAATATTACCGCCTGATCCTCAACGGTTTGCCGCGCCAGAGTGTGATCGGGCCGCCGCCCCCTCTGGATACGCTCGTCGGGCTCATCAGCTTTACGGGACCGGCCACACTGTCGGCCCATGCGCTGGGCGTCCTTTTCTGGGGGCTGGTCTGGCTCGCGTGGCGGCTCAGATCTCGACGTGAAGGGGCTGGCGGCCCCGGTCGGTAAGCTGGAAAACACCGCCTTTGTCGAAGACCGCCGCGGCCAGCGGTTTGCCATATCCTGCCCCTGCATCCAGATTAATCCGATTGCCATAATCGGTCGCCGCCGCGACGGGCGTATGACCGTGCACGATGACTTTGGGGTGCTGCCGTGTATCCTTATGAAACTGCTGTCGAATCCACAGCAGGTCTTCCTCGTCTTGCCGGTCCAACGGCACACCGGGCAAAACACCGGCATGGCAGAAAAAATGCGTTTCACTCTCGGCACTCAGGGGCAGGGAGCTGAGAAAGGCGATATGTTCAGGCGGTACGGCCTCGCGCGCCTGCGCGTGGATGGTCAATTGCCGGTCTTGCGGTGAGACATCAACACCGTAGGAGGCCAAAGTCGTATCGCCGCCCAGTCGCGGATGAAGCCACGAAAGCTCGACAGGCAGGTAGGCGTCGTATTTGGGATAGGCCTGCATGAACCATTCAAACATCCGGTCGTGATTGCCCTTGAGAAAGGTCCAGTTGCGGCCTTCTTTCTGCGCAGCGACAAGCAGATCCAGCACGCCGCGGCTGTCGGGGCCGCGATCAGTGTAATCCCCCAGCAACACAATGCGGGCGTCCGGCCCCCCGTCGGCTTCGATCAGGGACAAGACCCGCTGCAACTCACCCAACTGGCCGTGGATATCTCCGATTGCGTAAATCGCTTCTTTCATGTGGCACGGTCCTAACAAAAAAGGCGCCGCACGAAAGCGGCGCCAGTTCAGGGAGGTATCTGCCGGATCAGCTTACGTCAAATTCAAGCAGCTTGATCTGTTGGAAAAGACCGGTGTCGTGAAGCTTTGCCACGATTGGTGCCGGTACGGGTTCGTCGACATAAAGCAGGGCAATCGCCTCGCCTTTCACGTCTGCACGGCCGAGCGTAAAGTTCGCGATATTCACACCATTTTCGCCCATGGTCTGGCCCAGTGTCCCGATGATGCCCGGCACGTCTTCGTTGGTGGTATAGACCATGTGTTCGCCCACTTCGGCGTCGATGTTGATGCCCTTGATCTGGATAAACCGGGGTTTGCCGTCGGAAAATACCGTGCCTGCGATCGAACGCTCGCGCTTGTCGGTCACGACGGTGACCTTGATATAGCCGTCGAATGCGCCGGATTTATCCTGGTTCGTGGTTGAAATCTGGATGCCTTTTTCGCGGGCGACCACCGGTGCAGAGACCATGTTCACGTCGGGGTTGGCCCGCTTCATGATGCCCGCAACAACGCCGCAGTTCAGCGCGGCAAGGTTCATATCAGACACAACGCCGTCGTACAGGATGTTGATCGCTTGGATCGGCTCGTCCGTGAGCTGCCCGATAAATGCGCCCAGATGCCCGGACAGCTTCAGCCACGGCCCCATGACCTTGGCCTCTTCGGCGGTTACGGACGGCATGTTCAGCGCGTTGCTGACAGCACCTGTCAGCAGGTAATCCGCCATCTGGTCCGCGACCTGCAGGGCCACGTTTTCCTGCGCTTCGGTTGTTGCAGCGCCCAGATGCGGGGTGCACACCACGTTGGGCAGGTTGAAGAGCGGATTTTCCGTTGCCGGTTCGACCTTGAACACGTCAAACGCAGCGCCAGCGACATGACCGGATTTCAGCAGATCGGCCAGCGCCTCTTCATCGACCAGACCACCACGGGCACAGTTGACAATGCGTACGCCTTTCTTCGTCTTTTCGAGGTTTTCACGGCTCAGGATATTGGCCGTCTGTTCGGTGAAGGGCACGTGCAGCGTGATGAAATCGGCGCGCGACAGCAACTCGTCGAGCTCGACCTTCTCCACACCCATCTTCTGTGCTTTCTCTTCGCCGAGGAAGGGGTCATAGGCCACGACCTTCATTTTGAGCCCGCGGGCACGGTCGCACACAATGCCGCCAATGTTGCCAGCGCCGATGACGCCAAGCGTTTTGCCGGTAAGCTCGACACCCATGAATTTGGACTTTTCCCATTTGCCCGCATGCGTCGATGCGCTGGCTTCGGGGATCTGGCGGGCGACCGCAAACATCATGGCGATGGCATGTTCGGCGGTGGTGATCATGTTACCGAAGGGCGTGTTCATCACGATGACGCCCTGCTTGGAGGCGGCGTCCTTGTCGATGTTATCGGTGCCGATGCCTGCACGCCCGATGACCTTGAGGTTCGGGGCGTTGGCAAGAATTTTTTCCGTTACTTTCGTCGCCGAGCGGATCGCAAGCCCGTCGTAGTTGCCGATGACTTCGGCCAGTTTGTCCTTGTCCTTCCCAAGGTCGGGCTGGAAATCGACGTCAATGCCGCGGTCCTTGAAAATCTGGACGGCAGCGGCGCTGAGTTTATCGGAGATGAGTACTTTGGGGGCCATGTGAGTGGTCCTTTGTTCTGATTGCCCGATTGGGCGCATGGAGGAGGGGCGTGCGCGCACACCGCGCACGTTCGCTGTTCAGGCGTTGATTTCGGTCTCGAAGGCCCAGGCGAGCCACGGCAGCATCGCGTCGATGTCCGAGGTTTCGACCGTGGCGCCACACCAGATCCGCAGGCCAGCGGGCGCGTCGCGGTAGGCACCGATGTCCAGCGCGATGTCCTCATCGGCCAGACGCTTCGCAATCGCCTTGGCAAAGGCGGCGCCGTCGGTGATCCGGTCATCGGTGAACTTCAGACAGACCGATGTGTTGGACCGCGTTGCGGGATCATTCGCCAGAAAGTCGATCCAGTCATGGGTTTCGACAAACTGTGTGATCGCGGCGGTATTGGCATCCGCCCGACCGATCAGACCCTGCAGCCCGCCCACGGATTTCGCCCAGTCCAGCGCGAACAGGTAATCCTCGACACACAGCATCGACGGTGTATTGATCGTGGCGCCGGTGAAAATACCCTCGATCAGCTTGCCGCCTTTGGTCAGGCGAAAAATCTTGGGCAAGGGCCATGCGGGGGTGTAGCTTTCCAGCCGCTCGACCGCGCGGGGGCTGAGGATGATGACGCCGTGCGCGGCTTCACCGCCCAGCACCTTTTGCCAGCTGAAAGTGGTGACGTCCAAACGATCCCAGGGCAGGTCCATCGCGAAAGCGGCAGAAGTCGCATCGCACAGGGTCAGACCCGCACGATCGGCGGGAATGTCAAAGGAGGCAGGCACGCGCACGCCCGAGGTGGTCCCGTTATAGGTAAAGCACACATCGTTGTCGAAATTCACCGACGCCAGATCGACGATTTCGCCGTAGGGGGCGGTCTTTTCAGTGGCCTCGATTTTCAGTTGCTTCAACGCGTCTGTAACCCAGCCTGCGCCGAAACTTTCCCACGCCAGCATTTCCACATGCCGCGCGCCCAGCAGGTTCCACATTGCCATCTCGTAGGCGCCTGTGTCGGACGCGGGCACGATACCGATGCGGTAATCGGCGGGGACGCCGAGCACATCGCGGGTGGTCTCGATTGCCTCGAGCAGCTTGGCCTTGCCGGGTGCGGCACGGTGGCTGCGGCCCAAGGGCGCATCAGACAGTTTATTCAGCTCGAATGTGGGGGGTTTGGCGCAGGGGCCAGAGGAAAACCGCGGATTGTCCGGCCGCGTTGCCGGTTGTTCAATAGCCATTGATGCTACCCTCTCAGATATGCGCCCTTCGTTGGGGAAGGGTGTCCCACGGACGGGGGTACGGGGCATTGCGCGCTGGCACAAGCGGTTATTCGGGGCTAGAACGCCGCTTGATCGTCTTTTTGCGACAACCCTGACGCTGATCGGAAACTTTTGATGTATACGGCCATTTTACTGACCTCTCCGGAAAAACCCGCGCTTGATCCCTCACTGGTGGAGTCGTTGCGCAATGCGTGGGGCGGCGGCGATGCTGTTTGGCTGTCGCCGGATGAGGCCGCGGAGTTCGATCTGCAGACCATGCCCGACAACCGCGAAGAGGTTTGGCAAAGCTGTCAGGATATGGGTGTCGACCTTGTGGTGGTCCCGTCGGCCGGTCGCCGCAAGAAGATGCTGCTTGCCGATATGGACAGCACAATGATCCAGCAGGAATGTATTGACGAACTGGCCGACGAGGCAGGCGTGGGCGACCGTGTGAAAGACATCACCGCGCGCGCCATGAACGGAGAGCTGGATTTCGAAGAGGCGCTGCGCGAGCGGGTGGGGCTGTTGAAGGGATTGCCGGAAATGGTGATCGATCAGGTGCTGGCCGACCGTATCAAGCTGATGCCCGGCGGTCCGGTACTTCTTGGCACGATGAAGCGCGAAGGGGCGTTCAGCGCGCTGGTCTCGGGTGGCTTTACCGCGTTCACGCAGAGCGTTGCCGCGATTCTTGGTTTTGACGAAAACCGCGCCAATGTCCTTTTGACCAAGGGTGGATTGCTGACCGGTACTGTCGGGGAGCCTATTCTTGGCAAGCAGGCGAAGGTCGATGCGCTCCGCCACTATACAAAGACTTTGGGGATAGAGGTCTCGGACGTCGTTGCCGTGGGCGACGGTGCGAACGATCTGGGGATGTTGTCACTGGCCGGTATGGGGGTGGCGCTGCACGCTAAGCCATCAGTGGCTGCGCAGTGTGACGTACGTATCAATCATGGCGATCTGACCGCGCTCTTGTTCGTTCAGGGATACGCCCGCGCAGATTTCGCCGTCTGACCCCGGTTTGAGCCGAATCGCCATTCGCGGTAGGATAGAGGCATCCCACAACGAAAGGACGTGCCATGCCTCAGTTCATGCTTGCCTATCATGGCGGGAAAACACCCGACACACCCGAAGAGGGCGCCCAGGCGATGGCCGCCTGGGAGGCCTGGTTTTCCGAACTCGGCAGCCATGTCGTGCATCCGGGTCATCCGGTCGGAATGTCCAAGACTGTCACCAATGTCGGTGTGACAGACGACGGGGGGCTCAATCCGCTGTCGGGTTTTACCATCGTGCAGGCCGACGATATCGATGCGGCCTGTCAAATGGCCTCGGCCTGCCCGATGGTCATCGATGGCACCGGATCAGCCGAGGTTGCCCCCATCATCGAGATGTAGGGCGCTTTGGATCAGAGCAGATCCGCCGCCGGTTTCAGGATACCTGTTTCGATGCCGCGCCAGTTGCGGATTGGCGCATTGATGTATTTGCGTGTCGCAGGATGATCCGCGTCCAGCGCGCCCAACCGTACGAGCAGCGCCGCAATGGCGGCTTCTGCGGCGCGGGTGGTGCCGCATGATGCCTTGAGCGCGATGCCCATCTGCCGCTCTGGCAGGATGGCGATGAAAAAACCTTCGGCGCCGGTTTTCAGCGCGACCTTGCCATCGGTGGCGCGCATCAGGTCGGTGCAGGCACGATCCTCGCCCGCGACAAGTTCGGGATGCAGGCGCATGGCCTGATGCAGGCGTGCCTCGGCGCTGTCGTCCGGCGCGGCGGCGAAATGCGCCATCGCGCGTGCCACACCATGCAGGCTTGCCGCCGGATTGGGGGCGGAACATCCGTCGATCCCGAAGCCGGGGCTTGTTTCGCCGGTCACCGTCTCGAAAGCGTCGAGACAGGCCTTTTGCACGGGATGATCGGGATCGACATATTCCGGACCGGCGTCCAGATGGGATGCCAGTGTCAGAAAACCCGCGTGCTTGCCCGAACAGTTGTTGTGGATCTGGCAAGGGCTTTCGTAGGCGCGGATCTGAGCTTCGCGTATTTCGCGGTCACGTGATTGTTCGGGACCACAGCGAAACGCATCATCGCCAAGGCCCAGATGGTCCATCCATTTGCCCACCCGGTCGATGTGAATGGCCGCTGCGTTGTGAGAGGCACAGGCAAGCGCGAGGTGTTCGGTGCCCAGACGATGAGCGTCAGCAGCACCTGACTGGATCAGCGGCAGGGCCTGTATCATCTTGGACGAACTGCGCGGCAGAACGGTCAGCGTGGGATCGCCCCATGCGTCAATAATATCGCCCTTGGCGTCACAAATCACCGCATGCCCTGTGTGTACGCTTTCGAGGAATGGACCACGCCAGATTTCGGCAAAAGGAGCGGGGGAGGTCATGGTCGGTGTTTCCTTCGTTTCATAGCGTAGAGATGGGCGAAAACCCGCCAATCCGGGGCTTCGCCACTCGCTTCTTTTGCGTTATGCTGTTTGTTGTCGAGAAGAATGGCGTCTTTGGCAAGCAAATGACCGCGCAAAGCGGCAATCGTCGAAGAACCCCCTATATGTTGAGGCAACATGACGTTGGAGAGTGGACAGATGCGAGTTTGGAAGACGGGATTGGGTGCGCTGGCGATTGCGGCGGTGGCGGCGGTGGCGGCTGGCAGTGCGGTCGCGCAGAGCCAAAGCTCGAACCGTGTCGCGGCGAAAACGGATTGGAGCGTCTTTGTCGAAGACAATCCGACCGAGTGCTGGGGCGTATCGACCCCTAAAGAATCAGTGAATTCGCGCAACGGCAACGTGGTCGCGGTGAACCGTGGTCAGACACTGTTGATGGTGTTTTACCGCCCCAGCGCGGGCGCCAAGGGTCAGGTCGCCTTCACGGGTGGATATCCCTTTGCGGGCGGGTCGACGGTATCGCTCGATATCGGGGGCACCACGTTTGAAATGTTTACCGAAGGCGAGTGGGCGTGGCCCGCAACGACCGAGGACGACGCAAAGATCATTGCCGCGATGAAACGCGGCGCGGATGCCAAGCTGACCGGCCGGTCAAGTCGTGGCACACAGACTGCCGATACCTTTTCGCTGCTGGGCTTTACCGCAGCGGTTGAAGATGCGGCAAAACGCTGCGGCGGCTGATCGCCCGACATATGTAGCGCACGCAGCCCTGCCATTCTGGCGGGGCTGTTTTCATTTGGGTGCAGTTTCTGCTATGCCCGCGCAATCCTGAACAGTGAGTCCCTGCCATGGCTGCCGATGCACCGATTACCCAAGACGTGATGACAATCCCGCGCAAGTTGCCGGACGGTCCGATGAACCTCGTCGGGCTGACGCGGCCCGCAATGCGGGATGCTCTTATCGCGATCGGCACGCCGGAAAAGCAGGCCAAGATGCGCGTCGGCCAGATCTGGCAGTGGATCTATCAGTGGGGCGTCCGTGATTTCGATGCGATGACCAACCTCAGCAAGGCCTTTCGCGCCGAATTGGCGGAGCATTTCGTCATTGCGGTACCCGAGGTCGTGACCAAGCAGGTCAGCACCGATGGTACGCGCAAGTACCTTGTGCGCATCGCGGGCGGCCACGAGGTCGAAATTGTCTATATCCCCGAAACCGACCGCGGCACGCTTTGCGTCAGCTCGCAGGTCGGTTGCACGCTGACCTGTTCGTTCTGTCACACCGGCACGCAGAAACTGGTGCGCAACCTGACGGCGGCCGAAATCATCGGCCAGGTCATGGTGGCACGCGACGACCTGAATGAATGGCCCCAAACCGGCACCCGCACCTATGAAGCGCGTCTGCTGTCCAACATCGTCCTGATGGGGATGGGCGAGCCGCTTTATAATTTCGACAATGTCCGCGACGCGATGAAAATCGCAATGGATCCCGAAGGCATCCAGCTGTCTCGCCGTCGTATCACGCTGTCCACCTCTGGCGTCGTACCGGAAATTGCCAAGACCGCCGAAGAGATCGGTTGCCAGTTGGCTGTGTCTTTCCATGCGACGACAGACGAGGTCCGCAATAAGCTGGTGCCCATTAACAAGCGCTGGAACATCGAAGAGCTGCTCGACGCGCTGCGTGCCTATCCCAAGGTAAGCAATTCGGAGCGGATCACGTTTGAATACGTCATGCTGGACGGTGTGAACGACAGCGATGAAGATGCACACCGGCTTGTGAAGCTGATCGAGGGCATCCCGGCCAAGATCAACCTCATCCCGTTTAACGAATGGCCCGGCGCCCCTTACAAACGGTCATCCAATAACCGCATCCGCGCGTTTTCGGAGATCGTTTATCAAGCGGGATATGCGTCACCCGTGCGCAAACCCCGTGGCGAAGACATCATGGCGGCCTGTGGACAGTTGAAATCCGATACCGAACGCGCGCGCAAGTCCAAGCGCCAGATCGAGGCAGAAGCAGGCGTCAGCCAGCCCTGACCTTTGCGGCGCTCCAGATTGACCTATCTATGCCCTGAAGGTTGATCAGGAGCGCGGCGGTATGCCCAGAAAACAGCAGACATTTGTCGTAGTAGGATTGGGGACATTTGGCAGCACCGTCGCCAATGAACTTGCCCGTTTCGGCAATCACGTCACGGGCATCGATCTGTCGGAACGCAACGTCGCCGCGATTGCCGATAACCTCGATCGGACGCTGATTCTTGATGCGCGCGAGGACATCGCGCTGCGCGATGCGGGGATCGATACCTGTGATATCGCGGTCGTCGCCATTGGTGATGACATCGAAGCAAGCATTCTCGCCACCATCACCCTCAAGACCTTGGGCATTTCCAAGATCTGGGCCAAAGCGACATCCAAGAACCATCACCGGATCCTGTCCAAACTGGGCGTTGACCGGGTGATCCATCCTGAAAAAGAGGTGGGCACGCATATTGCGCAGGTGCTGCACAATCCGCTTGTCCGCGACTATGTCAGCCTTGGCAACGGCCAGCACGTCGTGAACTTTCTGATCCCCGAAGCGCTCGAAGGACGCAGGCTGCCGGAACTGGACCACAACAAGAAATACGATCTGCGGTGCATCGGGGTTTTGCGCGGGTCTGAATATCTGGGCAGTGACGGCAGCGACACAACGCTGGAGAAAGACGATCTGCTGTTGCTATTGGGCAGCCGGCAGAACCTGCGTGATTTCGCCGGGAGCCTTTGATGGCAAAGCGTCGCGCGCTGCAGCTTTCTCTCGCCAGCAAACGGCTGAGCCCGCCCGCTGTTCTGGCGAGTATCTATGCGATGTTCATCCTTGGCGGCGCGCTTATCCTGTTGTTGCCCTTCAGCCAGACCGGCAATGTCACGTTCAGCGATACACTCTTCACCGCAGCGTCGGCCGTGACGGTCACGGGATTGGTCGTGGTCGATACCGGCAGCGACTTTACTCTTTTTGGCCAGATCATCATTGCCCTTCTCATTCAGGTGGGGGGGCTGGGTCTGATGACCTTTGCTGCCCTGCTTCTGACGATGCTGGGGCTGAATATCGGTATGCCCGAACGTATGGTGCTGCGCGACGAAATGGGCCAGACGTCACTGCGTGATCTGGCCGCGCTGGTCCGTGTCGTCATCAGCGTTGCGTTTTTCTGCGAGGCGCTGGGCACGGCGTTGCTGATGACTGTCTTTGTGCCGGAGTTCGGGTGGAGCCACGGTTTCTGGCAAGCCCTGTTTCATGCAATTTCGGCATTCAACAACGCGGGTTTTTCCCTGTTTCCGGGGAGTCTGAGCAATTACGTCGGTGATCCGACGGTCAATCTCACGATTACCGCGCTCTTCATGGTGAGCGGTCTGGGTTTTGTGGTGCTCGTCGATATATACCGCAAGCGCAACTGGCGTCAGCTGTCGCTTCATACCAAGCTCATGCTGACCGGCACCTTGTTCCTGATACTTTGGGGATGGGTCCTGTTCGCGCTGTTGGAATGGACTAATCCCCAGACCCTTGGTGGTCTCGACGGGGTCGGTACCAAAGTTCTGGCCAGCTGGTTTCAGGCGGTCACACCGCGTACCGCTGGCTTCAACACGCTTGATTACGCCGAAATGCGCGACAGCACGACCGTGATGACCATATCGCTCATGCTGGTGGGGGGCGGGCCGTCCTCGACCGCCGGCGGTATCAAGGTCACGACAATGATTGTTCTGGTTCTGGCGACTTTGGCGTTTTTCAACCGTCAGGAAAAACTGCATATCTTTGGCCGCAGTCTGGGTATTCAGGAAATCACCAAGGTACTGGCACTGACTGCGCTCAGCCTGTTTCTGGTCATGTTCGGTCTTTTCACCGCATCCATTACCTACCGCGGTGACTTCCTCGATCTGTTGTTCGAAGTCGTAAGCGCTTTTGGCACGGTTGGATTGTCACGCGGCGCAACCGGAGAACTGGATGAATTTGGTCGGGCCCTGATCATCATCATTATGTTTGTAGGGCGTCTGGGGCCTTTGACCCTTGGCTTTTTCCTCGCCACACGGTCCGTGCCGCGGATCGGATACCCCGAAGGGCGCGTTTATCTCGGCTAGGGAATCCGAACCCGCAGTTGTCGCAGTGCCTACTTTCGGTAGAAATTCAACCGAGGGTGGCTGAAATACCTTTTTTCTGCCGCAATCGCAGCGGAATCCTGCCATTCGAGATTTCGACACTGTTTCCTGAATTGACCTAATCGGGAGAGAAGCAATGTCGATCTTTAGTCATCAGGAGGCCTTTGTCGCCCCCGAAATCATCGAACTGGTCGCCCACGAGCGGCAGGTCGCGCTGTCGACGCGTGAATGGAAGCACCGGTTGGCCGGATACGGGTATGGCATCCGTGACACGGCGGACGGCGGGCATGTCCTGCAAAAGCTGTCCACGCACACCGATCTATGCGTCCTGCCCGCCGAGATGTTCCACTAATCCCTCAGCGGCCAGGCACGGTCGAGCGGGCAGACAGATCGCCCCAGTTCTCGATCAGGTCCACCGCTTCGGCTGCGGTTTCGACAAAACGGAAAAGGTCCAGATCTTCGGCAGAAATCGTACCGGCATCTGCCAGCGCGTCCCAATTGATGATCTTTTCCCAGAACGCCCGACCGAACAGCAGGAAGGGCACGCGCTGCATGCGTCCTGTCTGGATCAGCGTTAGGGCCTCGAACAGCTCGTCCAATGTGCCGAACCCGCCGGGAAACACGCAAATCGCCTTGGCCCGCATCAGGAAATGCATTTTGCGGATCGCGAAATAGTGGAAGTTGAAGCACAGATCGGGTGTCACGTACTCATTGGGCGCCTGCTCGAACGGCAATACGATATTGAGCCCGATGGACACACCGTCCGCGTCCACTGCACCACGGTTGCCAGCCTCCATCACACCCGGACCGCCGCCGGTCACCACAACATCCTCGCGGCCGCCGGATTCTTTTGACTTCAGCGTCATTAGTCGCGAAAACTCTCGCGCTTCGTCATAAAATTGTGACAGATCGGCAAGCGTCTCGGTCCGTGCTGTGTCCTTCTTGGCGGGTTCGGGAATGCGGGCCCCGCCGAAAAGGACGATCGTCGATTCAACGCCGTATTCGTCCAGCAGCATCTCGGGCTTGAGCAGCTCCAACTGCAGGCGCACGGGGCGCAATTCGTCCCGACACAGGAAATCCTTGTCACTGAACGCCAGCCGATACGCAGGGGCCTGCGTCTGCGGCGTGACCGGCACCTTGTCCGCGGCTGATCGGTCGCTGTGGGCATCTCGCAAGGGGTGCTGGGTCTGTTTTGTCATCGCGCTCTCCGGCAAAAGTGTTCGCGCCAACATGCCTTGGATTGCAAGCGTTGGCCACGTCCTTATGCTGTCGGTGAAATTCGCCTCAAAGGACACGCCATGCTGCTGCAAACGGACACCTGCAATTTTGGCGAAGCCGCCCCCGATTTCGATCTGCAAACCGCAGACGGCCAGCGGTTCACCCGCGATACCGTGATGGGGGAAAACGGCATGCTGATCGCTTTCATCTGCAACCACTGTCCGTATGTGGTGGACCTGATCGACCGTCTGGCCGCGGACATGAAAACACTCGAGGCAAGGGGCGTCGGATGTGCCGCGATCATGTCGAACGATTATGCGGCCTATCCCGCCGACCGCCCCGAGATGATGCATCGGTTCGCGGACGCCCACGGCTTGGCGGCGCCGTATCTGGTGGACGACACACAGTCGGTTGGCCGTGCTTACGGTGCGGTCTGTACGCCTGACTTTTTCGGGTACGATGCGTCCGGCGGTCTGCAATACCGCGGCCGTCTCGATGACGTTCCCATGCGAGGCGATCCATCCGGTCGCACGCCGGATCTGGTGCATGCGATGACCCAAGTTGCGCGCACTGGCACAGGCCCGTCACAGCAAACACCCTCGATGGGCTGCTCCATCAAATGGCGCAGCTAGATTGCTTCGACGGCACGCTGCGCGTATAGCGCTTGCAACCTTTTTCAGACAACCGGAGGATCCTGATGTCCAACGCCCAACTTGAGACCGCCATCGAAGCCGCATGGGAAGACCGCGACAGCATCACGCCCGCAACAACCGGTGAAACGCGCGACGCCATCGAAGATACGCTGAACGCGCTCGATAGCGGATCGTTGCGCGTGGCCGAGCGTCAGGACAACGGCGACTGGCATGTAAACCAGTGGGCCAAGAAAGCGGTTCTGCTCGGCTTCCGCATCAAGGACATGGAACAGCAGGACGGCGGACCGCAGGGTGGCGGCTGGTGGGACAAGGTCGACAGCAAATTCAAGGGGTGGGGCGACAACCAGTGGAAAGCGGCAGGTTTCCGTGCCGTACCAAACTGTGTCGTCCGTAAATCCGCCTTCATCGCGCCCGGCGTCGTTCTGATGCCTTCCTTTGTCAATCTGGGCGCCTACGTCGACGAGGGAACCATGGTTGATACATGGGCAACGGTTGGCAGCTGCGCGCAGATCGGGAAAAACGTGCACCTGTCGGGCGGGGTCGGTATCGGCGGTGTGCTCGAACCGATGCAGGCCGGACCCACGATCATCGAGGACAACTGCTTTATCGGAGCGCGGTCCGAGGTCGTCGAAGGCTGTATCGTGCGGGAAGGCAGCGTGCTGGGCATGGGGGTCTTTATCGGGCAATCGACCAAGATTGTGGACCGCGAAACCGGCGAGGTCATGTACGGTGAAGTGCCTTCAGGTTCGGTTGTTGTTGCAGGCTCCATGCCATCCAAAAACGGTGTGAACCTCTATTGCGCCGTTATCGTCAAACGCGTGGATGAACGGACACGGTCCAAGACGTCCATCAATGAATTGTTGCGCGACTGATGTTCTTTCGGACCTGCCTTGGCGCTTTGGTTGCTGTCGCGGCAACCGCTGCCTGGGCGGGTCCCTACGATGGGCGGTACCGCCCCGATCATCCGTCGGCCAGCGATTGGGACTGTACCAATATCGGCGAGGACGGCGGCGCGATCGCTATCGCGGCCAATACCTTTTTTGCTGTCGGCAGCCGCTGTTCGCTGCGCAATGCGACCCCGGTCGGCAGTATGGATGCAACGCTGTATGATGCGATCTGTCGTGCGGACGGTGCTCCGTGGGAACGGCGGATCATGATCATGCGTACCGACGCCGGCATCACGGTTATCCAGAAAGGCGGGGTCATCAGCCCGCTGCGCCGCTGCGAATAAACGGGCGGAACCATTCCTATGTCAGCGGCGTTGACCCTTTAATGAATTGAAGGAGACTACAAAATGACAGGTATTGGTTGGTTCGCCGCCATCATCGTAGGCGCGCTTGCGGGCTGGATCGCGGAAAAGATCATGAAGACCGATCACAATCTGCTGATGAACATCATTCTCGGCATCGTTGGTGCTTTGGTGTTCAACTGGATCCTCGTGCTGATCGTCGGCTCGACGCTGGGTGGCTGGATTGGCCAGTTGTTTGTCGGTGTCGTGGGTGCATGTCTGTTGATTGCAGCCGGACGCATGATCCGACGCTGACCCTTTTCAATCACCCCTGATCAAGCTAGCACTGCGTCTTCCAAACTCTGGAAGGCGCAGTTTTCATGTCTGACACCAAAAAGCCCAAGAAACCGTCCCGCCAGCAGGTGTTTACCTTGCTTGTCCAGATCGGGCGCAAGGAAGGGGACGGCCTGCCCGAAAAAGCGACCGGTGCCGCGCTGATGTGTTTTGCGTCCGGTATCGACGAAGCCGAAGCGGTGCGCGAAACCGTCGCGATCCTCAAGCAGGCAGATACCGCACCGCTTGATGTGACGGGCTACGGCACGTTGGCCGAGCGTGAAGCGGACGGTCAGGAGATTGACGCGGACGAACGCGAACTGATGCAGCGCGCGCTTGACGAAAATTCGGTCATTGTCGCGCAGATGACCCCGTTCTACGACTGAACCGGCTTTGCCGCACGGTATCTGGCCAGACGCTGCGCCAGTGTGCCTGTGTGCAGCTCGATCAAATGGTTGTCGGGGGTGTGAAAGTATATCGAATGCCCTTCGCCCGCCACACGGCTGCGCCCTTCGCGCAAATCCAGACCGAGTGATTTGATCTCGGCGAGGCGGTCATCGTAATCGGCTTCCGGCATCGTGAAAGCCGTATGGTTATAGGTCCGGGTCGGCAGCGGGGCACCGAGCATTGTCGCCACCCAAACGCCATCGACATCAAAGAAGCGTTCCGGCGCGATGGAGAACGTGTCCAGCCCGCTGTCGTAAATCTTTTCCGCTTTCAACACGCGGGTGAAAATCTGCTCCATCCGGTCCAGATCGGCGGTGATGAAGGTGACATGGCTCAGCCCCATCAGGCAGCGCGGCGTTTGGCGAGATGGATCGCCTCATACCATTTGAGCACCTTGTGCGCGGGCTGGGCGTGTTCGGGCAGAAGGGCGCGGTCGAAATACGCCAGAACGCTTGAGACGACCTGCTGTTGATCGCGACGCATCCGTCCGATGTACATGCTTTCGAGCGGGGCGCCCGCGGCCAGAAGCGTTTCGTGCTGTGGCAGGATCAGCTGACAATAGCGCGCTGTCGGTCCTGTTGTCTCGGGTCGGGCGGCAAATCCGTTTACGAGATGTCGGGCGGGGGTCAGCACCTTTTCACAGGCAAACAGATACTCGACCTCCGGTCCGTCGATGACGACGTGCTGGTCAGGCCCGATTACAATATCTTCCTGCAGGCCGAAATAGGGCGCTCGCATCCGGATCGGAGCATAGCTGCCGCGGGCGGGTACCTCGCGCAGGACATTGTGCAGCACCGGCACCACGTCGCCTTCGTGCGTATAGACGGTGTCGCCGCGTTTGAGCGTACTGGCGGCGCGGTATCCCCAGGGCGTCGCAATCGGCGTGTCGGGCGCGAGCGACGGTGACGGGCCGACCGGTTCGATATCATTGGACAAGGCGGCAAAGATCACATCCTGCGCAAAGTCCTGCTGTCCACGGCCGAGCATCAGATCGCGAAGATCGTCAAGTTTCAGGGGTTGCGGGTTGTCCACGGCAACGGATGTGATCGCACTGTCGCCGGCTTGCTCAAGCGTCAGACGGCCCCAGTTATACGTCGTGTCCCACGCGTACATCACACGCAGAACTTCGCTGCGTCCGGCGTTGTCGTGATTGATTGCGGCGTGGGTATAGCTGCTGTCCTGCACCTGTACCATCGACACGCCACCGCCGGGAATCGCCTGAAACACGAGGCTGCGACGGGACGGGTGCGGCGTTTTATATCCGAACAGCACCTGCGGGCGCACATCAGCGGGAATCTGGGTTTCGAAAACGATACTGCCGCGCGTCAGAAGCGTATCTGGCCGGTCCTCCAGAAGCGGTGCGTCCGATTTCCCATGCCCCAATCCACGCAGGGAAAAGCGGCGGTCCGTGTGGTCGGCGAGTGCGAGCCAAGTCATGATCAAGCCACCTGTGCTGCGCGCAGAAGTTGCGCTTCGTATCGTTTCAGGGTCCGACGGGCCGCAGCGGGATAACCGGTGCCGGTATCGGGATCGAGTTCGGGAAAGAGCGCGTAGATTTCTGCCACCACGTCAGCCTCGAAGCTGTGCGAGGTCTGGGGGCCGGGCAGAAAACTCTCGGTCTCCAACCCTTCGGAAAATACGACCTGATGGCGATCGAACATGAGGTGAACGTATGTCACATCGCCCCCTTCACACCGGACGATGGAACGGTCGTTGACCAGATCACGGGCGGCCACCAATACTTCGGTTTCGCCAAACAAAAGCTCTGCCAGACTGTCGCGGATGAGCACCCGGTGCAGGGGAGACACCAACAGGTCGCGATGCTGGCCCAGCGTGTTCGCTTTGATGCGGATGGGGGCGAAATCACCACTGGCCTTGACCGTGCGCGAACCGATCCAGCGCAAGGGCTGCGCGCCTTCGTCTTTTGTCATCACCAGATCGCCGGGCACCAGCCGTTCGGCGCGCGCATCGCCCTGCGGCGTCGCGATCAGCGTACCTGCGACAAAACAGGGGACAGAGGTCGCGTTGATAAAACCGGTATCGGAATTGGCACCATTGGTGACCGTATAGGTAAAGTTGAAATCTTCCTCATCGCCGTCGCCCACCACCTCGAGCGTGCCATCCGCGTTCAGCGTGACTTCCTGCCCGGTCGGCAGGACAACAACCGACCCCACGACAACGGGCTGGCCATTGATGTGGGTAATGGTCAGCACGCCCGGCCCGTTGTTGATGTCATTGTCGAGCACGTTGAGGGTCGTCGTCCCATCGGGATAGACGTTCACGTCGTCGGAAATCGCGACAAGATTGGTCTGGACTGAATCCCCCGCGATCAACACGTTCGAATCGAAGGCGCTGTCGGACACGTCGGCGACAGCGATGCGCATCGAATTCACGACGTTGGGGTTCACGACCATCGTCAGCGTCATCGTGATGGTGAAACCGTCCATTTCCGTATTGAAGTCGTCGGACTGGTTGTTCACGTACATGTTGATATTGTTTGTGGTATTGATGTTGCCGGGATCGGTATCGCCGTCGCCGACATCAAGTTCGACCTGCTGCCCGTTGATCCAGACCCCGAAGAAATCCTGATAAATCGAGTTCTCAAATTCCGGGTATTCCTCGGAGCTGAACACAAACTGCATCGTCATCACGTTCGTGTCGGGGATGAAATCGACGTCGAGCGTGGCGGCGTCGTAGGTCCGCGCGCCCGCTGCCGTGTTGTATTGATTGAAGTTGTTGGTCCCCGACGTGTTCGTCGAGGTATTGGTATCCTGATTGGCCTGACCATTGCGGTTGGTGAAATCGTCCGCGTTACCTGTCGAGAGAATGACACCGGTATCTCCGGGCGTCACGCCGGGGGCCGTGTTGTCCCCATCGCTATAGATGCCCGCGCTGTCGTTATCGCCGAAATAGGTCGCACCGACAACGGTAACGCCATCGCCGAAAATCTCTTGCGCCATGTCATCTGCATCAACGCCGTTTCGGACTGTTTGTATCGGAAGCTTGGACGCCCGTACCATATTCTGCTCACCACACTTGTGAGACAGCGCACAACAGCGATCGGCAGCGGTGTTTCCGCTGCTCATTGGTGGTTCTTTTGAACCAATCCGCCCCTGTTTTCAGGTGACGAAACTGCTTTGCCCTGCCTCGGGTCAATTTTTATAGTGCCGACGTTACCACAATTTTGCCGCAAATGAAGCGGGAACTGGGCAGGCCGCACGGGGCTGGCACTTTTTGACCACAGGGAGGATAAGAAGGCAGCCGCGTCTGAAAGGAACCGTTATGCCACCTGTCGATCCCGTTGCCCTGACCGCCGAATTGGTCCGATGCCCATCCGTGACACCGGAAGATGCGGGGGCGCTGGACATTCTGCACCGGCTGCTTGGGGATGCGGGTTTCGAGTGTGCCTGGGCGGACCGCGGCGGTATCCGAAATCTGTTCGCCCGTTGGGGCACCAAGGGCAATACGCGCAGTTTCGGCTTTAACGGCCACACGGATGTTGTGCCGATAGGCGACGAATCTGCCTGGACCAAGCCGCCCTTCGGGGCAGAGATACACAACGGTGTCATGTACGGGCGGGGCACGACCGATATGAAATCGGGCGTTGCCGCCTTTGTTGCTGCGGCAGTCGACTTCGTGCGTAACACCCCACCCGACGGCTCCGTGATCATTGCCATCACGGGCGACGAAGAAGGCGACGCCACCGATGGCACCACCGCCCTGCTGGAGTATATGCAGAACCACGGCGAGCGGATGGACGTCTGTCTGGTGGGGGAGCCGACCTGCCCCGACACGATGGGCGATATGATCAAGATCGGCCGCCGCGGGTCGATGACCACGTGGTTCCGGATTATCGGGAAACAGGGTCACTCCGCCTATCCGCACCGCGCGAACAATCCGCTACCTGCCATGATGCAGTTGATGGACAGATTGGCCAGCCATACGCTCGACACCGGTACCGACCATTTCGACCCTTCGACGCTGGCCATCGTCACCGTGGACACCGCCAATCCGGCAACGAATGTCATTCCGGCGGAATGCACATCGGCCATCAACATCAGGTTCAACGACACGCATTCGGGCGCAAGCCTGACGGAATGGATCGAGGCCGAAGCATCGCGGATCGCGGACAGCTTTGGGGTGCAGATCGAAACAAAAACCAAGATTTCCGGCGAGAGTTTCATCACCCCACCCGGCGATTTATCTGCGCTAGTGGCTGCAGCGGTGGAGGCCGAAACCGGTATCACGCCCGAATTGTCCACGACCGGTGGCACTTCCGACGCCCGGTTTGTGAAATCGCATTGTCCGGTCGTGGAATTCGGGTTGGTTGGCCAATCCATGCACCAAGTCGATGAACATGTCGCCGTTGCCCATATCGAGCAGCTGAAATCGATATACGGGCGTATTCTGCGGGATTATTTTGCATGATCGTGATTGCGGCGACCGAAGATACGGAAACCTGCTTTGCCCTGCGTCACGAGGTTTTTGTGCAAGAACAGGGATTTTCCGAAGAAGGCGAAGTTGACGACAAGGATGCGGCCAGTCTGCACCTAATGGCCCACCAAGGGGATACCCCCGTGGCCACGGCGCGCGTTTTTGTCGATGGTTCGGACGCGAAAATAGGCAGGGTTTGCGTGGTTCAAGACCTGCGCGGTCGTGGTTTGGGGGCCGATCTTATCGAGGCCTGCAAAGATCTTGCCGCGCAGCAGCCCGGCGTAACACGTGCAATCCTCGGCGCGCAGGCAACGGCGACCGGATTCTACGAAAAACTGGGGTTTGTGCCGTTTGGCCCGCTTTACGATGACGAAGGCGTGCCGCACCAATGGATGGCGTGCGATCTAAAATAATGTGACGCCGGGGGGTGCGCGTGCTACCTGCCAAGGCATGAGTAAAATTCCCAGCAAGCGCGAGATCCTTGAGTGGATCGAAGTCAATCCAACACTGACGGCCAAGCGCGACATCGCCAAGGCGTTCGGCATCAAGGGTGCTGCACGCATCGACCTCAAGCGCGTTCTCAAAGAACTCGAAGCCGAGGGCCATTTGGAGAAGCGCAAGAAAACCTACCGCGACCCCGACCGGCTGCCACCGGTGTCCGTTCTCGTTGTGACGGGGCCGGACGGTGACGGCGATCTGTTTGCCAAGCCGATGGAATGGGACGGTGAGGGGCAGGAGCCGGTCGTTCTCTTGATCCCGCGTGCAGCTGATCCCGCGCTGGGCGCCGGTGATCGCATTCTTGCCCGGCTGACGTTGGTCAAGAACGAGGATCATCACTACGAAGGGCGATTGATCCGGCGCATCGGCACCAATCCCAAGAAAATCATGGGTATTTTTCGCAAAGGTGCGGAAGGCGGGCGTATCCATCCCATCGATAAGGGGGCCGACAAGGAGTGGACCGTCGCGGCGGATGCAATGGCGGGCGCGCAGGATGGAGAGCTTGTCGAAGCGGAACTGGCCGGACCGAAAGGCCGGATGGGCCTGCCGCGTGCGCGGATCGTGGAGCGTTTGGGCGACCCGTCTCAGCCGAAAGCGGTATCGGTGATCGCCATTCACCAGCACCAGATCCCCGACGATTTTCCCGATGATGTCATGGCCGAGGCAGATGCCGCCGTGGCAAAAGGGCTGGAGGGCCGCGAAGATCTGAGGGACTTGCCCCTTGTCACCATTGACCCGTCAGATGCCCGCGATCACGATGATGCCTGCTTTGCCGAAGCCGATCAGGACCCCGATAATGAAGGGGGGCACATCCTCTGGGTCGCGATTGCCGATGTTGCAGCCTATGTGACGCCGGGCTCCGCGCTCGACCGCGAGGCGCGCAAGCGCGGCAATTCCACATATTTCCCGGACCGCGTGGTGCCGATGCTGCCTGACCGGCTATCGGGGGATCTGTGTTCGCTGCACGAAGGTGTGGAGCGCGCCTGCGTCGCGGTTCGGATGGTTCTTGACGCGGACGGAAACAAACTGCGGCACAGCTTTCATCGGGGGTTAATGCGCTCTCCGGCCAGTTTGCACTACGAAGAAGTGCAGGCCGCCGTGGACGGTGAACCAAATCCGCGGACCGAAGCACTTCTGGATGATGTAATTCGCCCGCTTTACGCGGCCTATGCGGCGTTGGTTCGTGCGCGCGCGCGACGCCAGCCGCTCGAGCTTGATCTGCCGGAACGGCGGATCGAGTTGGCTGAGGACGGCACGGTGAAATCCGTGAATTTCCGCGAACGTCTGGATGCCCACAAGCTGATCGAAGAGTTCATGGTGCTGGCAAACGTTGCCGCCGCCGAAACGCTGATCGAGAAAAAGACGCGTTTGTTGTTCCGCACGCACGAAGAACCCACGCAGGAAAAGCTCGATAACTTGCGCGAAACCGCTGCGGCGGCCGGTTATCAGTTGGCCAAGGGTCAGGTTTTGCAGACGGCGCACCTGAACCGGTTACTGGATCAGGCGGCGGGATCGGACGATGCCGAATTGATCAATATATCGACCCTCCGGTCCATGACACAGGCCTACTACGGCATCGACAGGATCGGCCATTTCGGGCTCGCTTTGCAAAGCTACGCGCATTTCACATCCCCCATTCGCAGGTATGCCGATCTGATCGTGCACCGGGCGCTGATCACCGCGCACGGCTGGGGTGACGACGGTCTATCGCAGCACGACATAGACGATATGGAAGCGACCGGTGCGCATATTTCGGATACGGAGCGCCGGTCGATGATCGCGGAGCGCGACACCACCGACCGTTATCTGGCGCATTTCCTGTCCGAACGCGTGGGTGCCGAAATGACCGGGCGGATCAGCGGCGTGGCCCGCTTTGGCGCCTTCGTGAAGCTGGACGAAACCGGTGCCGACGGCCTTATCCCCATGCGCAATATCGGGCGGGAGTATTTTCACCACGACGCAGAGGCTGGCACGCTGATGGGCGCTGATAGTGGCCGTATGATCGGTTTGGGTCAGCGCGTCACCGTGAGGCTGTCCGAAGTGACGCCGGTGACCGGCGGCATCGCTTTGGAACTTTTGACGATCGAGGATGAGGCAATGCCGCGCGGTGACGGCCGCAGGCGTAGCCCAGCAGGGCGATCGCGAGCGCGTCCGAAGGCCAAGAAGGCGAAGACAAAGAAGGACAAGCTGAAGCGCAAGCTCAAGCGGAGCCGGACACGGGACTAACCGCCCATCGCGTCCCGGCACCGCTGGGCGTAGGCGCCGAGAACCGGATCGTCTGCGATCCTGCGTGACAGGGGTGTTTGCACTGGCGCCGACATCATGCAGCAAAGCATGGCCCCCACAGACGTATCTGCGGCGCTGGGACGATCGCCAAACAGGAACTTTCCCTGCCACAGCCGTGCGGCGATGGCTGTGAGGTCCGGCTCAACGCGGGCAAGGCGCTCTGCCGCGCTCAGCCGCCCGAGGCCCTGGACGTGCATGCCGCGCAGTAGTTTCTTGCGCAAACTGCCGGACACAAGTCCGCGCAAAGGGCGCGGCACATCCGCGAAAAACTGTTCGCGGATCACAGCCCAGATCGCATCATTGCCCCACCGGTCAAGGACCTGATGAAAATACATGTGCTCTTCGGCCATCCGAATGAAGGCGCGGGCATTCGCTTTGTCCAGATCGGACAGGCCTGTTTCGAAATCATGACCCTGACTTTCGAGATAGCCGCGGATGTCGTCACTGTCTGCGATGATACCGCCGTCCACTTCGAGGGCGGGCAGTTTTCCTTTAGGCATCTTGCGTGGATCGGTCAGGACCCGCCGCTGCCAAGGTTGGCCAGAGAGATTCAGGAGCCAGATTGCCTTGATGCTGAAGGGGCTTGCGCTGATTTCGCCAAAGGCGGGGCCGAAGGTGAGAAGCGTAAGCATGGCGGGTCTCCTGTGACTGAAAGCGATGATCCCGAAGTATCTTGCCCCGTTGACAGAAACTGGCAGGATGAAAGCGGATAGTGACCCGTGAAAGGAACGGTCATGACGCGGACACACAGGCTCTTTCAGTTGATGCAGGTTTTGCGCCGCCTGCCTTCGCCGGTCACGGCGCGTGATCTGGTGAATGAAACCGGAGTGTCGCTGCGCACCATCTACCGCGATATCGACGCGCTGCGCGGCTTGGGTGCGGTGATCGATGGTGAAGCCGGTTTCGGATACACGCTGATCGAAGACGCAGCGCTGCCGCCGCTTTCGTTCAGCGACGACGAGCTTGAAGCGCTTGTTCTGGGACTGCGCGAAGTGAAGGTGATTGGTGATCCTGCGCTGGCGAAGGCGGCCAGCGTGGCCCTGAGCAAGCTCAAGGCACGACTGCCCGCCCGCCAGACCCACCGGCTGCAACACGCGGTGCTGGACGCCCGTCGCTGGGGCCGGCCACCCGAGCCGGGCATCGACGTTGTGGATCTGCGCAAAGCGACCTGGGACGAGGCGACCATCGCCCTCGAATATGCGGACGCACAGGGGCGGGTTTCCTTGCGCGAGGTCGATCCGCTGAGCATCGTGTATATGCAATCGTCACATATGCTGCTCGCCTTTTGCCATCTCAGAAAGGATTATCGGGTTTTTCGGCTGGACCGGATGCGGGCAATGGCGCGCACCGGTGCCTCGTTCAGACCGCGGCGCGTGCCGATGCTGCGGGAGCATATGGCGCGGTTGCGGGCATTGGCCCTGGAAAAGGCCAAAGACCGCTCATCTGATGCCGCGCCTGTTCCAGCGCGCCAAGAAGGTGACTACTCTGCGCAGGAAGAGAATTGAGGGGGTTTCAATGCGTGTCTTTCCAACGATGCTTGTCTGCTTGTTGCCGCTGGGGGCCCTCGCGCAAGAGCTGGATGATGCGGGCCTGCGCGCGTGGATCGAAACATTCCGTGACCGTGCGGTTTCTGCCGGGATCACGTCAGAGACGTATGACACTGCCATGGGCGCGGTCCGATTTGCACCCGAGATCATCAAGCGTGACCGCAACCAGTCGGAATTCACCAAGACGATCTGGGACTACCTGTCGACCGCCGTCTCGGACGTGCGGGTGGCGAATGGCAAGGCGGCGCTGAAGCGTGAACAAACCGCGTTGACCGAAATCAGTGATGCATACGGCGTTCCGGCAGAGATCATTACCGCGATCTGGGGGCTGGAGAGCGCGTATGGCACATTCCGCGGGTCCGATCCGGTGCTCGATTCGATGGTATCGCTCGCCTATGACGCGCGACGCGCGGCGTTCTTCGAAGACCAACTGCTGGCCGCTTTGCAGATCCTGCAGAAGGGAGACACCACACCCGACCAGCTGCGCGGAAGCTGGGCGGGGGCGATGGGTCACACGCAGTTCATGCCGACCTCGTTTCAGGATCACGCAGTCGATTGGACCGGCGACGGGCGCCGCGATATCTGGGGAGAGGATCCGAAGGATGCGCTGGCGTCGACAGCGGCGTATCTGAAGGCCAACGGATGGACCACGGGCCAGCCGTGGGGCTTCGAGGTCGTGCTGCCGGAGGGCTTTGACTACCGGCTTGCCGACCGGACCGTGCAAAAAGCGCCAGAGGAATGGGCCGGGCTGGGCGTGCGCAGTGCTTCGGGGCAGTCATTGTCGGACACGGGGCCTGCATCCATCTTGCTGCCCGCGGGCCATGAAGGAGTGGCATTCATGATCTTCGATAATTTCGAGGTTCTGGAAAGCTATAATACCGCAGATGCCTATGTCATCGGGGTCGGTTATTTGGCGGATCGGATCGCAGGAGGTGCGCCGCTGCAAGGCAACTGGCCCCGACAGGATCGGGCGCTGAGCTATGATGAGCGGATTGAGCTGCAGGAACGTCTGCGCGACGCGGGATTTGACCCGCAAAAGATCGACGCGAAAATCGGGCCGCTCACCGTGAATGCGGTGCGCGACTGGCAAGCTGCACAAGGTCTGATACCGGACGGATATGCGTCTCTGCGGCTATTGGACCGGCTGAGAGGCGGTTGAAGACGCGATCAACCGGGGCTCATGCCACGCAGACGCTCCGAACGCCGCCGCAGGAGTTCGACAACCGTCAGCAGGCAGACCGAAATGAAGACGAGGATCGTCGCAACCGCCAGAATGGTAGGGCTGATCTGTTCGCGCAAACCGGTAAACATCTGCCACGGGAGCGTTTTTTGACCCGCCGATCCGACGAAGAGCACGACGACAACTTCATCAAATGACGTGATGAAGGCGAACAGGCCGCCCGAGATCACGCCCGGCAGGATCAGAGGCATTTGCACGCGGAAAAACGTTGTGACGGGATTCGCACCCATATTCGCTGCAGCACGTGTGAGCGACCGGTCGAACCCGACCAAAGTGGCCGTGACCGTGATAATCACGAAGGGAATACCCAAAGCGGCATGGGCGAGCACGACACCGATATACGTGCCCTGAAGGCCCATGCGGCTGTAGAAAAAGTACATACCCGCCGCCGAGATGATCAATGGCACGATCATGGGTGAAATCAGAATAGCCATGATCGCGCGACGGAACGGAACGTGTGGCTGGCTGAGGCCAATGGCGGCAAGCGTGCCGAACGTGACGGACAACAGGGTCGCAACCGGTGCAATCTTGACCGAGTTTGCAAGCGCGTTCTGCCAGTCATCGTTGGTAAAGAAATCGCGGTAGTGCTTGAGCGAATAGCCTTCGGGATCGAAGCGCAGCATTTCAGGTGTGAAGGTAAAGAAATCCTCTGCATTGAAGCTGAGCGGCATCACGACGAGGATCGGCGTGATCAGGAAAACAAAGATCGCGCCGCACAGGGTTCTGAACGCAAAGTGCCAGAACACCTGACCGGGTGTCAGGTAGGGGGCGATGCGCGCACGATAGCGACCCTCGTAGAGCCAGAAGATCAGAAAGCCGAAAAACCAGCCAAAAAAGCCCCCGACCACGAGGCCCGGGAAGCCGGCCAGAGCGAACCCGGCGGCTGCCATGACGACAAAGAGCGCCCAGCGTCCGATTTTTTCGTTCTTGATGACCTTGGTCAGCACGAAGGCCGCCAGCGCCATGAGAACGGCACCCCCGATCATACCGGTCAGGACGGACCCTTGGCCTGCGCCGACAAAGATGCCGAAGAACGCGCCAAAGGCGGCCACCGTCGAGACATAGAATTGCGGCTCGGTGCGCGAGATGGGTGTGAGTGCAGCCATGGTTCTGCTCCGTTATCCGAGTTTCACGTTGTCGATGCCGACAATCTTGTCATAGGCGTAGTAGAGGATCAGCACGGCCCCGAGCAGGATAGCGCCCAGCGCCGCTCCGAGACCCCAGTTGAGCGAGCTGGAAATATGGTAGGCAATCCGGTTGGAGATGAACGTCCCCGACGTGCCGCCAACGATTTCGGGCGTGATGTAGTAGCCGATCGCCAGAATGAACACGAGGATCGACCCCGCGCCGATACCGGGCACCGACTGCGGGAAATAGACCCGCCAGAACGCCGTGAAGTTTGTGGCACCCAGCGATTTCGCCGCACGCAGGTAGCTGGGCGGGATCGTCTGCATCACCGAATAAAGCGGCAGGATCATGAAGGGCAGCAGGATATGCGTCATCGCGATGATCGTACCGGTCTGGTTGTTGATCAGCGCGAGCCTGTCATCGGTGGCCACAAGCCCGAGCCACACGAGCGTATCATTGATGACACCCTGCTGTTGCAGCATCACCTTCCACGCCGAAGTCCGCACCAGCAGCGATGTCCAGAAAGGCAGCAGAACAAGGATCATCAGCAGGTTTGCCGTGCGCGACGGCAGGTTCGCCAAAATCCACGCGACCGGATAACCCAGCAAAATGCAGGAAATCGTGATGGTGAGCGACATCACCATCGTACGCCAGAACAGGATGCCATAGATGCGCTGGCTTTCGGGGCGCAGCTCCGGCCCGTCCACCGATTTTTGCATATCGACCGCGTTGAGGAAGTAACCGTTGGTCAGCTTCGGGCTGTAAATCTTGATGGTCTGCCAGACGTCCATCGCATGCCAGTCCTTGTCAATGTCGACAAAGGACTGTTTGAAATCGACCGTCTCGAAGGCGGGGGCCGCTTCTGTCGCTGCCGAAAGCTCTTCGGCTGCGGGGCCGCTCCATGCGCGTATGGCATCGGCGTTCGGTCCGGTCATGTCTGCGTGCAGCGCGGAATAGACGATGGCCCAGGGGTCTTCCTTGTAAAGATTGTCTTCGTCTTCGACCTGTACGAACTGTGCAAACCGCGCATAGGCATCTGCGGTCTTGGGCAGCATCACGTCGATGCCTTCGCGCAATTCGAAACGGGGCTGGCGGGCATCGGATTTATCGTCCCAGGCCTGAATATCGGCCAGCCATGCGTCAGAACCCATGAAGCTGTTCCAGTTCTCGCCTGCTTTCCAGAAATCGTTCAGGTCCTCGAACTGGTCCTGATAGACTTCGCCCATGTCTTCGACACGGCGACCGGATTTGCGGAACAGCGATGAAACGCCGGTCAATTCATAGTTCAGCCGCGAGCCGAGACGCGTGTGCAGCTTGGCCTCCTGGGCGTAGAAGATATCTTCGTAGAGCGCCTCGAAAACGGGTTCATCGGGGATTTCACCGCCGTCGCCGTCCCATTCGGTCAGCATCTGCGTTGTGCGCGGCAGGGTTTCCGACACGATCTGGTTTTCCACCGAGCGGAACAACATGTCCGCGATCGGGGCGATAAACGTCACCAGCACGAAGATCAGCAAAGGCGAGATCAACGCGAGTGCACGCAGCTTTTGCAGCCGCAGTGCGCGGTTCAGGGACCGTTTGAGAGGCGTGCCATCGGCTGCCAGAACCGGGCCGTTTGTTGTTTGATCGCTCATGTGATCCCCGTTCGGATGGGTGCGGAATTGGTAAATGGACAAATGGAATAAAGTGGATGAAGGGGGCCGCTTCGGGCCCCCTTCGAAAGCCGCTAGGGGCTTATTTTACCAGCCAAGCCTGGAATTTCGCGTCGATGTCGTCGCGGTAGTCAGCCCAGAACTCGTAGTTGTACAGGAACGTGTTCTCGGCGTTCGCTGGATCGGTTGGCATGTGAGGCGCCATATCGATACCCAGATCGGCGTGCTTGCCGACCAGCGGCGCGGAAGACGCACGTGCAGGACCGTAGGAGATGTATTTCGCCTGATCGGCCAGACGCTGTGTGTCTGTCGCGAACTTGATGTAGTCACGCGCACGCGCTTCACGCTCGGGGCTCAGGCCTGTTGGAATGATCCAACCGTCCAGATCGAACATCTGTGCGTCCCACAGCATGCCGATAGGCTGGTCCTGCTCGACGATGGCCGAGAACAGGCGACCGTTGTAGGTCGAACCCATGATGACTTCGCCGTCCGCAAGCAGCTGGGGCGTGTCGGCACCGGCGGACCACCACACTACGTCGTCCTTGATGGTGTCGAGCTTGGCCAGAGCCTGGTCCTGACCTTCTTCGGTTGCCAGCACATCATAGATCTCGTCTTTTGCGACACCGTCGCACAGCAGAGCCCATTCCATGTTCGCAATCGGACGCTTCTCGAGGCTACGCTTGCCGGGATACGCGTCTGTGTCGAACACGGCGCAGACATCCGTTGGAGGCGTATCACCCACCAGGTCGGTGCGGTAGCCGAACGTTGTGGAGTACACGATCTGCGGAATGAAGCAGTCGGACACCAGCAGATCGCCAAAATCGTCCGCGGCAGAGGTGCCGTCGGGCGCTGCGGCCAGATCTTCATCAGGATCGATTTCCAGCGCGAGACCTTCGTCACACAGACGGATCGCATCGGCTGCAACCACGTCGACAACATCCCACGTGACATTGCCCGCTTCGTTCATCGCGCGCAGTTTCGCAACCGCTTCGGCGGAGGATTCATCGTTGATGATCTTGACGCCAGTGTCGGCCATATAGGGGTCGTGATAGGCTTTTTGCTGGCTGTTGGAATACGCGCCACCCCACGACACGATGGTCATTTCATCGGCCATGTGGCCATCGGCGAAGGACATACCGGCCGCAACAGTCAGTGCGGTGGTCGCCATCAGCGTTTTGGTCATTTTCATTGATAGTCTCCCAGTTTTTACCCGTTAAGTATTTCAAGACGACAACAACGGGATTGGCTGTCGCCCCTTTTGGATCACGGCACACGGGTGCGCCGCGACATGGCACGCAGGCCAGACGCTAGGCGTCGAGCGCGCGGCAATCCTCTGGCAACCAACCGATCTTGATCTTGTCGCCCGGCGTCAGACGCACCTGATCGGAACGGTTGCGTGTCTTGACGACAAAGTCGTCCTTGCCAGCCACCCGCAGGCGCGTGCGGAACACGTCGCCCATGTAAATGAATTCAAGCACTTCGGCGCTGAGCGTATGTGAATCCGGCCCCAAATCTGGATTGAACTCAACCCGCTCCGGTCTGATCGACAGGGTCGTCTTGTCGCCCACGGCGTTGACGTTCACGGGGACCGCGTCAATCTCTTCGCCACTGCCGTCCAGTTTGACGACACAGCGGTTGCCGCTGAGTTTTACGACCTCGCCATGCAGCGTGTTGTTTTCGCCGATGAACTGCGCAACGAAGCTGTTTTGCGGTTGTTCGTAAAGCTCGTCCGGCGGCGCAAGTTGCTGGATGCGGCCATCATCAAATACCGCGACGCGGTCCGACATCGTCAACGCTTCGGTCTGGTCGTGGGTCACATAGACCACGGTAATCCCCAGATCATGCGCAAGTTTCGTGATCTCGAACTGAAGCGATTCGCGCAGCTGTTTGTCGAGCGCGCCCAGCGGTTCGTCCATCAGGACCAGCTCGGGTTCAAACACCAGCGCACGCGCCAGCGCAATCCGCTGTTGCTGGCCACCCGACAATTGCGCCGGACGCCGCCCGGCAAAATCGTTCATCTGCACCATGCCCAACGCGCGGTGGATTTTCTCTTCGCGGGTGGATTTGCCCATCTTGCGCACTTCCAGCGGGAAGGACAGGTTTTCGGCGACAGTCATGTGCGGGAACAGGGCATAGTTCTGGAATACCATGCCGATGCCGCGCTTGTGCGGCGGGATGTTGTTGATCGACGTCCCACCGAGCCGGATATCGCCGTGCGTCGCCGTTTCGAATCCGGCCAGCATCATCAGGCAGGTTGTCTTGCCCGATCCCGAGGGGCCGAGCATCGTCAGAAACTCACCCTTGGGCATGCTGAGGTTGAGGTCTTTTACGACAAGCGTCTCACCGTCGTAGCTTTTCTGCACGCGTTCGAATTCGACAAACGCGTCGTTGCTGTTGGTATCGGCCAAGTCTTTGGCTCCCCGTTTTTTAGTCAGCGATTAACTCGCTTTCGTATTGAACTAAACGCATCAGGATCGCGCTTTGCAACTGATTAAAGCCACTCGGCGGCGATTCTGTGCGATTCGAGGAGATCCGCCCGCAATTTCAAACGATTCAGTCGAATTGCCTGCGTTTTTGCAATCACAGATTGGTACCGGTCCTAGGATGCGGCCCTCAGCATGTCGCCTTCTTCAAGGGCTGCGTAGGTTTCATCCAAGGCTTTTTGCGCGCGCTCGAGGAAGATATCGATTTCTTCGGGCGTTATGACCAGCGGTGGCGAAATGATCATGCGGTCACCGACGTGACGCATCACGAGGTTATTTGCAAAGCACCGCTCGCGGCACATGAACCCGACGGTGCCCGGCTCCATCGCGAACTTTGCGCGGCTCGCCTTGTCCGGTGTCAGCGGCAGCGACGCCATCATCCCGCATATGTTCAATCCACCAACCAGCGGATGTTCCGCCAGTTTCTCCAACCCGGCCTTCAGCGCGGGGCCGGCTACATGGTTCACGTGATGCAGGATATCGGTTTCTTGCAATATCCGGAGGTTTTCGAGGGCGACCGCCGCACAGACAGGATGCCCCGAATAGGTGTAGCCGTGATTGAATTCGACCGCATTGATGACCTCGGCAACCTCGTCGCAGACGATGGACCCCCCGATGGGGACATAGCCCGAGCTCAGCCCCTTTGCGATTGTCATGATATGCGGCCGGATGCCGACGGTCGTGGACCCGAACCAGTTGCCCGTCCGTCCGAAGCCGCAGATCACCTCGTCCGCGATCAGCAGAATTTCGTATTTATCGCAAATGCGCTGGATTTCCGGCCAGTATGTGTCGGGCGCCACGATCACACCGCCCGCGCCCTGCACCGGCTCTCCGATAAAGGCGGCTACATTCTCGGCGCCAAGCTCGAGAATTTTCGCTTCCAGTTCCTGTGCGCGCGCCAGCCCGAAGTCTTCGGGGGTGTGATCGCCGCCTTCTGACCACCAGTCGGGCTGGTTGATGTGGTGGATATCGGGGATCGGCATACCGCCCTGCGCGTGCATATAGCTCATACCACCCAGACTGCCCGACCCCAGCGACGACCCGTGATAGGCGTTCTTGCGGCTGATGATGTGCTTTTTCTGCGGATGCCCCTTTTCGGCCCAGTAGGTGCGCACCATGCGGATGTTTGTGTCGTTCGCCTCCGATCCGGATCCAGCAAAAAACACCTGGTTCATGCCTTCCGGCGCAAGTTTCGCCAGCTCGGCAGCAAGGGCGATCGCTGGCGTATGGGTCGTGTTGAAGAAGGTGTTGTAATACGGCAATTCCATCATCTGACGGCTGGCGACATTGACGAGTTCTTCACGCCCGTAGCCGACATTCACACACCATAGACCGGCCATGGCGTCGATAATCTCATGACCGTCGCTATCGTAGAGATAGACACCTTTGGCCCGCGTGATGACGCGCGCACCCTTCTCGCTCAACTCGTCATTGGTTGTGAAAGGATGCATATGGTGCGCGGCGTCCAGCGCCTGCAACTCTGCGGTGGGCAGATGGTTTGTGATCGATGTCATGGGTGCGCCTACGGACTGGAGAAGCTGTTGCCAAAATAATATGATCAAATTTTTGGCGGGTCAATCGCGCGCCATGTTCTTGCGACGTTGCCTGCGCGGAATCCCGTTGAATTCCTGTTCGGTTTGGTGCTGTGATGCGGCTGCAAAACATGATTCATCTTGTCGGATACGGCTTAATTTGATCATATTCTGAAAAGGCAGGGATCAACCGTGCCTCACCACTGGGAGCTAACCATGAAGAAATACATTCTGACCGGCACCGCTGTCGCAGCCCTGATGGCTGGCGCGGCAACGGCCGAAGAAGTTCGGGTCTACAACTGGTCCGACTATATCGACGAAGACCTTTTGGCCAAGTTCGAGGAAGAAACCGGTATCGAGCTGATCTACGATGTGTTCGACAGCAACGAGGTTCTCGAGACCAAGATGCTTGCGGGTGGGTCCGGATACGACGTGGTTGTACCGTCGGGCACGTTCCTTCAACGCCAGATCGTTGCGGGTGCGTTCCAGCCTCTGGATAAATCCAAACTGCCGAACCTCGAGAACATGTGGGATGTCGTCGAAAGCCGTACCGAACAGTACGACCCCGAGAACGCCTATTCGATCAACTACATGTGGGGCACCACCGGCATCGGTACGAATGTAGGCAAGGTGCGGGAAATCTTGGGCGAGGATGCACCATTGGACTCTCTCGAGTTGGTCCTCAATCCCGAGAACATGGAAAAGCTGGCTGAATGCGGGGTGCATTTCCTCGATGCGCCCGCCGAGATGATCCCGATGACGCTGCAGTACATCGGCGAAGATCCCGACAGCCACGATCCCGAAGTGATCGCCAAGGCCGAAGAAGTGCTCACCAAGGTGCGCCCCTATATCCAGAAGTTCCACAGCTCCGAATACATCAACGCGCTGGCGAACGGTGATATCTGCGTCGCTGTCGGCTGGTCAGGCGACATCCTGCAAGCGCGCGACCGTGCAGCAGAAGCCGATAACGGTGTCGAAATCGCTTACAACGCTGCCAAAGAAGGTGCGCAGATGTGGTTCGACCAAATGGCGATTCCGGTGGATGCACCAAATCCTGATGCCGCCCACAAATTCCTGAACTTCATCATGGATGCCCAGAACATGGCGGCTGCATCGAATTACGTCTATTACGCCAACGGCAATGAAGCGTCGCAGCAGCATCTGGTCGAGGACGTGATCGAAGATCCGGCGATCTATCCTGATGCGGCAACGCTGGAGAACCTGTTTACCACCACGCCTTACCCGCCAAAGGTACAGCGTGTCGTGACGCGCAGCTGGACCAAAATCAAATCCGGCACCTGATCGACAGGTAAACGCGCGGGCGGCGGCGCTGTACGTGTGCCGCCCGCCGACCCATCCGCGGCTTTTCAAGGAACCTTCTGTCTGTGAGCACATCCGTTTTTGCCCCTTGGAACGACGCCGATGAAGAACCGCTGATCCGGTTTAAGAATGTGACCAAACGGTTTGGTGACTTCACCGCGATTGATGACCTGACCCTCGACATCTATGCACGCGAGTTCTTTGCGCTTCTTGGCCCGTCGGGCTGTGGCAAAACGACGATGATGCGAATGCTGGCAGGGTTTGAATCCCCGACCGAGGGGTCCATCGAACTGGCCGGTCAGGATATTGCGGCCGTGCCGCCGAACCAGCGTGCGGTCAACATGATGTTCCAGTCATACGCGCTGTTTCCGCACCTGAGTGTGTGGGAAAATATCGCCTTCGGGCTCAAGCGGGACCGTATGGCCAAAGACGCGATCGAAGCCCGCGTCGCGGAGATGCTCAAGCTGACGCGGTTGGAAAAATTTGCACGCCGCAAACCCCATCAGATTTCCGGCGGGCAGCGCCAGCGCGTCGCCCTTGCCCGCAGTCTCGCCAAAGGCCCCAAGCTCTTGCTGCTGGACGAGCCTCTGGGGGCGCTCGATAAAAAGTTGCGGCAGGATACGCAGTTCGAACTGATGGATATCCAGGAAACAACCGGCACGACCTTCGTCATCGTGACCCACGATCAGGAAGAGGCGATGACCGTCGCAAGCCGCGTCGCGGTGATGGACGAAGGGCGCATTATCCAGGTGGCGACACCCGCCGAAATCTACGAAACGCCCAACAGTGTCTATGTCGCCGATTTCATCGGTGATGTGAATATCATCGAGGGGCGGGCAAAACCCGCGGGGGACGGCAAGTACCTCCTTGACTGGGCTGACACGCAGCAGCCGCTCGGCGCCACATCCGACATTGCGTTTTCCGATGGCCAGACCTGCCATCTGGCGATCCGTCCCGAAAAGATAACGATCACCAAAGAGGCACCCGAGGGGGCTGACAACGCCGTTCAGGGCAAGGTGCTCGACATTGCGTATCTGGGCAACCTCAGCACCTATCATGTCGAATTGCCCGGCGGTCAAATTATCAAGGCGCAAACCGCCAACACCCGCCGGATTTCGCGGCGTGATATCACTTGGGAAGACCCCGTTTGGATCAGCTGGAGCGCCACAGCCGGCGTTCTTCTGGAGCGTTAGGCATGCGTCGCGCGTTTCTGATCGGCGTTCCTTACGTTTGGCTTCTGGCACTTTTTCTGGTGCCGTTTCTCATTGTATTCAAGATTTCGCTTTCCGATATCGCCTTGGCGATCCCGCCCTATACGCCAACGTTGAAAGACGGGTTTGGTGCGTTGATCGCGGGTCTGGATTTTGAGAACTTCTGGTTCCTGACCACCGATGATCTTTATTACAAGGCGTACCTGAGCAGTTTGCAGATCGCCCTGATATCGACGGTGCTCACGCTGCTTGTCGGCTATCCCATGGCCTACGGTATGGCCCGCGCGCCGCAGGAATGGCGGGCAACACTTATGATGCTGGTCATATTGCCGTTCTGGACCTCGTTTCTGATCCGCGTCTACGCTTGGGTCGGAATTCTCAGCAACGAGGGGCTGCTGAACCAGTTTCTCATGTCGATCGGTTTGATCTCCGAACCTCTGACCATCCTCAATACACCGGTCGCCGTGTATATCGGCATCGTCTACACTTATCTTCCCTTCATGATCCTGCCGATCTATGCCGCGCTCGACCGTATGGACGACAGCCTTATCGAAGCGGCAGAGGATCTTGGCTGCTCGCGCCTGTCCGCATTCTGGTTGGTCACGGTACCGCTGTCGCGTGGTGGGATCATCGCGGGCTGTTTTCTCGTTTTCATCCCCGCCCTCGGTGAATTTGTCATCCCGTCCCTGTTGGGGGGCTCCGGTACGCTGATGATCGGCAAGGTGCTGTTCGAGGAATTCTTCAACAACCGCGATTGGCCGGTGGCGTCAGCCGTGGCCGTTATCTTGTTGCTGATCCTCATCGTCCCGATTGTCCTGTTCCAGCGGAACCAGCAAAAACAGGCGGAGGCCGAGCTATGAAACGTCTCTCCGCCTTCAATGTCACGTCGCTCACGATCGGGTTTGCATTTCTATATCTGCCCATGATCCTGTTGGTGATCTACAGCTTTAACGCCTCCAAACTCGTGACAGTCTGGGCCGGGTTTTCTACCCGCTGGTATGGTGAGCTTTTTCAGAATGAGGCGTTTTTGGATGCCGCCTGGGTCACGCTGAAAGTTGCGGTTGTATCATCGACGCTTGCCACCGTGCTTGGCACGATGGCCGCCTATGTGCTGGTCAACGCGGGGCGGTTTTTCGGTCGGACCCTGTTTTCCGGCATGATCTACGCGCCGCTCGTCATGCCCGAAGTCATCACCGGACTTTCGCTTTTGCTGCTGTTCATTGGCATTGGGCTGGACCGCGGCGTGTTGACCATCGTGCTGGCGCACACGACATTCGCGATGTGCTATGTCTCGGTCGTGGTTTCGTCGCGGTTGATCAGCTTTGACCGTTCTCTCGAAGAGGCAGCGCTTGATCTGGGGTGTAACCGCTTCGATGCATTTCGATTGGTGACTTTGCCAATCATCGCGCCGGCCGTCATTTCAGGCTGGCTGCTTGCCTTCACGCTCAGCCTCGATGACCTCGTGATCGCGTCTTTTGTCGCGGGCCCGTCCTCCACCACCTTGCCGATCAAAATCTGGAGTGCGGTCCGCCTTGGTGTGTCGCCCGAGATCAACGCCCTATCGACGCTGATGATCGGGATCGTGACAGTTGGGGTTATCTCCGCATCCCTTGTGACCAAGCGCAACGCCGTGCGCGCAGACAGGGACGCCCGCGCCGCCGAACGCACCGCATGACCCGCATTTTCGGCACGCACGTCTATTCCGCTGCGGCCCGTGAAGGGTGTTGGTGGGATCGAACCGTGGATGTGCCAGAGAACCCCGAGCTGAAAGGTGATCTGACAACCGATGTCGTCGTGATCGGCGGTGGGTTCACCGGAATTTCTGCGGCATTGCACCTTGCCGAAGCGGGGGTGGATGTGACCGTGCTGGAGGCCGAGCGCATCGGCTGGGGCGCTTCGGGTCGCAACGGGGGGTTCTGTTGTCTGGGGGGTGGTATGGCCTCTGACGCGGTGCTTGATGCCCGGTTCGGCAAAGAAGAACGGCGTGTCTACCGGCAGGCCGAGCGGGCGGCGATTGATCTTGTCGATGCGCTCATCACCCGTTTGGACATTGACGTAGATCGTCATTCGCGCGGCGAAACAGCTTTGGCGCATCGTGCAAAAGACATGACCGCGTTGCGCAAATCCGCGGCAGATATCCGTGAAAACTACGGCGCAGATGTCGAGGTTATTGAGCAAGCAGAGCTGGCCGCGCACGGTCTGGGCGGTCCGTTTTTCGGCGCATTGACGATCCGTGCAGGTTTTGCGCTGAACCCGCGAAAATACATCTCCGGTCTGGCGAGGGCAGCGTCGAACGCAGGCGCGCGTTTATATGACCGCAGCCCCGCAACTACGTTGAAACGCATATCCGCCGGGTGGTTGGTGCGTACGCCGGGAGGGTCTCTTCGGGCCAAGCGCGTGGTAGTCGCCACGAACGGATACTCCTCCGAACATTTGCCCGAATGGTTGGCGGGGCGCTATATGCCCGTTCAATCCAATGTATTGGTCACGCAGCCGCTCACCGATGATGATCTGTCGCGGCAGGGTTGGTCAAGCGACCAGATGGCGTTCGATACCCGTAACCTGCTGCATTATTTTCGGCTGATGCCGGACCGGCGTTTCCTGTTCGGCATGCGTGGCGGATTGATGTCCGGCCCCGCAGCCCAATCTCGCGCGCGCCTGCGCATTCACCGCGACTTTTGCGCGATGTTTCCCGCATGGTCGCAAGTCGGCATAGAAGGATCATGGTCCGGCATGGTCTGTCTGTCGCGCGATATGCTCCCGTTCGTCGGGCACGTTCCCGGAGCATCGGATCTCTACGCTGCGATGTGTTACCACGGAAACGGTGTCGCGATGGGTTCATACTCGGGCGCACTGATGGCGCAGACCTTGCTGGGCCGACACGTGCTTTCCCATCCCGTTGCCATGAAGCAGCCTTTGCGGCGCTTCCCGCTGGGGCGGTGTCGTCGTGCGTTGATGCCTCTTGCCTACGCGGGTCTCATGCTTGCGGATCGCTAGACCGGTGCACGCAGTGCCGTAATACTGGAAGACAGCGCTGACGATCCACCTTCGAAAAGGACCTCAGTGCCCGCCTGTCCGGAACGGACCTCGGTAATCCTGCCATAGGCTTCAAGGGGTTCGGTAGTCACGACTTCTCCTGCTGTCATGCTTTCAAGCTCGAACCGGTATTGACCCGCCGCGATCGGCGAGCCGTCCTGCTGGACACCGGCCCAGGATATCGGCTCCGTCGTTGCGGGCAGTACGATGCGGTCCACGGCTTGCCCGCTTTGGTCAAAGACCACGACCGCCATTTCGTCCGATCCGGCTGCGGGCGTCGGGTTCAGGGACACAGGCGTGCCGGTGAACATGACCGGCACGGACGTTCGCGCTTCCATTCCGATCCATCCCGCCATTTGAGCCATGTTGGTCGACCCGAACTGGGCGCTCAGCGCGGTCAACAGATCATTGGAAAGCACCTGTTGTTCGACCATCGAAAACTGCGCAAGCTGTGCTGCGTATTCAGAACTGTCAATCGGCTCCAACGGGTCCTGATTTTCGGCTTGCGCGGTGAGCATCTTCAGAAAAGTTTCGAAATCGGACGACAGCGCAGCCTTCTTTTCGGCAGTAGCTGCCGCCGTGGCTGCCGCGCTACCGGTGGCCGTCGCGCCATTGGTCAATGTCGGTGTAAGCATATTAAATCCTCAAAGTCTGATGTCGATCCCGCTGCCCGTGTCGGGCCGCGTCGTCTGTTCTTCTACTTCAACCAAATCGTCACTCGGCCCGCGCGCGGATTGTGCATTGCCATTGGACGCCTCATCCCCCGTTTCTGGATCCGCGCCACTCTCACCGAATGCGAACGAGATATCCTCATATCCCAAGCTCTTGAATTGTTGGCCCAATACGTCGATGTGCCGTCGCATAAGGTCGATCGTCTCCCCCCGTTCCGCGATGATGTGAACGGTGAGACCGGTCTCTTCCGGCGTGATTGACATTTTCACCCGCCCCAACTCCATCGGAGAAAGAGAGACATCGATAGGCCGCGTCTGGGCCGAGGGTGCGGCCTCCGCCAATTGTCGCGCAACATGGACCGGCATATCCACCCGCGTGGATTGGAAAAGGGGCGTAGTGGTCGAGCGATGTGTCTCCCAAGGCGCAGCTGTCATCGTGGTTTCTGGCACGAGCGTCACGGACGCCATGTCTCCCGCGCGGGGTGAAGCAGTTTTGATCGTGACAGCGAATTCTTTGGGCGCCGCGATAGTCTGGGGCGGGGTCACGGGAGGTGCGGTTACGTGTTCCGCGCCCGAAAACCGCAGTTTCGAGGGCGGTTCTGGTGGTCGAACGAGTGCATCATTTTCGGCTCTATCCTCAGGCAAGGCGAAGACTTTCTCGGATGTCACAATTTCGGAGTATCCCGTCCTGCCTTTTTCGCGGGGCGATTGCTGCACTGGCTGGATCGGCTGTTGCCGAATCTCCGGCGTGGTTACAGGGGCATAACGCATAGGCTCCGCCGTCTCGCGTGCGGTCCCGATGGTCATCGAAGCCATATCACTCTGCGCGACGGCAGTCGCACCCGCTGCTCGTCCGCCCGCTGTTTCAATCTGCGGACCGTCATCTGGCCCGTGCTTTTGCGCGACGGAACTGTCGTTCTGTGACGCAGCTCCGCGGGCGGGCAGCAGCTCGCTTTCGCCAGCCGCACCAGCCGCAGTGCCCGCGCCGGCCCTAAACGGCGCGGCGATCGGCTTTGTGCCGCTGTCCGGCATCTCCACATCTGGCATGAATGTCATTGACGTCACTCTGTCTTCTATAGGGGAGGGAAGTGGCGCGCCGATCGGCGGCGCATTCTGTGACAGTGGCGTCATCAATGCGGTCTGATTATTCGACGTTATTTTTTTCAGTGGTGCTTCTTGAGCGGGCGCAAGGAGCCCCGTGATTTCACCCAGTTCCACATCCGAGATATCTGTTTCGAGTGCCGCAGTCTGGGCATCGCCGGTTTCCTCTGCTTCGACTGCAGGATCGGGATCCACGTCGATTGCGACCTCCTCAAGTCCCGCATCTGCAAAGATCTGCGCAAAAGAAAACCCCTCCGGAATCGCAGCATCGCTGGTCCCCGCAGGCACCACAGCGACCGCTGGTACCTTGCCGTCAAAAAGCGTTGTCACGTCCATAAAGACCAATCCAGATATCAAACGAATTTCCCGCAACATCGCGGTTTTTCCTTACCGAACATTTACCGGTGGTCCGCTACGGTCGGAAAAATCATTCAATTTTGAGGAGCATAAAGTGATTACATCCGTCACACCGGCGCAGGTTCAGGCGCCCCCGCAAGATACCCTCTTACGCGAGGCCGCGCAGGAGCTTGAGGCCACGTTTCTGGCCGAAATGCTGGACGCCGCGGGCCTCGGCAAAAGCAGAGAATCGTTTGGCGGCGGGGCCGGCGAGGATCAGTTTGGGTCGTTTCTCGTGCAGGAACAGGCAAGGCAGATCACGAAAAGTGGTGGCATCGGTTTGGCCGAATCCATCTTTGCGGCATTGAAGGCGCGTAATGGTGATGAGTGATCCGCAAGAATTCGATGCCATCGCCATGCAAGACATCCTGCGCCGGGAAAGAAAACTTCTGCTGTCGGGCGATCTTGCAAAGCTATCCGATCTCTTGCCGGAAAAAGAACGCCTGGTTGCGCATTTTCACGATGCCAAAGAGGGCGACGCCGAAGTGCTGGATGAGATCAGGGTGCAGTCACGGGATAATGAGCGGCTTCTGAATGCGGCGCTGGCCGGCCTGCGATCGGTCACGCAGCGTGTGAAGGAGCTTCAAACCGTACGCAGCAGCCTGGAAACCTACGATCAGCTGGGCAAGCGCAAATCCATCAAGTCGCCGCAGCAAGGGCAGGTCGAGAAACGTGCATGACCGCTGATTTAGCTCAAATCGCGGATATCCAGACTTGCGCGATTAGGGTTCTGTTAAACGGTCCCGGGCCAAAAGAAAGGCGCACCCAGCGTTGGGTGGCACACGGTCTGCACGGCAGCCACGTGTACTGGTCAGAATGACATTTCCGCCCTTCAAAGGGTTATTTGCGGCCAAAGTGCCGAACACAAAGGATCATTCTCATGTCGAGTATTCTTACTAACAACAGCGCCATGGTGGCATTGCAGACACTCAAATCGATCAACATGAACCTGGCCGATACCCAAAGCCAGATTTCCACAGGCAAGGAAATTGCCAGTGCGAAAGACAATTCAGCGATCTGGGCGATTTCCAAAGTGATGGAGTCGGACGTCGCGGGTTTCGATGCCGTGTCGGATTCACTTGCCGTGGGCGGATCGACTGTGGCGGTTGCTGCAGCAGGCGCCGAACAGATTGTTGAGACTCTCAAAGAAATGAAAGAGCTATCGATCGCGGGTCAAAGTGAAACTGCCGACTTCGCGAAGATCGAAGCGGATATGCAGTCCAAGAAGGACCAAATCACGGCGATTATCAGCGGGTCGCAATTCAACGGGGTAAACCTTCTTGCAACTGATGCGGACGGCAACGGCGCCACCAGCCTGACAGTCGTCGCTTCGCTTGACCGCGTGGGCACCGCCGCGCCGACAGTGACGACGATCGACGTCGATACCGTCGACTTCGAAGCTGACATTGATCTTGCCGGTATGACCGCAATTACAGACGCGGCCACCGCGGCGACAGCGTTTGACGAGATCGAGGCGATGCTGACAGAAGCAATTGATGGCGCAGCTGCGCTCGGTGCTTCTGGCAAGCGACTTGATGACCAGGCGAACTTCATTGGCAAGCTGAGTGATGCAGTCAAATCTGGTATTGGCGCGTTGGTCGATACGGATATGGAAGCGGCCTCGGCCAAGCTCCAGGCATTGCAGACCCAGCAGCAGCTTGGTGTGCAGGCCTTGTCCATTGCCAATCAGGCACCGCAGACAATCCTGTCGCTCTTCCGTTAAGCGAAATGAAATTGACGGGGGCGCCAGACAAGGCGCCCCTGTTCCCTGAAGTATAATAACCGAGGATGCCACATGGATGCGATGACCTTAGCTCAGAAAGCCTACGCACCGACGTCGGCACCCCTCAGGTCGAGCCGAAGTGCGGAATATGATGTGATCGCGCGTGTGACGTCACGGATGAAAACCGCCGTTGTTCAAAGCGACTTTCCCGGCCTGATCCGCGCCATGCACGAAAACAGGACGCTTTGGCGCAAGCTCGCCATTGATGTCGCTGATACGGAAAACTCGCTCCCCAAGGATTTGCGGGCGCGTATTTTTTACCTTGCTGAGTTCACAGAACACCATACCCGTAAGGTTCTGCGCAAAGAGGATACGGCGATCCCCTTGCTTGAAGTGAATACGGCAATCTTGCGCGGGCTGAAGTAGGTTAGGATTTAGAATGAGTGGTTTGGTTTTAAAACTGGGTCCAAAAGAACGGGTACTGATCAACGGCGCAGTCATCGAAAACGGTGATCGCCGTAGCAAGCTGGCCATCATGACGCCGGACGCAAACATTTTGCGGCTACGCGATGCAATCCATCCCGAAGACGCAAAAACACCCGTGCGTCGTGCAATTTTTGCGCTGCAGCTCGTCCTGTCCGGTGACAATGATCCGGACACCTCACATGTCTCCTTGTTGCGGCAAATCGAAGAGTTGAGTCAGGTGTTCACCGATCCCGACAGCCGTGCCATTCTTGCAGAGGCAAGCACCGGCGTCATATCGAAACAGCATTACCGCGCGCTCAAGGCGTTGCGTAGCCTGCTGCCCAGAGAGGATCGCCTTTTGTCGATCCGGCCGTCCTGATGTTTACCCCCGTCATCCCCACAGGAGGGTTGAGCGGTTGGCGTTTTCTGCAGGAAACGTATGACAAGCAATTCGCCGCTTTCAGTCAGTCAATAGAATTGAAACGCGATGTCGATTATTTCCGCGAAACGATTGGCGGTATCGGGACGGCCGAACAGTTTGTCGATGATCGTCGATTGATGCAGGTTGCCCTGACCGCCTTTGGTCTTGAACAGGATCTGGACAGCAAATTCTTCATCAGAAAAATTCTCGAGGAAGGCACAACAAACGAGGACGCATTGGCAAACCGCTTTGCCGATCCTCGCTATTCCGACCTGTCCGCAGCGTTCGGGTTTGGTCCCGGGGAGTTTCTCAAAACCGGAGAGCCGTTGTTCGCGGAGGCAATTATCGAGCGTTTCGAAGCGGTATCGTTTGAAGTCGCAGCGGGTGAGCAGGACCAGTCAATGCGCTTTGCCCTTTATGCAGAACGCGAACTCGGCACGCTTGCACAAGAAGATACGACAAATGATACCAAGTGGTTCACGATTATGGGCGAACCGCCGCTACGTAGCATCTTTGAAACCGCTCTGGGCTTGCCCACGGAATTTGGTCAGGTCGACATTGAGCAACAGCTGGTCGTCTTCAAGGAACGCGCTGCCAAAGAATTCGGAACGGACGAAATAGCACAATTCACCGATCCGGAAGCGGTCCAGGATCTTGTCACCAAATTTCTCGTGCGCGATCAGATCAAGCAACTTGGAAACGGCTTTTCGTCGGGCGCGATTGCGCTGACTTTGCTTCAGAACAGCGTGCGTTGATCACAAGCGCTCAAGTTGGTTGAAAGACGATGCCGTTGCGCCGGAAGATAAGTTCTAATTGCTGAAAACTGCGCGCGGCACCTTCTGTTTCAGTCTTTGTAAAGAACTCCTCCAATTCGGGCATCATCAGGATCGCCTTATCCAGTTCCGGATCACTGCCCTGTGCATACAATCCTGCGCGGATCATTGTTTCATTCGCGTCGTAGAGCGACAGATATTTCCGCCCGGTCGCCAGCAAAGTATTTTCAGTATCCGTCGCCGCGCCAGGCAAACTGCGGGAAACAGAACGCAAAATATCTATTGCAGGATAGCGCCCTTTCTCCGCGATAGTGCGATCGAGAATGACGTGCCCGTCCAGTACCCCCCGCAGGATATCGGCAACGGGTTCATCCATGTCAGACCCGGCCACCAGAACGCTGAACACGGCCGTGATATCGCCCTGACCCTTCAATCCCGGTCCTGCCCGTTCGCACAAGGACATGATGGTGGGCGATAATGACGGCGGGAACCCCCTCAGGAGGGGTACCTCGCCTGCCGCCACTGCAATCTCACGATGGGCTTCTGCAAATCGCGTAATCGAATCTGCCAGGAGCAAAACTGAATGGCCCGCGTCCCGAAAATGCTCGGCTACGGCCATTGCCGTCCAGGCACACCGCCGACGCACCAGCGCCGATTGATCCGAAGTCGCCGCAACGACAACCGCCCGTTCCAGCCCGGCTCCCCCCAGAACCTCGTCCACGAAATGGCGCAATTCGCGTCCCCGTTCGCCGATCATCGCAATCACGACGACATCCGCTTTCATGTGGCGGGCAAGGTGCCCCAAAAGGCTCGATTTTCCCACACCGGAACCCGCGAAAAGCCCCATGCGCTGCCCCTCGACGATCGGCAGGAAGGTATTGATAACGGCAAGCCCACTCGACATACGTTTACCGAGCCCGCGCCGTTCGGCGGCATTCGGCGGAGGTGCTTTTAGCGGCCGAGCATGCGGTCCCCCCAACAGCGGCGCTCCGTCTAGGGGCTGGCCCGACGGATCGATGATGCGCCCGAGCCATTCTGGCGAGGGGGCAACAGAAATCGGTGGCAGGAGCGACACCCGATCCCCCAGCGTCACGCCATCCTGCGCCGCATCCGGCAGCATCACGAGCGTATCGCCGTCAATCTGCACGACCTCGCCCGAAAGCGGTGGCAACCGTTTGCGATACAATCGCAACCGGTCCCCGATCGCGGCGCTTGCAGAAAGGCCACCCACATGGATCACACCGCCCTCTGCACGGGCGACCCGTCCGACGTCACGAATGCCTTGGGTTGCCGCCACATGCGCGGCCAATCCGTCGATGAGAGTTGTATGGGGCATGCAGATCCTCCTGGCGATGCTCACGCTTTCTAAAGGAATCACCCTTAAGCCTTCATTGAAATTGTCCTTGGGAGAATCCCGATGTTCGAAAATCTTGATATTTTCCGCATGTCATCCGAGATGGCGCGCCATGCGGGCCAGCAGCAGGCGATCATATCGCACAACGTGGCAAATGCCGACACGCCCGGCTTCAAAGCGCGGCGGATGGCGGAATTTGCAACGACGTACCAGGCCCCAAATGATGCACCGGGCGCGCGGGCCACACGCGCAACCCACCTTCACGGTACTGTCGCCGGGCAATTGCCCGATGCGCAGGTAAGGACGGACGGGGGCGGATCACCCAACAAGAACACCGTTTCACTCGAGGTTGAACTGGTCGAAGCGGCCGGCGCCAAGAGCCAGCATGACAGGGCGCTCGCGATCTACAAATCCGCGCTGGACGTTCTGCACGCGACATTGCGCAGATAGGAGCACATATGAGCGATTTTACACAAGCACGGTCGGTTTCGGCCAGCGGAATGAAGGCGCAGGCGACGCGTTTGCGCCACTTGTCCGAAAACATCTCAAACGCGGATACCCCCGGGTATCGTCGGAAACTCATCGCGTTCGAGACCGCGATGGGTGCCGGTGGCAAACCCGCAAATGTAGAGGTCGGGCGCGTAAGGCTGGACCAGACCGAGCTGGAGCGCATCTATGATCCGTCGCACCCGATGGCAGACGACACCGGCCATCACGACGGATCCAACGTCAATCTGTTGATTGAACTTGCCGACGCCCGTGAGGCGCAGCGCGGCTATGAGGCCAATCTCAAGATGTTCGACCAATCCCGCAAAATGTCATCGAGCCTGATGGAGCTTTTGCGCCGCTAACCTGAAGATCAAAAAGGAATTCCAGAATGGAAATGCAGACCCTTTCAGCCATCCAAAGCTACACACAGGCAAAACCCGCCACCGATCCTTCCGCCGCGGGGGGCATCGGGGCCGCCGCCAAGGATATGGCGCTCGATTTTGCGCAGACACTCGCCGCGTCGGAACAAACGGCAACCCAGACAATGGCCGTCAACGCGGATCCGCACGCCCTGGTTCAGGCGTTGGCGCAGACAGAACTCGCTGTCGAAACGGCCGTCACCGTACGCAACAAGGTCGTCGAGGCCTATCAGGAAATTCTGCGGATGCCCGTCTGATGCTCAATGAGGTGCTGTTCTACGACACGATGCGTCAAGGACTTTGGGTCGCTTTCATGATCTCGCTGCCGATTCTCGCGGTGGCGTTGATCACCGGCGTGTCAATCGGCCTCGTTCAGGCTCTGACATCGGTGCAGGAAATGACGCTGACCTTTGTACCGAAACTGGGCGCCATCGTCGTCGTTTTCTGGATCTCGATGGGCTTCATGACCCAGACGCTCGTTTCGTTCTTTCACACGCGGATCATTCCGCTGATCACAGGAGGATAGCATGGACAGCGCAGGCTATATCACGCTCAGCCGCCAATCCGGACTGCAACGCGAAATGCAGGTCGTTGCGAACAACATCGCCAATGCCGCGACCACCGGGTTTCGGGCCGAGGGTATGATCTTTTCCGAGTACGTGCAGAGCATCGAACACGACAGTTCGCTGTCGATGGGACAGGGCAATGTCGGCAAAACCTCATTTGAACAAGGAGGGCTGACCAAAACGAACGGCACGTTCGATTTTGCTATCGAGGGGGACGGGTACTTCATGATCCAGACGCCAACGGGCGACAGGTTGACCCGCGCCGGTAGTTTCACCCCAAATGCCGAAGGCGAACTGGTCACGAATGATGGTTTTCGTGTTCTCGACGCGGGCGGCGCACCTGTTTTTGTGCCCACCGGCGCGGGGCCGATTTCTGTGTCGAATGACGGTACGCTGAGCGTGGACGGTGCGCCCATTGGACAACTCGGCATCATGCGCCCCTTGGCCCCGCTCGACATGGTGCGTGAAGACGGAGTGATGTTTCGTGCCGATGAAGGTGTCGAACCCGCTTTGGATGCGCGTGTCATGCAGGGGTTTGTCGAAGCATCCAACGTCAATCCGCTGCTCGAACTGGCGCGGATGATCGACGTTCAGCGCGCCTATGAGATGGGCCAGAGCTTTCTCGAAGCCGAAGATGGTCGCATGCGTGCTGCCCTCAAGACCCTGACGCAATCCTAATCCGCCTTCGAAAGGAACTAGAACATGCGTGCCCTTAAAATCGCTGCCACCGGGATGAGCGCCCAGCAAACCCGTGTAGAGACCATTTCCAACAACCTCGCGAACATGAGCACGACCGGATACAACGCCCGGCGTGCCGAATTCGCGGATCTGCATTATCAGCAGGTGGCCCGCGCCGGCGCGGTCAATGCCTCTGACGGCACCGTGCTTCCCACAGGTGTCCAGCTGGGGCTTGGCGTACGGCCTGCAGCCGTCAGCCTCACGCTTGAACAGGGCTCCTTATCCGCGACCCAGGGCGATCTCGACGTCGCGATCGATGGCCTTGGGTATCTCGAGGTCTCATTGCCATCCGGGCAAACCGCCTATACGCGTGACGGAGGGCTGAAACGGACCGGCGACGGATTGATTGTGACATCCGACGGCTTTCCGGTCGCGCCCGAGATTGTCATTCCGTCTGACGCCCGCAGTATCTCCATCAATGCGGAGGGCGAAGTCTACGCCTATTTCAACGAGGCGACCGAAGCGCAACTGCTGGGCCAATTCACGCTATCGGGATTCACCAATTCCAAGGGCCTCGAAGCCGTTGGCAGCAACCTTTTCCTGGAAACCGAAGCCTCCGGTCCCGCTTTGGTTTCCACCCCCGGAGAAGACGGCCTGGGCACGCTGCGACAGGGTTATCTTGAGGACAGCTCTGTCGACGCCGTTCGCGAGATCACCGAGCTGATCGAGGCGCAGAGGGGCTACGAAATGAATGCCAAGGTCATCTCGGCCGTGGACCAGATGATGAGCGCAACAACACAGGTAAGATAATGAAAAATCTGTTTGCATCGCTGGCCTGGCTCGCGTGCACGATCCCTGCGCTTGCAGACACGGTCGTGCCGTCGCGTACCATCCGGCCCAATACCCTGATCACCGAAATGGACGTAAAATTTGCCAAGGGCGATTTGCCGAACGGCTTCTCACGGCTATCGGATGTGATTGGTCAAGAGGCCCGCGTGGCGCTTTACCCCGGACGTCCGATTTACCTCGACGATATCGGGCCTCCTGCACTGGTGGACCGCAATCAGCTCGTACTCTTGCGGTTTACAGGTCAGGGGCTGGTGATTAGCGCCGAGGGCCGCGCGCTCGAACGTGGTGCCGCGGGTGACATGATCCGCGCAATGAACCTGACATCCCGTGCGACCCTATTCGGTCAGGTTCAACCCGATGGCTCACTTATAGTAAGGAGATAGCGTGTGAAGAATATCACCATGCTTTTCGCATTGATTGCGCTGGGCGCCTGCGGCAGATCCGATCATCTTGGCAAACCGCCGAGTTTCACCCCGACGGCCGCATCGCCGGAAACAACCGCAATGGTCGATCCCGGTCTCCCGATCGCCATTATCGAAGAACGCCCGGTTGACCGCGCGTCTTTGTGGTCGGGTACCCGCGCGTCTCTTCTGGGGGATCGCCGGGCCGTCGTTCGTGGCGACATTCTCACCGTCGTGATCGAAATCGATGAAGAGGCCGAGATTTCCAATTCCACCGATCGTCGCCGCAACGGGTCCGAGTCTCTGAATATCCCCAATCTGGCGGGCATTCCGCAAAGGCTTGACCGTGAACTCCCCGAAGGGGCGACGAGTGCCGATTTGGTCGGGCTGAATTCAGCAAGCTCGTCCGGCGGCGACGGATCTGTGACCCGCAGCGAAAAGCTGACCCTACGCGTGGCGGCGACAGTTATCGACGTCTTGCCAAACGGTGTCCTTGCGATTTCGGGAAGCCAGGAATTGAGGGTGAACTTCGAACTGCGGGAGCTGTTGGTGACCGGCTACGTCCGTCCGGCCGATATCTCGCGACAGAATGAAATCACCTATGACAAAATCGCGTCCGCGCGGGTTTCTTACGGGGGGCGCGGTCAAATTACCGACGTGCAACAGCCGCGTATCGGTCAACAGGTCCTCGATGCCGTGCTGCCATTCTAAGGGAATTTAAAGCCGATGAAAAAAATCCTGCCGGTCATATTGCTCCTTCTCGGATCTGCAGCGGGCGTTGGTGCAGGTATCTACTTGCGCCCCGCTGCCCCTGAGGCCACCGCCGCTGACGTATCCGGTAGCGAGGAAAAAACCCATACTGGGGAAGATCACGCCACCGGTGATGATCATACGGCCGATGCGCCAAATGACGGGGCCGTCGAATATGTGAAGCTGGAAAACCAGTTTGTCGTTCCGATCGTCGACAGCCAGCGGGTAAACGCGCTGGTCATCCTTTCTTTGAGCGTTGAAGTTCCCGCGGGCGGCAAGGAAATCATCTACGAAAAGCAGCCCAAGCTTCGGGATTCCTTTCTGCAAATCCTATTCGACCACGCGAACGTCGGAGGCTTTGACGGATCCTTTACTAACGCGGTGACGCTTGGCCGCTTGCGCACAGCGCTGAAGGAAATCGCGCAACGTGATCTCGGAAAAGAAGCGGTTTCGGATATCCTGATCATCGAAATCGCGCGCCAGGATTACTGATCCTTTGCTGGCATCACAGCGATGCTGCTGATCCGCTCGAACTGCGCGGCCGCAGCGCGCTGTTTAATGTTTTTCCTTTCCTGCGCCACGAGGCGGGTGGCCACTTCTTCGCGGCCAAAGGAGTGGCGGACCTGCTTGAGATGAAATTCCTTGATCGATAGAACCTGCGACAGCTGCATATTGAGCTGTGTTTTCTGCTTTCCGACCCAGGCATGCCAAAGTGTTGTGAGACCCAGAGACTGGTGTGACAGATCGGGCGCGCCCTTTACAGCCTCAGCCGCATGCAGATCCAATTTGCGCAACGCGGCCCGCAGGTTGTTCTCTTGCTCCATCAACCGGCGGTAGCTTTGTTGTTGCTGTTGGTGTTTTGCTGCCGTGATGAGCTGCAGCTGTTCCAGCTTACGCAAATCCTTCATACCCGCCCCTTCGCTTTGTGACGCATCGCTTCGGCAAAGCGGATCGCCGCTGCGACCGCCGCAAAATGCCCGTGCTCGATCTCTTGTCCGATCTCGATTGTCGCATGCAACGCGCGTGCCGTTGGTGGATCGCTGTGGATCGGCACATTTGCATCCTGTGCAACGCGGCGGATTGTTGCCGCGATTTCATCGACACCTTTGGCGACGCAGACAGGGGCCTCGCCGGGGGCGCGGCTCCATTTCAGGGCAACGGCATAATGCGTGGGGTTCACGATAATCACGTCGGCACTTGGCACATCTTTCATCATCTGGTTTTGGCTGGCCGACAGTGCCCTCTGCCGGCGCTCCTGTTTCAGATGTGGATCACCTTCGCTGTTTTTCGTCTCGTCAGTGATTTCCTTGCGGCTCATCCTGTTCTTGCGCATGTGCTCTGCATGTTGCCAGATCGCGTCGATCGATCCGATCGCCGCGGACACCAGAACCACCACCAGCAAAAAACCGATGAATAGTTTCGCCAGCAGCCCGATGACGATCTGCGGGCCCGTTTGCAGCGCCGAAATCATATCGGGCATCCAGACCTTCAGGAATATCGTCAGGCTGGTCGAGAAGATGCAAAGTTTCACAAAGCTTTTGAAAAATTCGAACAGGCCGCTGCGCCCGAACTTGTTCTTGGCGTTCGAGATGATAGAAATCCGGGACAGTTTCGGCGCCAGCTTTGTCGGGGCAAACACCGGCGCTTTCTGTGCAATGAGCGCGAGGATCACGCCGATAGCGGGCAACGCAAAAACGGGCAGAAGCCCACCACCGATACGCTGCAACAAGCCGCCAACCGGCGCTGCCGCTCCTCCTGCGAAGAACAGCTCGGAAAGCCGCGATGACTGATCGAGCAAGACGATCATCGTGCTTGTCACGCGGTCCACGCTAAAGCTGCCAGCGGCCACAAGGGCAACCAGCAGTCCGAGATATGCAGCAGCCGATAACAGATCGTTTGAAAGGGCAATTTCACCCTTCTTGCGTGCTTCTTGCAGTTTGTGAGCCGTGGCCTCGAAACTCTTTTCGCTGTCGTCATCCTGCCCGCTCATCAGCGCGTCTCGAACGGGTTGAGGAGAAACACGTCCACCGCCGCGAGCCAGGTCGACAAGAGAAGCGGCGTTGCGAGAGCAAGAATGATCAGCCCGCCCGCGGTAATCACCGGTGCACCGACGAAAGCGACCATCAGTTGCGGCATCGCCCTGTTGATGACGCCAAGCCCGAGGTTATAGAGCACCGAAAGAACCACAAAAGGTGCAGCCAGCGTGAAGGCCAGAGCAAAGGCGTGACTGACCCGCGCGGTCCCCCAACCGGAAAGATCCGTAGCAAGCGGGACCATGCCCACCGGCAACATGTCGTAGGAAAGAATGATGAATTGAGCGGCTTTGACGTGCAAACCGCTAAGCATCGCAAGGGCCAATCCCCCGACCACGAGAATATGACCCATCGCAGGCACCGGCTCCGCGCTTTGGTTGCCCAAGAGTTGAGCGAGGGATGTGGACTGTGCGGCAATCGATCCGGCCGTTTGCAGAGCAAGCACGAACAATCGCAAGCCGACGCCGAGCATGGCACCAACCAATCCCTCGGACACGATCAGCCACAAAATGGAGTACCCCGAACCTGCGATTACGTCCGCCGGAATGGCCGGCGCAATAACAAGGGTGAACGCCAGCGCGACCCCGAGTTTTACCCGTACGGGCACTGTCTGCTCACCGAATCCGGGCAGCAAAGCGGCGAAAGCTGCGACGCGCAGGAAAACGATGAAACCGTTGCCCAGATAGGTTTGCGCAACTTCAAGGAGCGCGGCGAGGCTTTCGTTCATTGACCGACAACCCCGACAAGTGACGGGCGCGTATCAATGCCGATTTCCTCGAACGACAGCACGGGATTCTGGATCCCTTTGGCACGCATCACCGTCTGCAAAAATCTGCGACGTTTGGTATTGGTGACGAGGGCCGCAAAAATGCCATTCTGGCTTGCCTCGCGCAGTTTGTCTGCCACGCGATCGGCAAGCTGGTTGAAGATGTCGGGTGGCAGCGCGATGTCCAGACCACGGTCCGCATCGACCTGATGGCTGACGAATGTGTCTTCCCACTCCGGCGCCAGTTGGATCAGCGGCAAACTTCCGTCGTCCCGCCGCATCTCTGCCACCAGCTGAAAGCCGAGCCGCTGACGTACCCTCTCGCAAATCGCTTCGGGTTGGGCGTTTTCGCCACGGGCTTCTGCAACGGCCTCGAGGATCAGGGGCAGGTTGCGGATGGATACCTGCTCTTCCAGAAGCAGTCGCAAAACGGCGTGCAAAACGTCGATCGGGATTTTGTCGGGGATCATCTCGTCGAGCAGTTTGCGGTTAGCCTCTGCGCGGGCGGGATCAGAGAGATTGACCATCTCAGCCAGCAAACGGCGCAGTGATTTGAGGCTGAGAATACGACCGAAGTTGCGCTTTACGATCTCCAGCAGATGTGTCGCCAGAATTTCCGCAGGTGTGACCATCGTGATACCGGACAGCGCGGCATCCTCCTGATCGGTCGGGCTGATCCACCGCGCGGGCGCTCCGTAAACAGGCTCAACCGTGTCCGTCCCGTTGGGCAGGGTCGTCGTATCATCGGGTGCCAAGGCAAGGACGTGATGCGCCTTCAGTTCAGCGCGCGCAACCTCGACCCCCTGTATCCGGATAAGGTATGTACCGCTGTGCAATCCCGGGCTGTCGGTCAGTCGTATTTCCGGAAGAATAACGCCGAATGTTGTCGCGACATGGGTGCGCATGTTGGCAATCCGCGCGTCCAGACCCGTTCCCGGATCCAGAACCAGACTGACAAGATCGGGCGCAAATTCGACGTGGATGTCGTCAAGCTCAAGGATATCTCCCAAGGGTTTGTCTGTCGGTGTGACCTCTGTCGCGTCCTCGGTATCCGGATCGGGCCGTTGTTTCGCCCGTCGCTGCAAAATGAAGGCGAGACTGCCCAATCCGATTGCACCAGCGATAAACGGCAGAAACGGCAGACCTGGAACCACCGCGAATAAAACCATCAGCGCGGCGACCGTCGCAAGCGCCGCGGGATGCTTTCCCAACTGGCTGAATACCGCCATGTCCGTCGCGCCCTGCGCGCCGCCCCGCGCGAGCAGCAACGCGGCGGCGATGGAAATGATGACGGCCGGGATTTGTGAAACGAGGCCGTCGCCCACGGTCAGGATCGCGTAAGTTTCGAACGCGGCCCCGATCTGCATGCCGTGGACCAACGTGCCCATGATTAAGCCGGCGACAAGGTTCAGCAGGGTGATCAGCAATCCGGCAATCGCGTCACCTTTGACAAATTTCGATGCACCATCCAGCGATCCGAAGAACGTCGTTTCTTGCTGTTCCGTCTGCCGGCGTTCTTTTGCTTCGACGTGCGAAATGGCCCCTGCGGACATGTCACTGTCGATCGCCATCTGTTTGCCGGGCATACCGTCCAGCGCAAAGCGTGCGCCGACTTCGGCCATGCGGGTTGCGCCCTTGTTGATGACCATGAAATTCACGATCAAAAGCACGCAGAAAACCACCAGCCCGAGGAAAACAGAGCCCCCCATCACGAATTGCGCGAACCCTTCGATCACATTGCCCGCGGCGTCCGTTCCGGTGTGCCCTTGGCCGATAATCAGCTTTGTGGACGACACGTTCAGTGACAGCCGCAACATCAAGGACGCCAGCAATATGGTCGGAAAGGCCGAAAAATCGAGCGGCCGTTCGATGAACAACGTGACCGTAAAGATCAGGATTGCCAAAGCGAACGATGCCGCAAGGCCCGTGTCCAATATCCACGACGGCATGGGCAGGATCATCATCACGATCACGGCCAACAGTGCCAACGCGAGCAAGATGGTTGGATTAAACAGGGATTTTACGGAGAAACTCATGGTCATCCCTCGTTTTGCGGAGCAAACAGGCTGCGCCCTGAAGCGCCCAGCGGCACCAGCGATCCCAATGACGAATTGCGCGGTGCTGCCTGAAAGAACGGATAGGTATTCGTGCGGGCGGCGATCACGGGCGGAAGCGCCGGTGCATCCAGATTTTCGCGAATCTGCGAAAATCGGCTGATGTATTTGTCCGCAAATTGTTTGGTGCGCGAGTGGTAGGCACCCGCCGCCGCCGTCCAATTTCCGAACTCCCGATATAAGTCCTGCAGAAAGGCCGCCGCATAGCGGGTGTTTTCTTCAGGATCGAACATTTCCTCAATCGACCGGAATGCGTTTCCGTGCCAGCGATAATTTATTTGAAAGCAACCGACGTCAAAGCTGCGCGCTCCGCGATCGAGATGCATTTTGGCATAGGCTGTCGCTTCTGCCCGATTGGAATGCCACGTCCCCTTTCCCTCCATATTGACGGTCCAGGGCCACGGCTGAAGCTCACTGTTTCGGGTGCGCCCTGTCTCGGTTCGCGTGATGGTGCGCAGCACATCCAGCGGCACGGTGGTTTCTGCGGCGACCCGCTGTGCTGCAAGATCGCAGATAAGCCAGTCGTCCCCTGATGCCGGCGCAGGCTTTGGCTGCTGCGTCGTCCCCAGTAAGACAAACGAAAGAAAACAGAATATCCGGAATATGTTTGCCACTGAAAGTCCCATCGAATGTGTCCAATTCGATTCTAAATCTAGTGAGCGATGGTTATTTAAGTGTCACCAAAACCCAGAACTCTGCGTCTAAGGGTCATCTGTTATTCGGGTTTCCGGCGACTGCAAAAGCGCGCGAAGGGCCGAGCGCATTTGTGCGCTTTCCTCCGCTGCGGATTGCGCTGTGGTGAGTGGGCCTTCATCTGGCGCCGCAGGTCGCGACAGCAGATCGGCGAGAATTCGAGCGCCCGAGTTCTCGGCTTCCGCCAAGGCCTGCCAATTACCCGCGAGGAACGCCGCTTGCTCCGCTGCGTCTCCCGCACTTTGCTGTGCGTAGAGATCAGCGGCTTCTGCATAACTGCCTGTCATTTGCATTGCCTCGGCCGTCAGCTGGTCAACCCGTGGGCCGTTCACTTTGATGAGCTCTGCCAGCGCCTGAAACGGTTGGTTCAGATCGATTGCGGCACGTGCCAAGAGAAGCTGACGCTCTTCGTCGAGGGGCATTTCCGGAGTTTTCGCCAATATGCGCTGTGCGCGCGAGGGAAACCCGAGCCGCAAGAGCCGTTCCGCGATCGCTTTTCTGACTGTCGCGGGCTGCTCGTCTATCACCATTTGCGACAGGTCGAACGCATGGGTCAGAAAGTCGCCATCGCTCGCATCCGAGACCAGATTTTCCAGGATCATCTGCATCAGCTCTTGGGACGGCGCGATGCCTGTCAGCGCAGATAATTTTTCAAACGCGCGCGAAAACTGTCCGCTATGGCCAAGCACGGCAATTTCGGTTTCCCGTAGATCCTGTCCCAATACCGTCCCGTCATGCTCCTTGGCATAGGCGGCAATAAGCGTAATCGTGTCTTGGGATATGGGCTGGTTCTGATCAATCTGTGTTCTGGCGAGGAGGACCAAGGCTTGCGGGGAACCGCTGCTGTTCTCTGATACGAGGTCTTCAAGATTATCGGTGTCAGGCGCCTCACGGCCCGCGTCAATGCGCGCTTGTGACAGCCGCGCTGCAGGATCGGCGGCATCGGGCAGACGGTCGATGGTACGTAATGCTTTTTCGGCATAGTCGTTTTGTTTCCGCTCTGTGAATCGTTCACTCAGCACAGGCGCAAAAACCCGCCTCAATTGAGACGGCAGTGCGCTCAAGGTACGAATCGCCGCATCCGCATTCAGATTGTCCGCGCGGCTCACGTCCGTGTTCGCCAGCGTCGCCCACAGAGCAAAAGGGCCGTCACAGGCAGTCAGCCCGAGCGGTACTTCCCGCGCATCGGCCGACCCGTGATCCAGAAGATCGGCCAGCAATTCCATATCCGATATCTGGGGGGATTTCTGTTTTATCAGGTTCAGCATCATGCGCGCTTCGGCGCCGAACCCGAAAAACAGATAGTTTTTAGCAAGTTTGATCGCAACCAGCGTGTCCAGCGCACCTGTGTCGGAGTACAAGGTCGCGTGCAGTGCGTCGAAGGAGGCGGCAAAATCGTCCTCCGATCCCCATTCCGGAAGTGTGGCCAACACAGTTGGTGGGCACATCGCGGACAACGCGTCACCGCGTGCCGCCCGCCCCGGCAGATCCCGACTGCTCGTAATCCTCAACTGATCGACAGTGCGACCGTCCAGATAGGGCGCAATTTCTGGCGGCTGTTCCGGCGCCGGTGTCGGCGAAGACGTCGGTTCGGCGCGCCTTTTGGCTGTCAGCACACCCGTGGTGGCCCCGACCGAAAACATCTCTGCCAGCTGCTCTCGCATCTCGGCCAACCGTTCCGAGGGTGCCGCTGTCTCGATCTGCTCTGTAGCGGCCTGTTCTTTCGATATCCTGTCCTTGGCCGAATCCAGTTGTCGTAGCCAGGGGCTGACATATTGCGCGAATGAGGGTGGGATCTGCGGCGTTGGGGGACCTCCGCCAACAGTTTGCCGCACAAGGGTCCCGGCAACTTGGATACCTTGGTCTGCGACATCGATCACGAGCAAGCCGCCACTCCGAAACGCTCCGACATCGCACGCGCAGGACAGGGAAATCTCCACACTATCCCCGGTTTGCGTGATCTTTGACAATCGGTCCCTTCCGATCCGGTTGAAAACATCCGATGTATCAAACCGTCCTGGCCGCGCAGGGAAAGAAAGCGTCAGTGTCTGTCCAGACAACTTCGCATTCCAATCCTGCGCTTGCGCGATCGGGAACGTTAGTCTGGTGAAATTTGGATGCTCACCCGACCTTACGTCGGACGCCTGCGCCCAAAGATGCGCGGGAAGCACCCAAACCACCAACGCAATAACGAGATACAGGCGCTTCATGCGGCACTCTGCTTCAGCGCTTTCAGGGCATCTTCGAGATCGCCATAGGACGGCCGGCATTGGGATGGGGTGTTCTGACGGCCGACCTCGATACAGATATTCGTGGCGTGGTTGTGCAGGTTAGCGACAAGAACCTCCCGGATCAGCTGATAAAAATGCGATTCGGATTTCGTGACATCTGCGACCTTTGCGGCAAAAGGGCCCACAAGCCCGTAGGCGAGGAACACGCCCAAAAACGTCCCCACCAGCGCCCCGCCAATCAGTTTGCCCAACACCTCGGGTGGCTGATCAATCGAGGCCATCGTTTTGATAACCCCCAAAACAGCCGCGACAATTCCCAAGGCCGGCAGCCCGTCAGCAACGGTCTGCAGCGCATGGCTGGAATGCATGGCGTGCTCCATGTTGGCTTCCATCCGCTTCTCCAGCACCTCTTCGACCTGATGCGGGTCGTCGTAGTTCATCGAAGCCGAGCGCAGCGTGTCACAGATCAAGGCAACCGCTTCCTTGTCTTTCAGGATTTTCGGGTACTTGGAAAAGATGCTCGATTCCTCGGGTGCTTCGATATGTTCTTCAATCTCGACCGGGTTTTGCCGCGCCAGGCGGATCAATTCGAACAGCAGGCACAGCAGATCGCGGTAGTCGTCAGGCTTCCATTTGGGCCCCTTGAATACCTTACCGATGTCTTTTGCAGTATGTTTGATCGCGCTCATGTCATTGCTGATCAGGAACGCCCCGATCGCCGCCCCGCCAATCATCGTCATCTCGAAAGGCAATGATTTGAGGATGATCCCCATCTTGCCGCCAGCCGCGAGATAACCGCCGAAAACCATCACAAAAATGGTCACGATACCGATAATACCGATCATTCTAATCTCCTTGGCGAATGGGTTTCGCGCAGTATGGCGTGAAGGGTTTTAAGAAATCGCAAAGTCAGTTCTTGGGGACATTCGCGTTCCGACCGGCGAGGATGATGCTGATCGAATAGGCGGTCTCCGGCGTCATGCTCGCCAGAATCGCCGCGGCATTTTCAGGCTGCATACGACCCAGAAAACCGGCGGCAAAGGATGTCTCCATCGCTTCGAATACCGGACCTGCCTGCTTTGGCTTCATATTTTCGTAGACCGCGGTGAGCTTGGCGATATCGCGTTCCGCAGCCTGATCGGCGAGCGCGAGCGTGGCGCGTAAATCGGCCTCTGTCTGTGCGAGAAGTGACAGCCGTTTTTCTATCTCGGCATCGGCGATCGCCAGCGCCTGCAGCCGCATCTGGATCTGTTTTTCCTGTTTGCCAACCCGCTCCTCGCGGGCCTGAAGGGCCTGAACCAATGCAGTCACATTGCCGCCATCCTTCGCGATATCGAGCCCCGAGCCTTGCGACCCGCCGCTTTGCGCGCTGTCCGCGAGCGACTGGGGCCTTTCCTGCGTCGGCAGCATGTCTTCTCCCGCCGCGGCGGCAACGCCCGTCGCGACGCGGACAACCGCGGATGCGATCAACAATGCAGAGATGGTCAGGATCGTCCCGCGGCCCATCCTGCGTGACAAACGGGTGGCGGCCCTGCTCATGACGGGCCCCCACTTTGGGTGTGGCGTACAAACATCGGCTCTGACGGTTTTGCCGCGGGGGGTGGCGCAGGAGGGGTGACGACAACAGGATCCGCTTGCGCGGCTTCAGCGGGGGCAGGAATATCGTGCAAAGACGCCATCTGCAGTTCCAACTGTTTGGACATGGTCTCTGCGCGCTCGGTCAATCGGGACAGATCGGACGTCGATTTGTTTGCTGTGGCCTGCGCCGCGCCCAGGGTGCGGTTCAGATCGTCAACCTGCGCCGACAGAACTGCCACGGCACCGCCGACCCCTTTTTCGAGATCATTGAACCGTTTCAACCGGCGTCCAAGCACCATGCAGTAAATGGCCGCCCCCAGCGCGCCTGCCGCCAACAGAGTATCTGCAATCAGTTCCATCTTTGCCTCCTAGGTCAGCACAAATTCCATGATGAGAAAGTCGTTGACCCGCCCATCACCGGTCACGACCTGCACCCTGCGCAGCATCTGCGAACGCAGGCGCATCAATGCCGCTCGATCCTCGAGATCAGCCAGCTCAACGGCCCTCAGGTAGGTGTTCAGAACGTCAACCACGCGTGGCATCAGCTCCTGAACCTCGGCCTTGCGCGCGGCATCGACCTCCAATTGTGCGCGAAATCGCAGAATTTTCGGCTCCGGCCGTCCGGCGACCGAAATCATGAGCGGTTCGATTTCGACGAAGCTGATCTTCTTTGTGGGTTTGGCATCATGGTCCTCTGTGACCTGCGCGGTTTCGACCGAACCGCTGCCGAGAATCATGCCTGACCACGTTGCGTAAAACCCTGCACCCGCCCCCGCGAGAGCAAGCACAACGCCAATGATCAAAGGCAATTTCGATTTTTTCGCAGGTGCATCATCCGTGCTTTCGGGATCGTCGGCCATGTCGGTTCCATCCTTGTTGATGAAATGACGTATAGGCCCAATTGCACTAACCGATTGTTAAGGCAGTTCGGTCATTTCTGTGTCCGAGGTCGTGCAGAATGCGCGGCAGGACGGAGGCACTTGTGCAGCAATACCTGGATGTCTGGAAGAGGCTTGGCTTCAAGCGGCAAATGATTGTTTTGGGCGCGACGCTGGCGGTCTTTTTCGCGATTCTCGGCATGACCCGCCTGACAAACGCGCCCAGCATGACGCTTCTTTACGCAGGGCTGGAAAGCAGTGCTGCGGGGGATGTCGTGCGTTCGCTCGAACAGCGGGGCGTGGCTTTCGAAGTACGCGGTGGCTCGATTTTTGTCGATTCGAAGGAACGGGACCAACTGCGCCTGACCCTCGCGAGCGAAGGGTTGCCCGCAAACGGGAACCGCGGATACGAGCTTTTGGATCAGCTTACCGGCTTCGGCACGACATCGCAGATGTTCGATGCTGCATACTGGCGGGCGAAGGAGGGGGAACTGGCGCGCACCATTGTCGCCAATCCGGCGATTGCCTTGGCGCGGGTCCATATCGCCAGCACGGGCGCCAACCCTTTCCAGCGCGGTGTGACGCCCAAAGCATCGGTTTCCCTTACGCCGAACGGTGCCGGAATTTCGCAAGCGCAGGCCAAGGCAGTGCGCTATCTCGTGGCCTCCGCCGTGGCGGGGCTGCAACCTGATGATGTCGCGGTCATCGATGCCAACGGGGCCTTGATCGGCACGACGGAAGACGTGGCCCCGACGGTAGGGGGCGATGACAAGGCGCAGGTGCTGCGGGATCGGGTCCAGCGTCTGCTCGAGGCACGCGTCGGGTTTGGCAATGCCATCGTCGAAGTGGCGGTCGATACGGTCACGGAAAGCGAGGCGATCCGTGAAAAAACCTTCGATCCCGCAGGGCGCGTGGCGATCAGTACCGATACGCAGGAGAGCACGAATGTCGCCGAAGGTTCAACCGGCGGCGATGTGACGGTGGCCAGCAATCTGCCCGATCAGGAAGGCGCAGCAGGCAATGGCAACTCCACCTCGCAAAATAGCGAAACGCGCGAGCGCGTGAACTATGAAGTCTCTGAAACAGAACGGGAAATCGTGCGCGCACCGGGTGCGATCAAAAGGCTGTCAGTCGCTGTGCTGGTGAACGAACAGGCAGTGGTCAACGATGCCGGTGAAACTGTCGCGTCTCCCCGCCCCGAGGCAGAGATGGAGGCCTTGCGCGAATTGGTGTCGTCCGCTGTCGGGTTCGACGCGGACCGGGGCGATGTCATCACACTCAAGTCGATGGCATTGCAAAGCGTTGCCCCGTCCGGCACCGCCGCCGGCACTTCTGTTCTGGACCAGTTCGAGGTCGACTTGCTGTCTCTGATCCAGATGGCGGTGCTCGGTGTTGTCGCGCTGGTTCTCGGGCTGTTCGTCATCCGCCCGATTCTCACCAAGAACAGCGCGCCTGTGCCCGCTTTGGCTGCCCCGCGTGACACCGAAAATGAGAGTACCACAGCGTTGGCGGACACCGCGTCGTCCGACGCTCTGATCGGGGGGCCTGGCGGCGAAAACCTTCCGGTCGCTATCCCGCAGGAGACCAATGCTGGCATGGACGAATCCAGCTTTGATCTGCTGCCGCCCGGCGAGGATATGACCCTGCGCGGCGAAGATCCTGTCGAGCGGCTGCGCAACATGATTGGTGAGCGACAGGATGAAACGGTCGAAATCCTGCGGGGTTGGCTTGAAGATCGAGAGGAAAAAGCATGACTTCCATCGCACTGCGGTACCGCGACTTCGGCGAGTTGATCGAAGCGAGCGCAGAAGCGGTCCCGATCACGACAAGCAAACTTGAGCAGGCGCGTCTCGATTCTTTTGAAGAAGGCTATCAGGCGGGCTGGTCCGATGCGACCGTTGCCGCGGAGAGCGGGCAAAACCACATCCAGTCGGACTTCGCCCAGAATCTCGCGGATCTCAATTTCACCTACCACGAAGCGGTGGCAAAGCTGCAGCGCGGTCTCGTCCCGCTATTCAACGAAATTGCGGATCAGATCATACCCCGATCTGCCGATGCAGCGCTCAGCGGTCATTTGCGCGCCCGGCTGGACGACCTCGCGCAGCAACAGATCGAAGGTAAATTCGTCCTGACCACACATCCCTTGAATCTCGATATGATGAACGCGCTGGCCGAAACCGTCGATACGGCTTTGCCAATTACGGTGACGGCTGACGATACCCTCGGCGAAGGACAGGTTTTTGTGCAGCTCGGCACGATCGAGACCGAAATAAACACCGACGAAATTACGCAAAGCATCGCCGACGGTCTCAAAGCCTACGCATTCCATAGCCAAAAGGAGGCCAGCAATGACTGATGCCACTCCGCTCGCGACCGATAAATCCAACCCCTTCACAAGTGTGCCGATCGAAATCACGGTCTGTGTCGGTCGCGCCCGGCCGTTGGTGCGCGATCTTGTGATGCTGGGTGAAAACGCCGTTTTGACTCTGGATCGACGGGTTGATGATCCGGTTGATCTTTACGTGGGCGAAAAGCTGATCGCACGCGGCGAGCTTGAAGAGAAAGAGGGAAGCGAGACGGGCCAGCTTGTCGTGCGTTTGACCGAAGTCATTGATCTGCAGCACGGTATCTGATGGCGCAGCTTCGCACGGGGCTCGTCCTTGCCATTGTTTTCGCGTCATTGCCGCAGTTCGCCATGGCGCAGGACCTGCCGTTTTCCCTAGGCGATGATGGCTCGATCTCTGCGCGCACGATCCAGCTTTTTGCGCTTATTACGGTGCTAAGCTTGGCGCCGGGTATCGCGGTGATGATCACCTGTTTTCCGTTTCTCATCACTATTTTTTCCATCCTGCGGCAGGCGATCGGCTTGCAGCAATCACCACCCAACATGCTTTTGGTCAGTCTGGCGCTTTTCCTGACCTATTTCATCATGGAACCGGTCTTTACAGCTGCCTGGACCAACGGAATAGAGCCGCTGACGAACGAAGAAATCGATGTAGAGACCGCTTTTTCGCTGACGCTGGAACCCTTCCGCAGCTTCATGGCCGCACGACTGGATGCAGATACATTTGTTGCACTCGCCGAATTGCGGCCGCAAACCGCAGGGGTCGAGCCAACGGAGGACGCACCGTTGTCGGTTCTCGTGCCCAGCTTCATGTTGTCCGAAATCAGCCGCGCTTTTCAAATCGGATTTCTCATCTACCTGCCGTTTTTGATCATAGATCTGGTCGTTGCGGCGATCCTAATGTCCATGGGCATGATGATGGTGCCTCCCGCGGTTGTATCGCTTCCGTTCAAGCTGGCGTTTTTTGTCGTGGCAGATGGCTGGTCGCTCATCGCCGGAAGTCTCGTGCGCAGCTACTTTTGATGCGTCGTAAGTAAGCGGGCAAAGACAGTAGGCATTTTGTCGACGTGCTCGTCCCGGTAACGTGCCCAAACCTCCTTGTTATCATCGACGACTGAAGGAGCTTCGGCAGCTACGCTCGGGGGTAGCCCCGGCAGGATTTCACATAGGTTCAAGAAGCAAGAGTGGTGAACCGCAGACTTGGGTTGGAGTTGTGCCTGCAACCGTAGATCACCATCGACTGCCTTTGATCGGTGAACATGTCACGGATCAAAGGCAGTCAGTTTATCTCACGACGAACTCCGCGTGCAGCGCGCCCGCAGCTTTGATGCTCTTGAGGATATCGATCATGTCGCGGGGAGAAACCCCGAGCGCATTCAGACCTGAAATCACCTCCGAAAGCGATGTGCCATCCGGTATCGTCGCCAATCCGGTGCCGGGTTCTTCTTCTATCTCTGCCTGTGTGCGCGGCACCACGACGGTTTGGCCTTCTGCAAACGGATTTGGCTGAACCACTTGCGGAGCTTCCTGAACGCGCAGGGTCAGATTGCCCTGGGATACCGCGACGCGGGAAATGCGTACATCCTCGCCCATAACGATTGTTCCTGATCTCTGGTCTACGACCACCCGCGCTTTGCGTTCAGGCTGCACCTCGATGTTTTCGATCCTGCCAAGCGCGTGTGCCACAGATCGCATGCGTGTTGCCGGCACATCCAGAAGAACCGTCCCACTGTCCAGCATCACTGCAACATTGCGACCGAACGTGCGGTTGATGGCCTGCTCGATGCGGGTGGCCGTGGTGAAATCCGCCTCACGAAGGGCCAGACGAAGATCGCTGAGAGACGACAGTTGGAAAGCGATTTCACGCTCTACACGGGCACCTGACGGGATGGTTCCGGATGTTGGAACCCCTTGGGTCACCGCCGCGCCATCCCCTTCGGCGGTCGCACCGCCCGCGATGATGGTCCCTTGAGACACAGCATAGATTTCGCCGTCCGCCGCATTCATTGGCGTCATGATAAGCGTGCCGCCCAACAGGCTCTTTGCATCTCCGATGGCCGAAACCGTCACATCGATCTGACTGCCTGCCCGGGCAAAAGGAGGAAGTGTTGCCGTGACGAGGACGGCCGCGACATTTTTCGGGCGAAATTGTTCTCCCGTAACATTCACGCCAAGCCGCTCGAGAATGTTGGTCATGATATCTTCGGTAAAGGGTGCATTGCGTAGACCGTCGCCGCTGCCATCCAGCCCCACGACGAGACCGTACCCCACCAGATCGTTGCCGCGTACACCATCAAAGTTGACGAGATCCTTGATACGCACCGGCCCCGCACTTGCGGGCGGCATGAGCACAAGACTGACGATACAAAGCGCGACAAGAGCTACAAATTTTTTCATATGAAGTTCACCAGGCTCAAACGCGACATCTTTGCCGTCACCGCATACAGGCTCTCGAGTTGAAATTGTGCGGCTTCCAGATCGGTCGCGGTTTGGTATGGGTCGGCCGATACGATGTCACTGCGCGTGATGTCCAATGCGATGCGTTGGGATATCTGTTCCACTTGCACGGTTTCGATTGTCGATTGAATGAAGCCGAGGCGGGCCCGGTCGTTCGTCAGCGTATCGTTTGATTGCAGCAAGCCGCCGGTCAGCGTGTCGCGCAATGTGATCTTTTCCGCCTCGCTCAACGTCATGGCCGGATCTTGCAGAAGGGCACCCAAAGCCATTTGCCCGAGGATGTTCTTCAGAGCAGGATCGGTCGCTGTCTGGTCAAAGGAAACTTTCTGCGTTGCCGAAATTTCCATAGGGGCAAGCCGCGTATCTGACCCACCGTATACCGCTGCGTCAAAACCTGCCGGATCCGCAAGCCACAGGTCGACCGCAGCGATCACGTCGGCGGCCGTGGTGTGCCCCCCGACGGCGGTGCGCACCCCGGCCAGAAGGTCGTCGATGGAAGGCAGCGCCGTGGCATCCGTGGCGGCCCCGCTAAAAAGCGACCGGCCCGCAAACTGGCTGTTCAACGCGCTGACGCCCGCAGTGAGCGCGAGTGCCGCCTCGTCCGCGATCCGGGTGGTCGCTTCGGCAAACCCGGATCCCTTCGTGAGGACCAACGTTTCCGAAAGATTGCGACCGATGTCCTGGAACCGGTCCAGCGCATCCTGTTGTGCCTGCGCAAACCCACTTGCCTCGATCGCGGCGGTTTCAAAACCGGACAGGCGCGCCAGATCATTTTCCAGCCCGGCAAGGATCGCCAGATTGCCCTTTGTCGCCTGCAGCCTGTCCGCCTTGAGGCCGGTACTGAGCTCCTGTGTCAGGCGCGAAATATCCTGTTTGATCCCCACATTCTGACGCTGTCGAGACTGTAGCGTGGCGAGATCGCCGATCGATCCGAAATTCATGATTACAACCTCATCAATGTGTCTAGCATGTCGTCAGCGGCCTGGATCACTCGGGCGTTCGCCGCATAGGCCTGTTCAAGCACGAGCAGATTGCCCAGCTCGGTGTCTGTATCGACGCCTTGGGCAAGTTCGAGCTGTGCAAGTTCGCTCTGCCGCGCGACCTCGAAACTCAGGGTTGCGTCGGCGCGCGCGGCCTGTTGCGATAGCGCACCGCCAATGTTGGATAATAGATCGAACGCCGACAGTGAGGCGCCGGCGAAACTCCCGGATGCGGGGGCGTCCCGCGCGGATAGCGCCGCAGAGAAGGCGTTGAGAAGCGTGGCGTCTCCGACCGGACCGGGTGTTGCGGCGCCCAGACCGTCGCGCACGCGCGTGACAATTCCGCCCGCCTGCGGATCAATCGCGGCGTTCAGGGCCAACCGGCTGGCCAGCCCCACCTCCTTGGCGGGATCGAATGCGGCGCCTTCGTCTGTAAACAGGCCCGGATCGCCCGGTGCAGTCGTCGGATCGAGTGCGGGATTTTCAAACCGGGTCATCAGATCGCGGGCCATGGCATCCAACTCGGCCTGAGCCGCCACGCCATGTTCATCGCGTACGGCAAAATTCGCGCCGATCCGACCCCCGCCAAGCGCGCCGGTCTTTACGTCGAATCCGTTGATGCTGATTCCGGACAGGGTGCCGTCCGCCAGTGTCTGATAGGGTGTGACCACATTGGCACCGGCAAACTCAATACGCGCCGCCGATCCGTCGAGCAGGACTGCGCCACCTTCCGAATATATCGCGATCTGGCCATTGTCACGCGGCACGGTGCGCACGGAAACCAGTTCGCCAATCTGGTCCACAACGCGCTGACGTTCGTCGATAAGCGCCGCCGCACTGCCGCCTTTGAAACCACGTGTACGGATTTGCGTGTTCAGTTCCTTGACCTGTTGCAGCGCGGTATTGAGGGTGTCGATATCGCGTGCAATGTCGCGGTCGGCCTGCGTTCTGCTGTCCTGTATCTGCTCCGACACGGTGCCAAAACTCTGTGCAAGCGCCCGCGCGTCGCCGACGACCTGCTCCAGCCGCTCTGGGGCATCCGGCCGACTGGCCGCGCTCATCAGGCTGGTCTCGACCGCAGTCAACCGCGCGCTCAGCGAACCGGCGGTATCGGGCGTGCCGATTGAATTAGACAGCCGCGCAAAAAAGTCGGAAGTCGTTTGCGCGTGAGCGGAGCTCGCATCGGCAAGGCGGCGGTCACTGATCAATCCCGCGTCGCTATGGCGATTGACGGCGTCGATGCGCACGCCCCCGCTGCCGATTGCAAGCGTCGAGAGCTCAAGGCTGCGGCGGCCAAACCCCGGAGTAAGCGCATTCGCGATATTGGATGAGGTCAGTTCCGACCCGCGCGCCGCCGCTCGCAGACCGCTCATCGCTGAATTCAGGGCACCTGTGATCGACATATCTACCTCATCTCTTCGAAAGGCGGAGCGCTACCCCGCCGATTGGTTAGCGTTTGATATTCGTCGTTTCCTGCAGCATCTCATCCACGGTCTGGATGACCTTGGCGTTTGACGAATAGGCCCGCTGCGTCTGGATCATGTTGGTCAATTCGCCCGCCACATCGGTGGCCGATTCTTCTCTGGCAAAGGCGACGATGTCACCGGTTGGCCCGCTGCTCGCGTCCCACAAGAAGAACGAACCGCTGTCGACCGACGGCTGATAGGTCTGACTGTCGAGCGCGATCATGCCGTTGGGGTTCGGCAGATCGACGAGGGGCACCTGATAGATCGTTCTGCTGATTCCGGTGTCGAACGTGGCATGCACAAAGCCATTTGCGTCCACTTCAACGCTCGTCATGTTGCCCACGGGCGATCCGTCCTTGGTGATCGAAACCGGCGCAAACGTATCGGACAGCTGCGTTAGTGCATCGCTTTGACCGACCACGCCGATGTTGATTTCGATCGGACCGCCGTCCACCTGAACGATCAAGCGGCCCGTCGCCGGATCATACGGCCCCCCCGAAACGGTCGTGACACCGGCAAGCGTGCCACCGGCGGCGCGACTGTCGTCAAAGGTCAGCGTGTACTCACCAATCGTCACAGTCGGATCAATCGAATCGGTCAGGGTCATCGTCCATTCATTCGACGCACCGGTCGCCGGAACGGTCGGCGTGAATGTGACATTCACGTTGTCGGACGTGCCCAGATTTCCGTAATACTCCACGGCCAGCTGTTCCGACGTGCCGTCAGCACCGGCAACGGTTGCCGTCGCGGGCAGGTTCACGCCCAGCTTGATGCGGGTCGTCGGCTCGCCGGTGAACTGGTTCACGTTGATCTGGATCGGTTCCAGACCATCGGATGTATCGCGCGAGAATGTCGGAATCGTTCCATCGGGCTGCGCGGGCCAACCCATCAGCGCCAGACCGGATTGGGTCGTCAGAAACCCTTCGGCGTCCGTCCGGAACGACCCCGTGGTGGTAAGCAGCATCTGCGGATCCCCGTTTGACGCCTGCACATCACTCAACCGCGAAACAGGCAGCATGCCGCGCCCGCGCACGGCAAGATCGGTCGGGTTGTTGGTGCTCACCAAAGGCCCGCTTTCGTCGATCAGGCGCTGTGTGGTGGCCCGCACGCCCCCTGCGGAATAGGACCCGCCGCTGCTGGAGATGACCATCGACTGGAAATCGGTCTGGACCCGGCGATAGCCGTAGGTCGACGAATTCGCGATATTGTCAGAGATCGACGCCAGCCGTGTCGCATTCGACTGCAACCCCGCCACACCTGCGTTGAGCGATGAAGAAATGGTCATGAACACACCTTTCTGCTGTTCCGGTTCCGTCTGCTTGGCTTCTGCAATAGCGCCCCGCCTTTAAGGAGGTGCTAACATCTAAAATTCTGTCTATTCGGTTGCCCGTCAGCTGCCGTCTCGCAGCAGAACAACTTCGATCCGGTCGTTGCGGACCGACATCGGATCACGGGTGAGCGTTTCGCGGTCGGCGTGTCCCGTCACCCTGTCCATCCGCGCTTCGGCGATACCGCCACCTTCCAGCAGTTTGCGCATCCGGCTCGCCCGCGCGTGCGACAGATCCCAGACCGGGTTTTCCGCCAGCACCAGCGGCGCCGCGCGCACGTGACCGCCGACCGCAATCTGGTTTGTCACCGTCTTGGACATGTCCGAAATGATCGCGGCAAGATCGCGCAGGATCGGTGTTGCGACATCCGTGCCCGGCTCGAACAACGGGGCATTCTCCAGCGAAAACACCTCCACCACCAGACCCTCGTCGGTGATGCGGGTGGTGATGTGCTTCATGGCGTTTTCCATCACAAGCGATTCCCCCCCGCGCCCCTGCAGCTTTGCCTCGAGATCGGTAAACGCTTCGTCCTGTGCGGCGCGCTCTTCGGCGGAGGGGTCGCTGCCGGTGCTGCCGCGGGCCTTGTTCTCGGCGGCGGCGCGCGTCGCGGAGGCCCCGGTCCCGTTGCGCGGCAGCGTTTCTTCCGAAAAAATGCTGTCGCCGCCAAAGGCGCCGTTGCCCCCGCCCGACACACGGCTGATCGGTATCGTCGGAGAGAAATAATCCGCAATGCCGCGCTTTTGCTTCTCGGTCGTCGCACTCAGCAGCCACATCAGCATGAAAAACGCCATCATCGCGGTCACGAAATCCGCATAGGCCACTTTCCACGCGCCGCCGTGGTGACCGCCACCGGCCACCACTTTCTTGCGCCTGATAATGACCGGCGCCTTGTTGGTGTCCGCACTCATTCACATCACCCTTTGCTCCACACAGCACCGATCTACAGGCTGCGCGTTACCATGGGGCTAACGGATAAAATTGGATCGATGTCGGTGGGTGCGATGCGCAAAAGGCCCGCCCGCCGCGGGCTCAGTCGCCGCGCTGTCTGGCCAGTGTCATCTGTTTCTGGCGCTCGCGGAACCGGGCCTTGTCGGCCGGCGATGTCTCGTCGATGCAGGCGTGGCAGCTCACACCGGGCTCGTATTCGGGGCGCGCGGTGTCTTGCGGCAAAATCGGACGGCGGCAACCGTGGCACAACATGTGCGGCCCCTCTTTCAGCCCGTGTCCAACGCTCACCCGGTTGTCAAAGACAAAGCACGAGCCGTCCCATGTGCTCTGCTCCTGCGGCACCTCTTCGAGATATTTCAGAATGCCGCCCTTGAGGTGGTAGACATCTTCAACGCCCTGTCCCAACAGGAAGTTGGTCGATTTTTCGCACCGTATGCCACCGGTGCAGAACATCGCGATCTTCTTGTTGTGGAAACGGTGCTTGTTCTGCTCCCACCACGCGGGGAACTCACCGAAACTCTGGGTCTGGGGGTCTATGGCACCCTCGAAGGTCCCGATCGCCACCTCATAATCGTTGCGGGTGTCGATCACGGCCACGTCGTCGCGCCCGATGAGGTCATTCCAGTCGACGGGGGCCACGTAATGGCCGGTCGCGGCCTGCGGATCGACGTCAGGCTGGCCCATGGTGACGATCTCGCGCTTCAGGCGGACCTTCATCTTGCCGAACGGTGGCGCTTCGCTGTGCGAAATCTTCCACTCCAGATCGGCACAGCCGGGCAGGGCGCGCAAATGGGCGATCACCGCTTCAATCCCCGCAGCCTCTCCCGCGATGGTCCCGTTGACGCCTTCCCGCGCCAGCAAAAGCGTACCGGTGATGCCCTGCGCCTGACACAGGGCCAGCAGCGGCGGTTTCAGCGCGGCAGGATCGTCAAAGCGGGCAAAGTGATAAAGAGCGGCGATGGTGTACATGGCAGCGCAGATAAGGCAGGCGAGGGCTGTTGCGCAAGGGGCGCGTGGGGTAAAACCACTGCAACCAATCCCTGATGAAGGAACCAGACCCATGCAGGCGCTGATAGTCATCGACGTTCAAAACGATTTCTGCCCCGGCGGGGCGCTGGCCGTGACGGGCGGCGATGAAATCGTTGCGGGCATCAACGATAAGATGGGGCGCTTTGACGCCGTTATCCTGACACAGGACTGGCATCCGGCGGGGCATTCGTCTTTTGCCTCCGTGCACGACGGCCATGATCGCTATAGCGTGATCGACATGGCGTACGGGCCGCAGGTGCTCTGGCCCGATCATTGTATTCAGGGCAGCGAAGGCGCGCGCTTTCATCCGCTGCTGAACACCGACCGCGCCGACGCCATTGTGCGCAAAGGGTACAATCCGCAGATCGACAGCTATTCCGCCTTTTTCGAGAATGACCACAAAACGCCGACCGGGCTCGACGGGCTTCTGCGCAGCCGCGGGATCAAATTGTTGACGCTGGTGGGGCTGGCGACGGATTTCTGCGTGAATTTCTCTGCCGTGGATGCCGCACAGCAAGGATTTGACGTAACCGTCGATCTGGATCTGTGCCGCGCCATCGACATAGACGGATCGCTCGATGCGGCCCGCACGGCGATGCAGGGCGCGGGCGTGACATTCGCCTAAAGCCCCTTGAGGCGCACCCGGCCATTGGCGACATACCCCCCGACCAGACGCAGATTGCGCGCCGCGCGTGGCCGATCGCGGAAACGGTCATTGGACACCACCGCCAGTCGGTTGCGCCGCGCGTAGTCCAGAAGAAAAGCATCGGCTTCGGTACGGGCAGGGCAGACCACGACCCGGTCCGCGCGCAGCCCCAACACGCGTGCAAATTTCACCGCATCAAGCGACCGGTCCCCCAGATGGTGGCGCGATGAAGCATCAAGAAAAACCACCGGGTCCAGATTGCGGCGGCGCAGCGCGCCCACGACCGATTTCAGCGTCGATAATTTGGCGGTGTTGTCGTGCCAGAACATGACATTGGTGCCGTCCACCACGATGCGCCTGCGGGCGGCAGTCGGCTGTAGTTTGCCCCGCCTGCGACGGGCCAGAACCCACAAGCCCGCGCAGAGCGCAAAGCCGATTGCCGCCATCCAGTAGGTCGTTTGCACAGCCCTGTTTTCCTCTTGCTCCCGCTGCTCTATCCTTGGCACATTGCCGCGAGCAATGAGGAAGCGCACATGGTCGATATCGCCACCCGAGTCTGGAACCACAAGTGGAAAATCGACCCGATCGTCCGGTCCCTGATCGATACCGACTTCTACAAACTGCTGATGTGCCAGTCGATCTTTCGCAACAAACCCGACACGCAAGTCACCTTCAGCCTGATCAACCGGTCCAAACACGTCCCGCTGGCCAAACTCATCGACGAAGGCGAGCTGCGCGAGCAGCTCGACCACATACGCTCGCTCAGCCTCAGCCGTGGTGAATCCACCTGGCTGCGCGGCAACACGTTTTATGGCAAACGCCAGATGTTCCGCCCCGATTTCATGGAATGGTTCGAAGGCCTGCGCCTGCCGCCCTACCATCTGGAACGCAAGGGCGACCAATACGAGCTGACATTCGAGGGCAAATGGCACGAGGTCATGCTGTGGGAAATTCCCGCGCTGGCCACGCTGATGGAGTTGCGCGGCCGGTCGGTCCTCAACACGATGGGCAAATTCGAACTGCAGGTGCTCTACGCCCGCGCGATGACCCGTGTGTGGGAAAAGGTCGAGGCGCTGCGCGACATCCCCGATCTGTCGATTGCCGATTTCGGCACCCGTCGCCGTCACTCGTTCCTCTGGCAGGACTGGTGTGTGCAGGCCATGAGCGAAGGTCTGGGGCAGGCGTTTACCGGTACCTCGAATTGCAAGATCGCCATGAAGCGCGAGATGGAGGCGATCGGCACCAACGCGCATGAACTCCCCATGGTTTATGCCGCCTTGGCCGAAAACGACGACGCGCTGTTTCAGGCCCCTTACGACGTGCTGTCGGACTGGCACGACGAGCACGAAGGCAATCTGCGGATCATTCTGCCCGACACCTACGGGTCACAGGGGTTTCTGGACAATGCACCCGACTGGCTGGCCGGCTGGACCGGTATCCGCATCGACAGCGGCGATCCCGCGACGGCGGCGGGCATCGCCATCGACTGGTGGAAAGCCCGCGGCGAGGATCCGCGTGAAAAGCGGATTATCTTTTCCGACGGGTTGGACGTCACCAAGATCCGCGAGCTCCACGCGATGTTCGCGGACAAGACCTCGGTGTCTTTCGGTTGGGGTACGTTGCTGACCAACGATTTCCGCGGGTTCGTCCCCGATGATGCCCTGTCGCCCTTCAGCCTTGTGTGCAAAGCGGTCGAGGCCAATGGCAAGCCGACGGTCAAGCTGTCCGATAACCCCAACAAGGCCATGGGTCCGCAAGAGGAAATCGCGCGTTACAAGCGGGTGTTCGGCGTGGGCGCGCAAGAGCGCCTTGACGTGGTGGTATAGCTGTCCGCGCAGCGGGGCTTTGCCCCCTTGCCCTGCGGGGCAGGGCAATTCCCCCAGAGTATTTTCGGCCAAGAAAGATAGGCTTCAGGCCAGGGTACCGGGGCGTTTGCGCAGGCTGCTGCGGATGAATGCCGCGATGAAGATTGCCGTGAGGATCAGGATGATTGTCGGCGCGGGGGCGCTGTCGAGATAGAAGCTGGCATAGACCCCCAGCACACCGGCACAAAGCGTGACCATGACCGCGACCGGCAGCATATGCGCAAATTGCCGTGTAAAGAGAAACGCGATCGCGCCGGGCGCGATCAGCAGCCCGATCGACAGGATGATCCCGACAGCCGACAGAGTGGCCACGATGGTCAGCGAAATGAGGGCCAGCAGCCCGTAGTGCAGCCAACCGACCCGCAAACCGACTGCCTGTGCCTGTACCGGATCGAAGGCATGCAGCATCAAATCGCGTCGTTTAGCGAGCACGATCACCGCGACAAACGCGGCGATCAGGCCTGCCGTCCACAAATCGGTACTGCCAACGCCCAGCATATTGCCGAACAGGATGTGATCGAGATGCATATCGGTGCTGATTTTCGTATAGAGTACGATGCCGAAGCCGAACATGCCCGAGAACACGATGCCCATCACCGTATCCTGTTTGATGCGGCTGTTTTCCGCGAGGAACCCCGTGGCCAGCGCGCAGGCCATGCCGGCCACAAACGCGCCGACGATCAGCGGGATGCCGATGAGGTAGGCCAGCACGACACCGGGCAGAACCGCGTGGCTGATGGCGTCACCCATCAGCGACCATCCTTTGAGCACCAGATAGCACGACAGCAGGCTGGTGGGGACCGAGATGATCGCCATGATCGCAAACGCGTTGTTCATGAACGCAAACTGGAAGGGTTGCAGCAGCGTGTCCATCACGGTGCCCCGAGGGCGGCGGCCGCTTTGCGTTTGGCGGCCAGATAGCCATGCCGGGGGGCCAGAAAGAACACCGCAAGGAAAATGAGCGTCTGCAGGCTCACGATGATCCCGCCGGTGGCACCATCAATGAAAAAGCTCAGGTAGGCCCCCGCAAAGCTGGTCAGGGCCCCGATGCTGACGCTGACGACCAGCAGGCGCGGGAACCGGTCGCACAGCAGGTAGGCCGTCGCTCCCGGTGTCACTACCATCGCGATGACCAGAAACGCGCCAACCGTCTGCAACGCGGCGACGCAGGACGCCGACAGCAGCGTGAAGAACACGACCCGCAGCACTCCGGGCCGCAGCCCGATGGACCGCGCGTGGTTTTCGTCAAAGAAGGTAACCATCAGGTCCTTCCACTTGGCCAGCAGGATCGCCAGCGTCACGAATCCGATGATCGCCAGTTGCAGCGTGTCCTCGGGCGTGATGGCCAGTATATTGCCCATGGTTATCGTCTGCACGCTGACCGATGTGGGCGACAGCGACACCATGAACAGCCCCAATCCGAAGAAGGAGGTAAAGATCAGGCCGATGATCGTGTCTTCCTTCAGCCCCGAGCGTTGGTTGAGAAACAGCATCGCCCCCGCGGCCAGTCCGCCCGCCGCAAAAGCGCCCAGCGCGAAGGGCAGGCCCAGCATATAGGCCCCCGCCACGCCCGGCACGATCGAATGGCTCAGCGCATCGCCGATCAGCGACCAGCCTTTCAGCATCAGGTAGGCCGACAGGAAGGCGCAGACCGCCCCGACCAGCGCGCTGACCCACATGGCGTTGAACATGTAGCCGTAGCTGAACGGCAAGAGCAGCGTGTCGATCACTCCGCGTGCTCCTTGTCCGGCTCTTCGCCGTAGACGACAAAGGGGCGCTCGTCATCGGTAATGACCCGGATTGACCGTGCGTCGTCGTCGTCGTGCAGATCGGAGCCGCCAAGCACGAAGTGGCGCAGCACCCCGCCAAAGGCCCGTTCCAGATTGGCGTGGGTAAAGGTCGTCTGCGTGGGCCCATAGGCCAGCACCGTTTCCTTGACCAGCACCGTACGGTCGCAAAACTCCGGGACAGAGCCGAGGTTGTGCGTCGACACCAGCATGACGCGCCCTTCGTCTCGCATATCGCGCAGCAGGGCGACAATCGCGTCTTCGGTTTTGACGTCCACACCGGTGAAAGGCTCATCCAGCAGAATGACCTGCCCCTCCTGTGCCAGCGCGCGCGCCAGAAAGACCCGTTTGCGTTGGCCGCCGGACAGCTCCCCGATCTGGCGGTGCCGAAAGTCCGACATATCGACCCGCGCCAGTGCATCGCTCACCGCGGCATGATCGGCCGCGCGCGGCCTTCTGAGGAACCCCATATGGCCGTAACGCCCCATCATCACCACATCCTCGACCAGCACGGGAAAGGACCAGTCGACTTCTTCGGACTGCGGCACATAGGCCACGATGTTGCGGGCCAGTGCCTGTTTCACGGGCAGGCCGAGGACCGTGATTTCTCCCCGTGCGGCGGGCACGAAGCCCATGATCGCCTTGAACAGGGTCGATTTGCCGGCGCCGTTCACGCCCACCAGTGCCGTGATCGTGCCGGTGGGCACCTCGAAGGTGGCATTGCGCAGGGCCGTGTGGCCGTTGCGGTAGGTGACGGTCACATCGCGTGCGCTGATGCCTGTGGGCGTTTCATTCATTCCGACAAACCTGTGGCAATCGTCTCCGAAGTCACGCGCAGCAGGTCAAGATAGGTCGGCACCGGACCGTCCGCATCGGTCAGGCTGTCCACAAAAAGCACACCGCCGTAGCGCGCGCCGGTTTCACGGGCGACCTGTTGCGCGGGCGACTGGCTGACCGTGGATTCGCAGAACACCGCCGGAATATCGTTGTCGCGCACCGCATCGATGACCTTGCGCACCTGTTGCGGCGTGCCTTGCTGATCCGCATTCATCGGCCACAGATACAGCTCCTTCATCTCGAAATCGCGGATCAGATAGCTGAACGCCCCCTCGCAGGTGGCCAGCCACCGCTGCGCCTCCGGCACCTGCAGAATCTTTTCGCGCAGCGGGGCAATCGTCTCGGTGATGCGCTGTTTATAGGCTTCGGCGTTGGCGATGTAGATGCCCGCATTTTCGGGGTCGCCCGCCATAAACGCATCGCGGATGTTGTCGATATAGATCAGCGCCGAAGCAACGCTCATCCATGCGTGGGGATTGGGTTTGCCGTCGTATTCGCCTTCGGTGATGCTGATGGGGTCGATGCCGTCGCTGATGACCACGCTGTTGACCTCGCGCAGGTTTGCAAAGAACTGCTCGAACCACAGCTCGAGGTTCAGCCCGTTCCATAGGATCAGATCGGCGTCTTGGGCACGGATGATGTCACGCGGGGTCGGCGAATAGCCGTGGATTTCGGCGCCGGGTTTCGTGATGCTTTCCACGATTGCCGCATCGCCCGCGACATTGCGCGCCATGTCGGCAATGACGGTAAAGGTGGTCACCGCCTTGAAACGATCATCAGCCGCGGCCACCCCGGCGGTACACGTCAGGACCAGCGCCAGAAAAACACGCTTAAGGGAATGCTGCATCGGTGTCCTCATCTTTCGGATGTGTCGTTCTCCGACCTTTATGAGAACCGTTCTTAACTGTAAATACAAATGAGAGTGATTCTCAATTAAACTTGCTACTTGAGAAATCCTCTGGCCTGATAGAGAAGACCGCACCAAACCCGACGGGACATCGCCCATGGCAGAGACCGACAAGACCGAAAAGATGGCTGCCGCCCTGCGCAAGGCCGGTATCCGTGTCACGCGGCAACGGGTGGCGCTTCTGGCGGTGCTGGCGGATGCGGCGGATCACCCCGATGCCGTCGAGCTGCACGAACGCGCCCGGGCGATTGAGCCGTCGGTGTCGCTGGCGACGGTCTACCGGACCCTGTCGGTGCTCGAGGACGAAGGCGTCGTGCACCGACACAGCTTTGAAGGCGGGGGCGCGCGGTTCGAAACAACGCAGCAGGACCACCACGACCACATCCTCGACGTGGACACCGGCGAAGTGATCGAATTCAGCTCGGACAAGATCGAACAGCTGCAAGACGCGATCGCGCGCGAACTGGGCTACGAAGTGGTCCACCATAAGCTCGAGCTTTATTGCCGCAAGATCGGGGCCTCCTAGTCGCGGGCCAACCGGCGTTCGCGCCAGATGATCAGCAAACCGCCCGCCGCGATCAACAGCGCCCCGGGAAACAGCTCCGCCCACGGGCTTTCGTCGAAAAACAGCCACCCCAGCACAAACGCCAGCGGAATCCCGAAATAGCTGAACGGCGCGAGATTGCTCTGCTCGGTCATCCGGTAGGCCACGATCAGCAACAAAACCGCACATCCGCCAAAGGCACCCATGGCGCATATCCACATCAGATCGGAGAGCGAGGCGACGGGGGAAAACCCGCCCATGAACAGGGTCAGGACCACACTGCCGATGGCGGCAACGCCGGTGGAATAAAGGTTAATCAGGGGGGTCGGCACGTCGTCATCCATCAACCGCGCGGTCACGCCGGTCAGGGCATAGCAAGCGGCCGCAAACAGCGGCAAGAGCGCGGCCCATGACACGCTGTCACTGCCCGGCCTGATGATCCAGATCACCCCGACAAATCCCACGAGTACCGCACTCCAGCGCAGCGCTCCGACACGCTCGCCCAGCAACGGCACGGCAAAGGCTGTCATGAAAAGCGCGCTGGAATAGGTGATGGTGCTGGCAGTCGCAAAACTCAGGATCCCCAGCGACATGTAGAAAGCGAATTGGGCAAAAACGAGGATCACACCGCGTCCGACCGCCAGCCGCCACTGACGCAGCCGCCAGATGCGCCCGCGGGCGTGCCAGTCGCGCGCGGCATACAGCACGATCAGAGTGGGAATCATCCCGAACAGATTGCGCCACGCCGACAGCTCCGCCACACCGTAACGCGGCGACAAATGTTTGATAATCAGCCCCATCGCATCGAATAACGTGAGCGACATCAGCATGCAGGCAATCGCAAGGGCAGTCCGGTCCGTTCGCATCCGACGCTTATGCGGCATTGCGCGACACCTGACCAGAAATGATCCGCCACGCGTGTGCACATCGGGGCTTTTTCCTTGCACGGGGTTGGGGAATCCGCGTAACTGATCTGGCTTGGTGTCCTGTTTTCAGGACCAAAAGGGAATTTGGTGCAGGGTTCGCCCGATGCCAAAGCCGCCCCCGCGACTGTAAGCGGTGAGCCGATGCCCCCGAATGCCACTTGCCCCGATGGGTGGGGAAGGCGGGCAAAGGCTTCGACCCGCGAGCCAGGAGACCTGCCAGGCAAGTGATATCAATCATGCCGTCGGGTGTGACGGCCAGGAGAAACCGAAGATGAAAACACAAGTCAAAGCAGTCGCCGCCAGCCGCAGTGCCGCTCTTCCCGCCCTGTTCGTGGGTGTTCTGGGCGTTGCGCTGATCACGCTGACAGGCCACCTGCAGGCCGCCACGCTGCACGACGCCGCACACGACATGCGTCACGCAACCGGCTTTCCCTGCCACTAGGCCATGCTTTCCAAACTGCTGACCAGCGCGTTGTTCGCTGGTGCTGCTGCGGGCTTGTTCGCCGGTCTGCTGCAGTTGATCTTTGTTCAGCCCGTGCTGTTGCACGCCGAGCTGTACGAAAGCGGTGCGCTTGTCCACTTCGGCGGTCAGGCGGTGTCTGCCCATCCTGAACTGCCGGGCTTCGATCCCGTACGCGATCTGCTCAGCATCGCCTTCACGATGATCACCTACACCGGCTACGCGCTGATCCTCGTGGGTCTGATGCTGCTGGCCGAAGAACGTGGTGCGACCATCGACGCACGCACCGGGATCATCTGGGGCGTCGCGGGCTTTGTCGCGGCCCATTTCGCACCGGGCTTTTCGCTGGCACCCGAAGTGCCGGGTGTGGCTGCCGCCGATGTGGGCGCGCGCCAGGTCTGGTGGTTTGCCACCGTTGCCGCCGCCGCCATCGCCATGTGGCTGCTGGCGTTCGGGCGCAACTGGACCCTCTGGGGCGTGGCGGTGATCCTGCTGCTGGCGCCGCACCTCGTGGGCGCCCCCGAACCCGACAGCTTTACCGGCCCCGTGCCGACCGAAATCGGCGCCCTCTTTGCGGCGCGGGCGTTTGGCGTGGGTCTGGCGGCTTGGGTACTCACGGGCATGTTTGCCGCCTATTTTCTGGACAAGGAGCAGCGCAGGACCGCCTGACGGACCTGTGCTGCGCGGGAGAGCATCATGCGCACATTCGCCCTTTTCGTGATCGGTCTGGTCTTCGGGGCCGCGGGCGGCTTCGTGGTCGCGGCTGGCAACGGCATCACCTTTGACGGCCACGATCACGCCGACCCCGCCCACCACGGCGGAATGGATCATGCCGCGATGCACGACCAGCCGCTCGAGCTCGATGCCGCCGATGCGCCCACGCTCGACATTGCGCTCAGCGCCGATCCGATGGCGGGCTACAACCTGCACATCATGGCCGGTAACTTCAGCTTTGATCCCCGATCGGCCAGCCTTGACCACGCGCCGGGCCGTGGCCACGCCCATGTGTATATCAACGGCGACAAATGGGGCCGCGTCTATGGCCCTTGGGTGCATCTCGACAATCTGCCCGCCGGTGACGTTGAAATCCGCGTCACCCTCAACAGCAACGATCATCGCCCCCTCAGCGTCGATGGCTCGGCCATCGCCGCCACAACGAACGTCACGGTAGAATAGCGCCGCCGCCCCATATGCGTTAGCCTGCCGCCAACCCACGGAGCCACCCCAATGACCGCCACGCTTTATGTCTGCACCACCTGCAAGGCCGGTGAGACACACGAAGACGACAGCCAGCGCCCCGGTGCCCGCCTGCACCGCGCGCTCAGCGCGTTGGAAACGCCGCAGGACGTGCAGATCGTCGCGGTGGAATGCCTGTCGGCCTGCAAGGCCGGTGCCGCCGTGGCTTTGTCACAGCCCGGCAAGTGGACCTACGTCTACGGCCACATGACCGACGCCGACGCGCCCGACATTCTGACCGGTGCCGCCGCCTATGCCGCCACCGACGACGGGCTGGTGCCCTGGCGCGAACGCCCCGTGATTTTCCGCAAGCAAAGCCTTGCCCGTATTCCCGCCCTCAAACTCCCAGCGGAGGCCGCCGAATGAGCGATCTGTCCAAAATCCCCGTCACCGTCATCACCGGCTTTCTCGGTGCCGGCAAAACCACTCTGATCCGCCACTTGATGCAGAACGCGGGCGGTCGCCGTCTCGCCGTTCTGGTCAACGAATTCGGGACTGTCGGCGTGGACGGCGATATCCTGAAATCCTGCGCGATCCCCGATTGCCCCGCCGAAAACATCGTCGAACTGGCCAATGGCTGCATCTGCTGCACCGTCGCCGATGACTTCATCCCCACGATCGAGGCGCTGATGGCCCTGCCCACGCGTCCCGACCACATCCTCATCGAAACCTCCGGTCTTGCCCTGCCCAAACCGTTGCTCAAGGCGTTCGACTGGCCCGCCATCCGCTCCAAGATCACGGTCGATGGTGTCATCGCACTGGCCGACGCCGAAGCAGTCGCCGCGGGCACATTCGCCGCAGATGTCGCCGCCGTCGACGCGCAGCGGCAAGCCGACGAAAGCCTTGATCACGAAACACCCCTGTCCGAAGTGTTCGAAGACCAGATCTCCTGCGCCGACATCGTGCTGATGTCCAAGGCCGATCTCGCCGGCAGCGACGGTCTGGCCAAGGCCCGGACCGTCATCGAAGCCGAAAGCCCCCGCCAGATCCCCATTCTCGAAATGACCGAGGGCGTCATCGACCCCAACGTTGTGCTGGGCCTCGATGCCAAGGCCGAAGACGATCTGGCCGCGCGCCCGTCCCACCACGATGGCCATGACGATCACGAACACGATGACTTTGACACCATCGTGATCCCCATGCCCGAAATCGCCGATCCTGCAGCGTTAGTGTCGCAGATCAAACGGCTCGCCACCGAACAGCGGGTGCTGCGCGTCAAGGGCTACGTCGCCGTCGAAGGCAAACCGATGCGGATGTTGGTGCAGGCCGTCGGCGCGCGCGTGCGCCACCAGTACGACCGTCCCTGGGGCAGCGATATGCGCCACGGCGCGCTTGTGGTGATTGCCGAACACGACCACATCGACCCCGACAAAATCCGCGAGGTCCTTGGCGCCTGACATGCACGTCGTCTTCCGTGAAAGCCACGGGCTCGAGGATACCGAGACCCCATTCGATCCGCAGCAAACGCCTGCGGATCTTGTGGTGTTGTCGTTCTCCGACAGTGACCTTGGCGCTTTTGCGGCGGGCTGGCACCGCGCGGACGGATCGCTGCCCACCTTGCGGCTGTGCAACCTGACGGCGCTGCGGCATCCGGCGTCAGTCGACAACTACGTGGATGCGACCCTGACAGGGGCCAAAGGCATCCTGATCCGGCTCATTGGCGGCGAAAACTACTGGCCCTACGGCATCATGCAGGTGCAGGATTTCGCGCGCCGCAACGGCATCGCACTGGCGGTTCTGCCCGCCGACGGGCGCGAAGACCCCGCGCTCGACGCCCATTCGACCCTGCCCATTTCAACGCTGCGGCGGCTGCAACACCTGTGCGACGCGGGCGGCGCCGTCGCGGCACAGGCGGCACTCGCGCAAATGGCGCTGGCAGCAGGGCTCTACGCAGGCCCGGTGCTGGGCGCAAAAACCGTCCCCGATTGCGGCTTTTACGACCCTGACAAAGGCATATTGCCGTTTCTCGATGCGCATGGCGACACCGTCGCGGTCACGTTCTACCGCAGCTACCTGACCTCCGCCGACACCGCGCCCATCGATGCGCTGATCCGGCAACTGCGCGCGAGGGGCTACAATGCCGTCGGCCTGTTCGCCCCCTCTCTGAAATCCCCGGTCGCGCGTGATTTTCTGCCCTCCGCGCTCAAACAGCTTGATCCCGTGGCCATCGTCAACGCGACCGCCTTTTCGGGTAAAGGCACCGATGGGACGTCCCCGCTCGATACCACCGGCTGCCCCGTGTTTCAGGTGGCCCTGTCTACCGCGCGCAAGAAAGAATGGGCCGACAGCGAACGCGGCCTGTCGCCCGCCGATCTGGCCATGCACGTGGTTCTGCCAGAGGTGGACGGAAGGCTGTTTACGGGCGTCGTCAGCTTCAAGGCGCCGGAACGCAAAGACCCCGATTTGCAATACTCGCGCTTTTCGCACCGCGCCCAGGACGACCGGATCACCGCCGTCGTTGACCGGATCGACGGGTGGCAACGTCTGGCCAGAACAGAGCCTGACAAACGCAAAATCGCCCTCGTTCTGTCCACCTACCCCGGCCGCGAGGATCAGATCGCGCATGCGGTGGGCCTCGACGCGCTGGCCAGCGCCGAAGACATGCTGCTGACACTGGCGCATGCCGGATACGCGGTGCAGCCCACAATCGGCTTTGGCAAATCGCTGACGCAGACGCATATCGACTGGCCTGTCGCGGACTACCGTGCCGCGCTCGAAACGCTGCCGCAAACCCTGCGCGATTATCTGCACACCGCATGGGGTGACGTGGCCGACGATCCGATGGTGCAGGACGGGGCGTTTCGGTTCCCCGCGCAGGCCTGCGGCAACGCGCTTGTCGCCCTGCAACCCGAACGCGGCGCGATTGCGGCGCGCGATACCGACTACCACGATCTCGCCCGCGTCCCCCGTCACAGCTATGTCGCGTTTTATCTGTGGTTGCGCGCGCAGGGCCATCACGCCTTGGTCCACATCGGGGCACATGGCACGCTCGAATGGCTTCCGGGCAAAGCGGTGGCCCTATCGGACGAGTGCTGGCCCGAAGTGCTGACCAGGGATTTGCCTGTCATTTATCCCTTCATCGTCAACGATCCCGGCGAAGCGGCGCAGGCCAAACGCCGCATCGGTGCGGTGACGCTGGGCCACGTGCCGCCACCGCTCAAGGACAGCGAAACGCCCGATGCCCTGATCCGGCTGGAGCGACTGCTCGATGAATACTCGACCGCTGACGGGCTCGACCCGGCCCGCCGCGACCGTTTGGTGCAAACCATCCGGGACGAGGCGAAATCCGCCGGTGTAGAGACTGATCTTGGCCTCACCGCCGACGCCTGCGAGGCCGAAGCAATCACCCGCATCGACCGGTTCGTCTGTGACATTAAGGAAAGCCAGTACGGCGACGGGCTGCACATCTACGGCACCGCCGATGGCGAAACCGATGGCTTGCTGACCGCGCTCGACGGGCGGCGTGTCGCCGCTGGCCCGTCCGGTTCGCCCTACCGGGGCCGCTCCGATGTCCTGCCGACGGGTCGCAATCTGTTCTCGGTCGATCCCCGTGCCGTTCCGTCCCGCGCCGCTTACGCACAGGGCGTGAAACTGGCCGAAGAACTGCTCCGGCGCCATTTGCAGGACAACGGGGATTGGCCCCGCGGGCTGGTCATTGACCTGTGGGGCTCCGCCACCATGCGCACCGCGGGCGAAGAGGTCGCGATGGCCATGCATCTGGCAGGTATCGCGCCCAAGTGGGACGACGGGTCCGAACGGGTATCGGGTTTTGACGTCCTGCCGCTCACCGTGCTCGACCGGCCCCGCATCGACGTGACCCTGCGCATCTCGGGTCTGTTCCGTGATGTTTTCCCAAATCTCGGTGGTTTGTTCGAAGCGGCAACCACGGCCCTTGCCGACCGCGAAGAAGCCGCCGACATGAACCCCTATAAAATACAGGCCTCCCGTGTATTCGGCCCTAAACCGGGGCTTTATGGCCTGAACATGGACGCGGCCTTGCAGGATTATTCCGATGCCGGGCGTTCTGCCGCCGGTGAGGCGTGGCTCAAAGGTTCGGAATGGGCGCTCGACGCCAAGGGTGGCGCGCATCACGATCGTGCGGGGCTGGAAACGCGGTTGCGGCAGGCCGATGGGTTTGCGCACATGCAGGATCTCACCGAAACGGACGTTCTGCTTTCCTCCGACTACGCCACGCACGAAGGCGGCTTTGCCGCTGCCATGGCGCATCTGGGGGCCGAAACCCCCGCCATGTACCATGTCGACAGCACCCGTGTCGGGGCCCCGCGCGCACGCTCCATGCCCGAAGAAATTGCCCGTGTCGTCCGCGCCCGCGCCGCAAATCCCGACTGGGCCAATGGCATGATGCGCCACGGTTTTCGCGGCGGCGCCGAAATCGCCGCCACGCTCGATAACATGGCCGCCTTTGCGCATTTGACCCGCGCCGTGCCTGCGCATTTGTTTGACCTCTACTACGACGCGACGCTGGGCCGCGATGACCTTATCGCCTTTTTAGAGACTGAAAACCCCGTCGCGCTCGCCGAAATGCGTGCCCGCTTCGCCGCGCTGCGCGATGCCGGGTTGTGGGTGACACGGCGCAATTCCATCTCTGCCGCACTGGAGGCCGCCGAATGAGCGATCCGCAGATCAAAGGATGGTGCCCCGGGGCCCTGCGCCCCATGATGTCCGGCGACGGGCTGGTGGTGCGCATCAAACCTTTCGGCGGGCGTCTGCGCCGGGCGCAGGCCGATGGTATTGCCTCGCTCGCGGCGGCACATGGCAACGGTCTGCTGGACCTGTCGAGCCGTGCCAATATCCAGATCCGCGGTGTGACGCCTGACCGCCACGAAGCCCTGATCGAGGGTCTCGGCCACATGGGTCTGGTCGACGCCACCGCCGACATCGAAAGCCGCCGCAACATCATGGTGATGCCGTTCTGGCAACCCGGCGATGACACCGAGCTGCTTGCCGGCGCACTGGCAGAGGCGGTCGCCGCGGATGACGCTCCCGATCTGCCCGGCAAATTCGGGTTCGCGATCGATACGGGCCGGATGCCGGTGCTGCAAAACGGCTCTGCCGATATCCGGCTCGAAACCGACGCGGGCGGCGGGCTGATCCTCGTGGCCGACGGCGCTACAGTTGGCAAACCTGTCACGCTCGAAACGGCCACCACCGAAGCACTGGCCCTGGCCCGCTGGTTCGCTGACCGGCGGGGCCCGCACACCCGCATGGCGCGGCTCTTGGCCGCCGACCCCGCCCGCCCCGGCGGCCATTTCGTGCCACGCCAGATACAGGAATACGTCCCTAAACCGGGCCATACGCCCAACGGGTCGCTGGTCGGGCTGGCCTTCGGGGCCATGCAGACCGAAACACTCTCGACGCTTGCCAAGCACGGCGGGCTGCGGCTGACACCGTGGCGGCTCCTGCTGGTGGAAAGCGCCCGCGCCCTGCCCGACATCGCCGATGTGATCACCGACCCCGACGATCCGCTGCTCCGGATCACCGCCTGCACCGGCCCGCCGCGTTGTGCGCAGGGTCTGGCCCCCACACGGGCGCTGGGCCGCACGCTTGCGCCGCATCTGGGTCCCGAGCAGTCCCTGCACATCTCGGGCTGCACCAAGGGCTGCGCGCATCCGCGGCCCGCCCCGCTCACACTCACCGCCACGCCAGACGGCTATGACCTGATCGAAAACGGCACCGCCGCCGACGCGCCTGTGCGCACCGGCCTCACGCCCGACGACCTGAAAGACCTGATCTGAATGCCCCACAGCTACATCACCGATGGCGCGGAAATCTACCGCCAGTCCTTTGCCACCATCCGCGCCGAAGCGGCGCTGACCCGCTTCACCCCCGAAGAGGAGATCGTCGCCGTGCGCATGATCCACGCCGCTGGCATGGTGGGCCTGGAACAGCACGTGGCCTTCACCCCCGGCATGGCGATCGCCGCGCGACAGGCGCTCGAAGACGGCGCGCCGATCCTGTGCGACGCCTATATGGTCAGCGAAGGCATCACGCGCAAACGCCTGCCCCGCGAAAACGAGGTGATCTGCACCCTGCGTGACCCCTCCGTTCCCGATCTGGCCAAACAGATGTTGAACACCCGTTCGGCGGCGGCGCTGGAATTGTGGCGGCCAAATCTGGCAGGGGCCGTCGTGGCCATCGGCAACGCCCCAACCGCCCTGTTCCACCTGCTCAACATGCTCGAGGATCCCGATTGCCCCCGCCCCGCTGCCATCATCGGATGCCCGGTGGGCTTTATCGGGGCCGCCGAAAGCAAAGAGGCGCTGATGGAGGCCCCCCCCGTGCCGTCGATGATCGTGCGCGGGCGTCTGGGCGGCTCTGCCATCACGGTTGCGGCGGTCAACGCGCTCGCCAGCAGGGTCGAATAACATGGGCAAGGTAATCTGCGCAGGCCTCGGCCCCGGGAACCCCGATTTGATGAGCGTCAAGTCCGACCGCACCATCCGCGGCGCCAAACATCTTGCCTATTTTCGCAAGAAAGGCCGCAAGGGGCAGGCCCGCACCATCGTCGCCGACATGCTGCGCGACGACGTGATCGAATACCCCATGGAATACCCCGTCACGACCGAACTGCATTTCGGCTCGGATGAATACAAGGCGCTGATGGTCGCGTTCTACGCCGAATGGGCGGACAGGCTCGAAACGCTGGCGCGCGACAATGACGTGGTCGTTCTGTGCGAAGGTGATCCTTTCTTCTATGGCTCCTTCATGCACCTGCACACCCGGCTTCAGGGCCGGGCGGAGGTCGAAGTGCTGCCTGCGATCCCCGGAATGGTAGGGTGTTGGAACGCGCTCGATACGCCGTTCACATGGGGCGATGACGTGCTCAGCGTGCTGATGGCGACCCTGCCGGAGGATGACCTGATCACCCACATGCAACGCGCCGATGCGCTCGTGATTATGAAAACGGGGCGCAACCTGCCGCGGGTTCGCCGTGCGCTTGCCGCGACAGGGCGGCTTGACGATGCGTGGCTGGTCGAAAAAGGCACCATGCCCGGCCAGCGGATCGCAAAACTAGCCGATACGGCGGACGATGATTGCCCCTATTTCGCGATTGTTCTGGTGCATGGGCAGGGCCGCCGCCCCGAGGCCGCAGAGTGAGCGGCAGCATCGCCATCGTCGGTCTGGGGCCGGGGCGCGAAACGCTCGTCACCACCGAAGTGCGCGATGTCATCGACCGCGCGACCGACGTGATCGGCTACATTCCTTACGTCAAACGCATCGCGCCGCGGCCCGGCCTGACGCTGCATGCTACGGACAACCGGGTCGAAATCGACCGCGCCACGCATGCCTTGCAACTGGCGCAGGACGGTGCGCGTGTCGTGGTGGTTTCTTCCGGTGATCCCGGCGTCTTTGCCATGGCCTCCGCCGTGTTCGAAGCGCTCGAGGCGCAGCCGCAGTTCGCGGGCGCGGACATCACCGTTTTGCCCGGCATCACCGCGATGCTGGCCGCCGCCGCTGCCGCGGGGGCGCCACTGGGCCATGATTTCTGCGCGATCAACCTCAGCGACAATCTCAAACCCTGGCCCCTGATCGAAAACCGCCTCAGGCTCGCGGCGCAGGCCGATTTCGCGATGGCCTTCTACAACCCGCGGTCCAAATCACGGCCCCACCAGTTCGGTCAGGCGCTCGACATCCTGCGTGCCGAATGTGGTCCCGACCGGCTCATCACCTTTGCCCGCAACGTGACCCATCCCGATCAACGGCTCAAGACCGTGACACTGGGCGAGGCGTCGGAAGATATGGCCGACATGCGCACCGTGGTGCTGGTCGGCAACTCGGGCACGCGCAGGGTCGGTCCATACGTCTATACGCCCCGGTCCGCGGAATGACCCAGCCACACCAGAACGCCCTCCGGCGATGTCACGGTTTCGACCGGCGGGCGATAGGGCCGGTCGATCATGATGACACGCACCGCCAGCGCGCGCGCCGCCGTGATTTTGGCCACCGCACCGGTGCCGCCCGCGTTCTTGGCGACCAGATGGGTGACCCCGTGGGCTTTCATCAGCGCTCGGTCGCCCGCCACATCGAACGGACCACGGGCCACCACGATCTGGTGCTGCGGCAAAGCCGGCGGGTGTTGTGGTGCATCGACCAGCCGCAGCAGATAGCGGTGCGCAGGCTTTGCGGCGAACTGGTCAACATGCATCCGGCCGATTGCGAGAAAAACGGAGGCCGGCGCATCGGGCAGGGCACCGATTGCGGCGGCGATATCCGGCACGCTTTGCCAGTCGTCGCCCGCCTGCGGCTGCCACGGCGCCCGCGCCAGCCGCAACACCGGCAGTGTACGCGCGGTGCACACCGTGTGCACAGTGTGTGCCATGGTCGCGGCAAAGGGATGGGTGGCGTCAATCACGTGGGTAATACCGGCCTGCGCCAGATACCGATCGAACCCCTCTTCCCCGCCAAAACCGCCCACACGCACCGGCACCGGTTGTTCAATCGGGGTATTTGTCCGCCCCGCATAGGAAAAAACAGTCTCTATGTCGGCGGTTTTCAACAGGCGGGCCAATTGGCTGGCTTCGGTGGTACCACCCAGAAGAAGGACGCGCATGGTGGGTGATCCCTGGCTCAGCATTATCGGTCTGAACGAAGATAGCCTCGACGGTCTGTCCCCCGCAAGCCGCGCCGCCCTCGACGCCGCAGAAATCGTAATCGGCGCCCCCCGCCACCTCGAACTGGCACAGATCGGCGCCCGCGGCACGCCGTGGCCTGTCCCGTTCTCGATCGAACCCGTCCTGGCACAGCGAGGCCGGAAAACAGCGGTTCTTGCATCGGGGGATCCATTCTGGTTCGGGGCCGGTGGTAGCCTCGTTTCGTCGCTAAATAGGGACGAATGGAGGTGTTTTCCTGCGCCGTCGGTTTTCTCGTTGGCGGCTTCAGCACTCGGATGGCGGCTTGAACAGACGACCTGTCATGGCCTGCATGCCGCCCCATTCCAGCAGCTCGCCCGCGTGCTATCCCCTTCCGGGCAACTCATATGCACGGTCCGCGACGCAAAGGCTCCGGCCGCCCTCGCCCAGTGGCTCACCAGTGCTGGCGCAGGTGAGGCGGAGCTTTGGGTCATGGAACGTCTGGGAGGGCCGCACCAACGGATCCGGACAACAACGGCGCAAGCCTTTGATCTCGACGATATACAAACACCGGTCGCGGTCGGCGTCTCCTTGCCCGCGCAGGTCGGCCTGTCGCGCGCCTCCGGCCTTCCGGATGATGCCTTTGCGCACGACGGCCAGATCACGAAACGCCCCGTCCGCGCCCTGACGCTTAGCGCGCTTGCCCCCCGTCCGGGTGAGCTTTTGTGGGATATTGGCGCGGGATCAGGCTCTATTTCGGTGGAATGGTGCCTTGCCGGTGGCCGCGCCATCGCTTTCGAACAACATGCGCGCAGGGTCGATAACATCGCCGCCAACATCACGACCTTCGGCATCGCGCACCGAATGACCGCCGTGGCCGGGAACGCCGCGGACCATATTGCGGACGCAGAATTGCCAGCGGCCGTGTTCATTGGCGGGGGGGCTCGTTTGCCTTTGCTAGAAATTCTTTACGAGCGACTTCCCCGCAATACCCGGTTGGTCGTAAACGGCGTCACCCTCGAAACAGAGGCGCTTTTGGCGCAACAGCACGCCGAACGTGGAGGTAGCCTCATGCGGGTGGACATCGCGCAGGCCACACCGCTTGGCCCGATGCGCGGTTGGACCGCCTCGCGGCCAATCGTGCAATGGAGCGTGACGCTGTGAGGGTTGCGGGGATCGGATTTCGCGGGGGTGCTGAGATGGCCTCGCTGAGTGATGCGTTGCAAAAGGCAATTGACGCATCCGACGGCAAGGGCGTCGATGCGATTGTTACCGAAAGCGCGAAGGCGCGATCAAAGAAATTCCGCGAACTTGCGCAGGTGCTCGGTGTGCCGGGGCTTGGGGTGAGCGCGGAGGATATGGCCCAGATGATGACCCCGACGCAATCGCAACGGATCATTGACACGTTCGGCACAGGATCCCTGTGTGAAGCGGCGGCACTTGTTGCGGCCGGGGCCGATGCAGAGCTGGTTGCAGCGCGGGTCGTGTCGGGCGATGGTATGGCAACGGCAGCAATTGCCGACATCAAAGAGGTATGACGTGACCGTTCATTTCATAGGTGCAGGCCCCGGCGCGCCGGACCTGATTACCCTGCGGGGGCGTGATCTGATCGCGTCGTGCCCGGTATGTCTCTATGCAGGGTCTTTGGTCCCCGAAGGTATCTTGCAACACTGTCCGGCGGGCGCACGTATCGTGAATACCGCAAGGCTGTCGCTGGACGAAATCATGGATGAAATCGCCGCCGCTGATGCCGATGGACAGGACGTCGCGCGCATACATTCCGGCGATCTTTCTGTTTGGTCCGCGATGGGGGAACAGTTGCGACGGTTGCGCGCGCTGGGCATCCCTTACGATGTGACGCCCGGCGTGCCGAGCTTTGCCGCCGCCGCCGCAACTCTCGCGTCAGAGCTGACGTTGCCGGGTGTTGTCCAGTCTGTGGTGCTGACCCGGACATCGGGCCGCGCCACGGCGATGCCCGAAGGCGAGACGCTCGCGAATTTCGGGGCGACGGGGGCAACGCTGGCTATCCATTTGTCAGTGCACGTGCTGGATCGCGTGGTCGAGGAATTGACGCCGCACTACGGCGCCGATTGTCCGGTGGCCGTGGTCTGGCGCGCCAGTTGGCCGGACGAGCGCGTGGTGAGGGCGACCCTCGGCACGCTCAAGACGAGTGTTGGTGAAGAAATGGCACGCACCGCGCTTATCTTGGTCGGGCACGCAATCGGGGCCGATGAATTTGACGAAAGCAGGCTCTACGCGGGTGATTACGACAGGCGGTTCCGTCCGGTCGGCGCAGCGCCTCGTTTCCCGGAGACATCAGAATGATCCCGCCCGGCCTCATGATATCCGCGCCTTCGTCGGGCACCGGCAAGACAACGCTGATGCTGGGGCTGCTTGCCGCGTTTCGCGCACAGGGCATCGATGTGCAGCCCTTCAAGGGCGGACCTGACTATATCGATCCGGCGTTTCACACCGCGGCCTCCGGGCGGGCGTCCTTCAACTTGGACAGCTGGTCGATGGAGAAGCACCGCATGGCCGGATTGCTGGCGAATGCGGATGGTGCCGATCTGGTGCTTGCCGAAGGGTCGATGGGGCTGTTTGACGGCGTCGCCATTCCGGGTGCATCGGGCAACGGGGCGAGCGCGGACGTCGCGGCGATGATGGGCTGGCCGGTTGTGCTGGTGCTTGACGCTTCGGGTGCGGCGCAATCCATTGCCGCGACCGCATTGGGTTTTCAAAAGATGCGCCCGGATGTGGCCTTGGCGGGTGTCGTGCTCAACCGGGTCGCATCCCCGCGACACCAAGCGTTGATCCGTGTCGGGATGGATCAAGTGGGTATCCCTGTTCTGGGGGTGTTGCCGCGCCGCAAGGAAATGGAACTTCCCGAACGGCATCTCGGGCTCGTGCAGGCTGGCGAGCAGGAAAACCTGTCGCAAATCCTTGAAGACGCCGCAGCATTTGTGAGCGAGCATGTCGATCTGGCCGCCCTGCGGGATGCGGCAATGGGTGCGCAGGAGGAAACGACAGCTCCCGCAAAAATCACGCCACCCGGACAGCGCATTGCGCTTGCCCGCGACAACGCATTTGCCTTCGTATATCCGCACCTGATCGCGGGATGGCGCGCGGCTGGCGCCGAGGTTTTGCCATTCTCTCCACTCGCCGATGAAGCGCCGGATGCGGATGCGGACGTCTGCTGGTTGCCCGGCGGCTATCCGGAGCTGCATGCAGGTGTGTTGGCCGCAGCGACACGGTTTCGGGACGGGCTGCAGGATTTCGCGAAAACCAAACGTGTTCACGGGGAATGCGGGGGGTACATGGCACTGGGCTCCGGTCTGATCGACAAGGAGGGCGTAAGGCATCAAATGTCGGGATTGCTCGGGTTAGAGACCTCTTTTGCCAAACGAAAGTTCCATTTGGGATACCGGCGCGCCACGCTGAAAGCTGCAATTCCGGGATGCGACACGGGGGCACAGCTGCGGGGGCACGAGTTCCATTACGCCACCATCATCAACGAACCCGATGCGCCGCTGGCCGATATTACAGACAGCAACGGTGTAACCGTTGATGAAACCGGTAGCGTCAGACAATTCGAGGGCGGTGGTCAGGCGAGCGGTACGTTCTTCCATTTGATTGCCGAGGGCGCATGACCGGATTTGTCTCATTTGTGTCGTCAGGTCCCGGCGATCCGGAACTGCTGACCGTCAAGGCGGTGAAGCGGCTGGAGCAAGCCGACGTTGTGCTGTTCGATGATCTGTCCTCCGGCCCGATCCTCGAGCATGCCCGGCCTGATGCAGACCTGATCGGTGTGGGAAAACGTGCGGGGCGGCCATCGCCCAAGCAGGATCATGTCAGCCGGGTTCTTGTTGAATACGCGAGTGCCGACCTCAATGTCGTTCGGTTGAAGTCGGGTGACAGCGGGATGTTCGGGCGGCTGGAAGAAGAGATAACAGCGCTGCGCGCAGCGGGCATCCCCTTCGATATCGTGCCCGGCGTGACAAGTGCGTCTGCGGCGGCAGCCACGGCGGGCATGCCGCTGACCCGGCGTCTGACCGCGCGGCGGGTGCAGTTCATCACCGGTGCCGATGTCACGGGCGAGTTGCCCCCCGATGTGAACATGGCTGCGTTGGCCGACCCGATGGCAACGACCGTCGTCTACATGGGCAAGCGCACGTTTGCCGGGCTGGTTGCGCGGCTTATCGAGCATGGCTTGCCGGGCGACACGCCTGCGATGCTGGCCGAGGCTGTGAGCACACCGGCCGAACGGCTTGAACGCTTCACGATCGCATCGCTGGCCGCCCACCTGCAGGGGCTGTCGACCAGTACGCCTGCGTTGATCTTCTACGGCCCCTTGGCAGAGCCTGCGCAGTGACGCTTTTTGTGTGCTCGACCTGCCATCTGGGCCGCGACGGATTCATCGAAAGGGTCCGCGCATATTTACCCGATGTTTCGGTAAAGGGGATCGATTGCATGTCGGGGTGCGCTCGCGAACAAGCGGTCGCTTTTCGGGAAAGTGGCAAGGTTGCGTACCTCTTTGGCGAGATTACGGACGATGATTTGCCCGCTTTAGAGACTTTCGCCAAGCTTTATGCCGCGTCGCCCGATGGGACATTCGCCGATGCGCGGGTATTGGGTGCGTTGCGGCACAAGGCGATCGCGAGGATACCGGCATGACCCTTTCCCTGACGCTGATCGGTATCGGTACGGGCAACCCCGAGCATCTGACCCTGCAGGCGATACGTGCGATTAATGCGCAGGATCTCATCCTGATCCCGAACAAAGGCAAGGGAAAGGACGATCTGGCGCAACTGCGGCGTGATATTTGCGCCGAGGTGCTGACAAGCGAAACCACACGCATCGTCGAATTTGATCTGCCCGTGCGCGATGAGACCACTCTGGATTACCGCAAGCGTGTCGATGACTGGCACGACGCGATCGCAGCAGTATGGCAGGCGACAATTCTTGCGCACGGCGGTGCGGATCGGGTCGGATTGCTTGTGTGGGGCGATCCTGCGCTCTACGACAGCACGTTGCGGATTGCCGGGCGGCTGGACCCGGCTCCAGAATTGACCGTGATCCCGGGCATTACATCGGTGCAGACCCTGACGGCCGCCCATGCGACGGTGTTGAACGACATCGGTGCGCCCTTTGTCGTCACCACCGGTCGCCGCCTGCGCGACGAAGGCTGGCCCGAGGGCGCGGCGAAAGTCGTCGTCATGCTGGACGCAGGCGGCGCGTTCGAGGCGATTGACCCGATCGGGGTGCATATCTGGTGGGGCGCCTACGTGGGGATGAAAGAGCAGATCATCATCGAAGGGCCACTGCTGGACGTCCGCGAGAGTATCGTTGAAACGCGCGCCCGCGCGCGGGCCGATCATGGCTGGATCATGGACATCTACATGCTCAAACGCGGTTAGTTCGGATCGACTTTGCCGCGCAGGGCCTTCACTTCTCCCCGGACTTTCTTTTCCTTCAATCGCCGCTTTTTTGACCCTAACGTGGGGCGTGTGGGGATGCGGCGCTTTGGCTTGACCAGCGCTTTTTCGATCAATTCTTTCAGGCGTATGCGGGCAATTTCGCGATTGCGGGCCTGGCTGCGGGTTTCGTCACACTGCAAGATCAACGCGCCTTCGGTGCTCCAGCGGCGGCCCGCCAAACGTTTAAGGCGTGTTTTGACCGGGGGAGGAAGCGACGGGGAGGTCGCCGCTTCGAACCGCAATTCGACAGCGGAGGACACTTTGTTCACGTTCTGCCCGCCGGGGCCGGACGCCCTGACAAAGTTTTCGGTGATTTCCCAATCCTGTATCGTGATGGTGTCATTAATCCGCAACATACCGCGCAACATAGCCGCAGATGCAAAAAGGGCCACCCCGAGTTCCGAAGTGGCCCAATCGAATTGTAAGGAGGTGGGTCGGTTAGACTGCCTGTCCACCTTGGTTTTCAGCACGCCAGGGGCTGCCCTAGCTAGTGACCTCCAAAGCTGTCTCGACACCTTTCTCCAGTACTTTTCTAAACACTAGATCACCTCCTTTTCATTTGTTGAACTCAAGAGAATCGTCTCACAAGTTTCCCAAATCGCAAAGCGTTTTCTGCGAACCGATGTGTCGTTTTTTAAACGTGCCTCATCAGGCGGCACGCAAGCGCGCAGTGATGATCCGAAACGGTATCAAGGCAAGCAGTGCCAGCCCCAGTTTGACCGACCAGTCCGCAACAGCGAGCGATACCCAAAGCGGTGCTACCGGCCCCATACCCAACAATGGCAACATCTCAGCGGCCCAGCTGACATCGGTTTCAGGATGCACAAATGTCAGCGCGCCGGAAAACGCGACCGAAAAGAAGATTGCGGTGTCCACGGTGCTGCCGATGAGCGTGGATACAAGAGGTGCTTTCCACCATGCGCCATTGCGCAGGGCCGCGAAAATACCGACGTCCAGCAGTTGGGCGACGAGGAATGCCAGCCCTGAGCCGATCGCGATCCGTACGGTAACCAGCGGACCGAATTCACCCATGATCTGGGTGCCGATGAGCGAGCATACGATGCCCACGACGAAACCCGCCAGCACGACGCGGCGGGCGGCCTTTGTTCCGTAAACGCGGTTCATCACATCGGTTACGAGAAAGGCGAGCGGGTAGGTGAAGGCCCCCCAGGTCAGCCAGTTCCCGTAGAGGAATTGTACAAGGATATTGGAGGCCACAACGATGGCAGCCATGGCAAGAATACCGGGAAGGTGTGTGCGTGTCATAAAATTAACCGTTTTTGCAAGGGTGCGGCGACTTGGCCTGCGGGGATCGCAGACCGGGCGTCATTAGGCGCGATCACAGCGCAACGCAAGTTATTCCGTCACGGCGAATTCGACGATCTGGGTCTGTTGGATACGCAGAAAGTTATCGTCGGAGACAAGTGTCACATGCAATTGCCCACTGTCCGAGCGCCACAGGCTGATCGCTTCGAGGTTATCATATTGCCCTGGGCCGGTGGTCATAACCGTGGCGCCTGTCAAATCGTCTCGGGTAAGATCGAACAGGCGGATACGGCTGCGAAACCCCAGCGGCGTTGCGGCACGCTCAAGCAGCCAGAAGCGGCCCGTGTCGTCAAAATCTGCACCCACAGGGAGGAAAGGACCGCGGCGCGGCAGCTTGCCAATCGTTTGCCAGCGCCCGGCTTTGTAGGCGTAAAGCGGAAAGGGCCTGCGCTTGGCGCCGGAGCGTTCGGGCAGGGTGTAGACGGTGCCATCGGTGTCGATTGCCAGCGCCTCCAACCCGGAATTGAGTTGGAGATCGTCCTGAAATGGCAGCGGCAAGGCGGCCCCGGTCTTGCCGGTGTCGATGCTTACGGGAGCGACGCGGTGGGCGTGTTCGAAAGAGATGAATGCACGGCCATTTCCGGCGATGGCCAACCCTTCGGCATCCGACCATTCGCCGGTAAGTATAGAGCCATCCGGCGCACGCAAGAGGCTGCTTTGTCCCTGTGATAATCCCCTCAGAACGCCGTCGGCGTCGCGTTGCATCGCTGTTCGCACCATCCGGCCCTTGTCACTGATCAGGACAATCGTTTGACCGTCATCGGTGACCTCGGTACCGGACCAGCCGCCAAACCAGTCTGCGCTGGCCTCCCATGTTATCCGGGAGGTGAGCGTCAGATGTGGTTCTGCGAAGACCGGCGCGGCAAGGCACGCCAGTAGCGTTACGGCCCGTATCAGGTGGGTCACTTGGTATCGAGCACCGCTTTGCATTGGGCAGGAAGGTCTGCCAGTACCAATTCGCGCCGTGGCTTGGCCGGTGCAGGTTTCGCGCCCGGTTTCGGCTTGGGCGGGTTCAGGATATTCGCCTGCCACTGACGCGCATCTGCACATCCATCACCCGCGGGCGGCGGGTTCTGATCCACGCATCCTGCGGCCCCGCGGGGGCACTTCAGTCGTACATGGAAGTGGTAATGATGCCCGTACCACGGACGGATCTTACGCAAATAGCTGCGATCGCCGCGCTCATCGTCGCACATCTGCACCTTGGCGCCCGGAAACACGAAAATGCGCGCGGTGCGGGGGTCTTTGGCGGCCGCTTTGAGAATTTCATGATGCGCGCGGGTCCAGCTGGAATTGACATAGGCTCCCTTGGCCCGCCGCATCGAAATGGACGAAATCCGCTCCCGGTCCTGACGCGACAGGGACAGCGACGTGGGCGGCAACATCCAGATGTCGGCATCGAGACCGATCTGGTGACTGCGGTGACCGGTCAGCATCGGGCCCCCGCGGGGTTGGCTCAGGTCGCCGACGTAAAGCCCGTTCCAACCCGGTTGCTGCGCCGCGAACTGGCTGAGTTTCTTGACCATGTCGATGGTGTCGGGATGCGCCCAGTTGCGGTTGCGTGACAGGCGCATGGCCTGCCATGTGGGTCCGGTCTCGGGCAGTTGCTCCGCGCCGGCCAGACAGCCTTTGGCATAACCACCAAATGCCGCCGAGGATTGATTGCTGCCCGCAGTCTTGGCGCCGAACAGGCGTTTGGCCTGCACATTGCTGAGCGCGCCGCCCGAGGATCCGATGGTGGGCAGGGGGGCCGCCTGTGTGCGTTCGCCGCTGATGTCGCGTGATCCGCCGCCACAGCTGGCCAATGCGAGCGCCAAAGCGGAAAGGGTGAGGATTTTCTTCAAATTCATTTGCCGAAATCTCCCTTCGGTTTGACCCATGCTAACAGGATCAGACCGATAATGAATAGCCCTACGACGGGGGTGATGCCCAATCTCTGGCTTCCGGTCGTTTGTGATGCGAATGCGATGAGTGTGGGCGCGAGGAATGACGTGGCCTTGCCGGATAGGGCATAAAGGCCAAAGGCTTCGGTCATGCGTTCCGGATTTGCCTGCCGCGTCATCATGTTGCGCGATGACGCCTGCAGGCTTCCGCCCGCCGCACCGATGAGAGCGCCCGCAACATAGAAGGCAATATCGGGGAGGGCAGAGCCTTCGCCAAGGTCAATGCCTGCGATCCCTTGGGGCGAAATGGAAATGATCAGACAACCGGCAAATATCAGCGCCCCGCAGCTTACCTTGATCACGGGCATTGGGCCAAATTTGCGATCCGCCTGACCGCCCAGCCACGCAAATGCAGCCCCCGCGATGATGGAGACGATCCCGAAAACGCCGATTTCAAACACCGACCATTCCAGAACCCCGACGGCATAAACGCCCCCGAATGTGTACATCCCGTTGAGCGCGTCACGGTAGAACATCGACGACCCCAGATATGCCATCAGCGATGGCGTTTCCGGCAAGCGCCGGATTGTTCCCAGCAGGTCACGCATGGCCTTGCCGATGGACAAACGCGTGGCGATAATTTTGTCGAGGTCCCGTGTGTAGGCGAAAAACGGGATCATGAAGACGGCAAACCAGACGGCACTGAGCGGTCCGACAATGCGCGTTGGTGCTTCGGTCGCGGGGTCCAGCCCGAAAAGCGGTTCAAACCCCAGCATAGTGCGCCCGCTGTCGCCTGCCTGAAACACCGCAAGCATGATGCCGAGCGTGATCAATCCCCCGATGTAACCAAAGGCCCAACCGGATCCCGAAATGCGGCCGAGTTCATCGGGATCGTCATCGAGTTCGGGCAGATAGGAGTTGGTAAAGATCGTGGCGAATTCCATCCCGATCAGGCCGATACCAAAGAAGAATAGCGCCCATAGCACGCTGAAATCCTGTGGCGCGGTCCACCAAAGAGCGCCCGATCCCACGAAATATAGAAACGAAAATGCCCAGATCCACGGCAGTTTGCGCCCGGAATTGTCGGCAATGGCGCCCAGTATCGGCGCGAGGATGGCGATGGCGATGCCGGTTATGGCCAACCCCCAGCCCCAATAGGCCTGAGCCTGCGCTTTGGCCAAGCCTTCGGCCATTCCGTCGTCGATCAGAATACCGGTGACGACCTTGGCAAAGTAGGGACCGAAGATGAAGGTCAGCAGCAGGGTGTTGTAGGGTTGGCTGGCAAAATCGAAAAAGTACCAGCCCCAAATCCGCTTGCGTTTTGACACCATAATCAACCCCCGATCCACCCTTTGCAGATGTAGAGCAGCACCGTTTGCCTGACGCAAGAGAAGCTTTTGCGTTGACCGATCAAATATTTAGGTCTACCTTAGGGGGAGCCATTGCACGATACACAACCTCGGCGGTCGAGGCGCCCTATCCGTCGGAGGAATCGGTATGATCCGATTGACATATTTCAGCACTGCCACCGGAAATATGAGTGGAAGAGACGTTCAGGACATACTGGAGCGTTCTGCCGATACGAACCGCGCGCGCGGCGTCACGGGGATGCTTGCATTCAACGGGCGCAACTTCTGCCAGATCATCGAAGGCGATGAGGACGCGGTGCACAGCCTCGTCGAAAAAATCCGTACCGACAAAAGGCACGCGGGTTTTAAAATTCTCGACGAGAAAGTCATCGAACAGCGTCATTTCGACGACTGGGCCTTTTCGTCGGTGGATCAGCTTGATTTTTCCGACGCCATGAAAGCGATGAACGCCTGAAGCGTCAGGCGTCCTGCATCGGGGGCCACGGGCGTGTCGCTTCGGCCGTGATCCACGCGCGAATCCAGTCCGGCATCGGCGGCGAGGTGACATCCTGCCCCAAGGCCGCGAGCACGCGTTGGGGCACAACAATCCCCTTCTTGTCGGTGACTGCGGACCGGAACAAGACGTGGCTGGCACATTCGCCGTTCCGCTTCCACATCGACTGTTCGACATAGGTAAACTTGTCATCCCAGCACACTGCACGGCTGCGCACTTCGAAACGCTCGAATGCGCGCACGCGGCGACGGTACCGCACGCTCGATCCCGCCATGGTCAAAGCCCAGCTTTCGCGCCGAAGGACGGCCAGCAATCCCGCCCGCTGGGCCATCGCGGTGCGGCCCAGATCGTACAGGGTCAGGGCGCGTCCGTTGTTCAGCTCCAGAAACACATCCAGATCGTGGGGCCAGCAGATGTGGCGGCTGATGTGCGTGTCGGTCAATGACTGAAAATCCGGTTGACGGCTGGCAAGCGCGACGTCCTTGAAAAGGCGGAAAAACGGAAACATGGGCAACTCCTTTGCGCTGAAGTTGACCCTACGGGCCAAAGCGTCAACCAAGACCTTGCGGCACCCTTGTCCTTTTGCGCCGTGACGCTTAACTGCTTTGCAGGTCAATCAAGAGGGCGTACCGATGGCATCCATCTTCGAAATTCTGATGCTTCTGCTGAACATCGTGTGGTTTTTCATCATCGCCCACGTGATCATGTCGTGGCTGATCAATTTTCAGGTTCTCAACCTGCGCCAGCCGCTGGTGTCGCAAATCTGGTATGGCCTCAACCGTCTGCTTGAACCGCTTTACGGTCCGATACGCCGTGTTCTGCCCAACATGGGGGGGCTTGATCTGGCGCCCTTGGCGGTGCTGATCGCGGTGGCGATGGCGCGTATCGTGTTGGTCAACAACGCGGCCGCGTTCTACTGACGCAGCTTCGCAAATTCGACCATCGAAACGGGCGCGCGAGGGACGAGCCCGCTTGCCCCCGTGGCGGCGTTGTGAGATTCTGGGCCGACTGATTTTCTCACGCAAGGTTGCCCTCAATGACCAGCGCCTCACCGCTGCTTCGCGATGTATTCGGCTTTGACGATTTCCGGCCTGGCCAACAGGAAATCGTAGAGGCAGTTACCGCAGGCGAGAACGTGCTGGCGATCATGCCGACGGGTGGGGGCAAATCGCTGTGCTTCCAGTTGCCGGCGTTGCTGCGGGACGGGGTCACCGTTGTCATTTCTCCACTCATTGCGCTGATGCGTGACCAGGTGCGGGCGCTTCAGGAACTCGGCGTCGGTGCTGGCGCGCTGACATCCGGCAATACACCCGAAGAAACCGATGCAGTTTGGGAGGCGTTGGAGGCGGGCACGCTCAAGCTGCTGTACATGGCGCCCGAAAGGTTGGCGGCGGGATCGGTTTTCGGCATGCTCAAGCGCGTGGGCGTGCGCATGATTGCCGTTGATGAGGCGCATTGTGTGAGCCAGTGGGGCCATGATTTCCGGCCTGACTATCTGCGGATCGGCGAATTGCGACAGGCGCTTGACGTGCCGCTCGCCGCTTTCACCGCGACGGCAGATGCCGAAACCCAGGCCGAAATCGTGCAGAAACTGTTTGCGGGCGCACAGCCCCGTGCGTTCTTGCGTGGCTTTGACCGTCCCAACATCCATCTGGCTTTTGCGGCCAAGAACCAGCCGCGCGCGCAAATCCTGAATTTCGCAGCGGCCCGTCGCGGACAATCGGGCATCGTTTACTGCGGAACGCGGGCCAAGACCGAAGGCATCGCACGGGCGCTCAACGAGGCAGGGCAGACGGCCATACACTACCACGGCGGCATGGAAGCAGAGGACCGCCGGATCGCCGAAACGCGGTTCCAGCGCGAAGATGGGCTGATTGTCTGTGCAACCGTCGCTTTTGGCATGGGGATCGACAAACCCGATATCAGGTGGGTCGCGCATGCGGATCTGCCGAAATCGATCGAAGCCTACTATCAGGAAATCGGCCGCGCGGGCCGTGATGGCGCTCCGGCCGAGACGCTTACGCTTTATGGACCCGACGATATCCGTCTGCGGCGCACGCAGATCGACGAAGGACTGGCCCCCGCCGAACGGCGCGGTGCGGATCACGGTCGGCTGAATGCGTTGCTGGGGTTGGCAGAGGCGCTGGAGTGCCGCCGGAGCACGTTGTTGGGCTACTTCGGAGAAACGGAAGTCAAATGCGGGCGGTGTGATTTGTGTGATACGCCAGCCGATACGTTCGACGGCACCACGGCGGTACGCAAGGCGTTGTCAGCCATGCTGCGCACCGACGAATGGTTCGGATCGGGGCATTTGATCGACATCCTGCGCGGCATGCAGACCGATAAAATCCGCCAGAGAGGTCACGAAAACCTGCCGACTTACGGGGTCGGCAAGGAGTATTCGAAACCCGAATGGCAGGCGATTTTCAGGCAGATGATGGGGCACGATCTGGTGCGCCCCGATCCCGAACGACATGGCGCATTGCGCATGACGGACGGGGCGCTACCGATTTTGCGCGACGAAGCAAAGATCACGCTGCGGCGCGACAGCATCAAGGCGGCAGGCGGCACACGGCGCCCCGCCGTCAAGGCCATGGTCAATGAGGAAGACGCACCATTGCTGTCCGCGCTCAAGGCAAAACGCCGCGCGTTGGCAGAGACCGCAAAGGTACCGGCGTACATTATCTTCACGGATCGTACGCTGATCGAAATGGCCGAAACGCGGCCTGCCGATCTGGACGGAATGGCGCGCATAGGCGGGATCGGCGCGAAAAAGCTCGAAAGCTATGGCGCGGCATTTCTGGAGGTGATCAACGGCGCGGCCGAGGTGATGCACCCCCAGCGCCGGAAACTGGCGGGCCGGTCAGCGGGCAGCGTGTACGACCGGTTGCTGGAGGTTCAGGCCGATCTGTCGCGCGGTGCGTTGGGAACAGAGCGCCCGCTCAGCTGTTCCGCGTCATTGTTGGCGAAGGTGGCGCAACTGCGCGATCCCGATGATGCGGCGCTTGAACGGGTGCTCGGCGAACGCCGCGCAGAGCGGTTTGGCGCGGCGTTCATGGATGTCCTGCGCGCGACGGATTAGCGCAAGATTGGCAATCGTCGCTGCGCGTCTTAGGTATGACGAAACGAGTTTTTAGGAGCTTTTCATGCTTGTTGTGATTTCCCCTGCCAAACGTCTGGACTGGGCCGAACGGAACGTCGAAATGACGGTGCCTGACCATCTGGATGATGCCCGCAGGTTGGTCAAAACGGCACGAAACCTGACGCTGGGTGATCTGCGATCGATGATGGGCCTGAGCGACGATCTGGCGCGCCTGAACCGTGATCGTTTTCGCGCCTTTGCCGATGACGCCGATGCACAGATGACCCGCCCGGCGGCGCTTGCCTTTGCGGGTGATACGTATCAGGGGCTCGAGGCATCAACGCTTGATCCGGATGAACTGGCATTTGCACAGGATCATTTGCGCATCCTGTCGGGGCTTTATGGACTGCTGCGCCCGCTTGACGCGATCCAGCCCTACCGGCTGGAGATGGGGAGCAAGATGAAAACGCGGCGTGGCAAGAACCTCTATGACTATTGGGGCACCGATTTGTCAAAGGCGCTGAACCAACAGGCGAAAGCGGTGGAGAGCGATGTGTTGGTGAATTGCGCCAGTCGGGAATATTTCGGCGCTGTTGATCTGAAAGCCCTGAAGCCACGGGTGATTACGCCTCAGTTCATGGAAGACAAGCACGACGGCAAGGGGCCGAAGATCGTAAGCTTCTTTGCCAAGAAAGCGCGCGGTGCGATGGCCCGTTTTATCGTCCAGAACAGGGTGAAAGACGAAACCGCGTTGCGGGATTTCGACACGGGCGGCTATGCCTACCGCGCCGAACAATCCACGCCCTACAGTCCGGTATTCATTCGTGACTATCCGTCTGCGTGAGGGCAGCGGCATGTGGCGGTAACGCCTTGCGCAGCTGTTCCTCCAGAGCAGTGCGCCGCAGGGGTTTTGCAAGATACTGGTCGAGACCAGCGGCCAGCAGCTGATCCTTGTCCCCTTCGAGTGCGTGCGCCGTCATCGCGACGATGGGAACGTGTTCGCCGGTTCCCTGTTCCGCTGCACGTATCGCGGCTGTCGCGGCCTTGCCGTCCATTCGCGGCATCGAGATATCCATAAAGACGAGATCGGGCGCAAAGCTGCGCCAAAGCTCAACGGCCTCTGTACCGTCGCAGGCAAACTTCAGGTCAATATTCAGTTTGCCCAGCATTTTCTCCAATACGAGCCGATTTGTTTTGTTGTCCTCTGCGGCAAGGACCCGCATCCGCCGCGCCGTGTCCGCCGGTGGTTTGATCCTGTCCGCTGCTGTACCGAGGGCGGTCATGAGCGATTGGCGCGACCAGGGTTTTGCGATGCAGATACTGTCATCCGGCACATCCGCGTCGGCGCGCATCTGGTCGGGGCTCTTGCACAAAAGAACGCAGGCCGTTTCGGGGCTGGTTTGGTGTAGGTCTGACCATATCGGTGCCGTATCGGCCAGAATATTTTCGTCGATGATGACGCAGTCCGCGGCGGTGACCGAATTCAGCAAACCAGCGACCGATGTGTGCACATCCACCTGAGGCCCACCTTGCCGCAGCTGTCGGGCCAAGGCTGCCATTGCGACCTCGTCCGGTCCCGCCAGAATGATCCGGCGCAGGGGTTTCGGAACGATCAACGGCGCCACCGATCCTTCGGTGACATCAAGTGTCAGCCGGAAGCCAAAGCTGCTGCCCTGACCCTCGACCGCATCGACCCAGATATCACCGCCCATCATTTCGACCAGACGCTTTGTAATCGACAGGCCGAGCCCGGTTCCGTCGAATTGGCGGTTACGTTCATTTTCCACTTGGGTGAATTCGCCAAAGATGTGATCGATTTCATCCTCTGCAATGCCGATCCCGGTATCCTCGACCACCACATGCAGCGCGAGGCGGCGGGTCACATCGTCAGGCACACCGGTGACACGAACCAGCACGTGACCCGCCGCCGTGAATTTGATCGCGTTCCCGACAAGATTGGTCAGCACCTGACGCAAGCGACCCGCGTCGCCCTCCAACATGCTCGGCAGAAACAAATCGTACTCGAGTACCAGCGACAGCCCCTTCGCCTGGGCCATCGGTTGCAAAAGCAGCGTGACATCCTGAAACGCCCGCTCCAGATCGAAGGGTGCGATGTGCAGGTCAAGGTGCCCCGCCTCGATCTTCGAGTAATCGAGTACGTCATTGATGATGACCAGCAATGCTTCTCCGGAGCTTTTTATGGTATCGACATAGAGTTTCTGGTCATCCGTCAGGCCCGTATCCCCCAGCATATCCGCCATGCCGACGACACCGTTCATCGGGGTACGAATTTCGTGACTCATGTTGGCAAGAAACGCCGATTTCGCGCGGTTGGCCGTTTCGGCGGCTTCGCGGGCGTCGGCCAGTTGCGCCTGATACCGCACCGTTTCGGTGATATCGAGCCCGAGCGAAACCACATCTCCACCGGGTCCACGTTGATCGACCAGTTTTACGGAGCGGCCATTCCAGAGCTTCAGTTCAATGGGGGGGGGCGTATCCAGATCAAAGCGGGCGCGCATCATGGTGCGCCAATCCGCGGCGTTGGTCCCGTCCAGATCGACAATACCCTCGTCTGTCAGCACCTCGAGAATGGTCGCGTACTCGACACCCGTCTCGACAATATCGATGCCTTCAAACACGGAGAGATAGGCCTCGTTTGCCATGATCAGGCGATTGGACGCGTCGAAAAAGGCAAAGCCGTCCTTGATGGTCCGAATCGAATGCCAAAGGCGCCGCTCGACCACTGCGATCTTTTCCTGCGCGGCGTTCAGATCGGATTTGACGCGCTTGTTTTCACCCCGGATCACCTCGACCTCGGCGCGTGTCTCCGTGATTTCGTGGGATAACTGTCGGGCGTGGTGATTGAGCTTGCGATTGGCGGCAAAAAGCTCCGCCTGCTTTTGTTCAAGCAATCGCTCCGCAGCCAGACGCCCGCGTCGCTCGGCTATCAATTTATTTGCAATGTCGTTCATAAGGCCTTTGAAACGGTCTGACCCGACCTGTTTCCGGGAACAGGGTAAAAATCGGCTTAACCTGTGTGCACTTGCACGCTGAAGAGTGATGAAAGGATTCCGCGATGGCGTTTGCCTATGCCGTACTGCCTTTGCTTTTGATGATCTGCACCGGCTACGGTCTGGCGAAGGCTGGCATCATTGCGCGCGGGCAGTGGGGGGCAATCGAAACGCTGTCGTTTCGCGTCCTGATCCCCGCGACGCTCGTGCTTGCGATTGCGCGGTCCGATCTGTCATTGGACCGGTTTGGGCTGTTCGGCGGTGTTTTGGTGGGTACTCTGGCCGTGCTGGCGGTGGGGCTGTTGGTCTGGCGGATTGCGGTGCCGCTGACCGCGCTCGCCAATTCGACGTTCACTTCGCTATTCCAGACGACTTTGCGCTGGAATGCATTTGTTGCACTGGCGGCGGCTGAGCAATTCCTGACAGGTGGCTTGGCCGTCATTGCGGTGGCCATCGCGGTTTTGATACCCCTGATCAACATCGTCTGCATTGTCGTTCTGGCCAGTTTCGGCCCTGCGCGTGCGGGCCTCAAGACCATAGTGTTTACGGTTGTCCGCAATCCGCTGGTACAGGCCTGCGTGGTCGGCCTGACGATCAACCAATCGGGCATTGAAATACCCGCCACATTGGCGACCACGCTCGACATGATCGGACGGGGTGCGCTGGGCGTGGGGCTGATGGCCATCGGCGCCGGTATCAGTCTGCGAAGGCTCGCCCGTGTGCGTTTGGTCGTGCTGGCCGGAGCGTTCTTGCGGCCGTTCCTGGCCAGTGCCGTTTTCGTGGGGATGGGTACTTGGGTCGGGTTGGGTCAGGCGCAATTGATGGCCGGTGTTCTGGTCTTTGCAGCGCCTGCGGCATCGAACGGCTACATTGTGGCCAAGCAAATGGGCGGGGATGCGGAGCTCTATGCAGATGTCCTGACGTGGCAGGTTTGTCTCAGTCTGCTAGCGCTGCCCATCTGGGCGTCCGTCCTTCTTTGACCCCGGTTCCCTAGCGGCGGCCTTCACGCAGCCATGCGGCCGTGATCAGGCCAGCGCTGAGCAAAAGGACAAGCCATGCCGGCAGGATCGGGGTCTGACGCACGTCGCGTGTTTCATAGGCGGCGCGCGGCGTCAGCCCGATCCAGCCACGACCCGCCGCGGGGCGGCCCGCCCGCACGTTACGGATGCGGGGCAGCCCGTCTTCCAGCCGCAACGCTCCACCGCGCAGGGACGCAATCACCGGCTCGAGCGTATCGGCGCTCGCGATGGTCTCGATGAATTCGCGCGGGGCGGCAGGGCCAAGACCGATCACGCTGACCTGATCGCCATTTTCCAGACGGTAAAGCCCGATCTCGGGACCTGTGAACTCTGCAGCGAAACGGCCCGGTCCCGCCGGAGCCATCTGTAGCTCGACGGCTTCGCCATCGGGGCCGGTGATCACCAGCGGCGGCACGTCTTCGCGCAATGTCCGGCGTTCGATGCGCATGGTCTGCCCCTCGGCCGTGGCCGTGAGCGCCTCTTCCTCGAGCTCCGGCTCTCCCATCATCCAATGTGCAAGGCGGCGCAGCAATTCGAGTTGCGGACCTCCCCCTTCATAGCCGCGATCCCACAGCCACGCCTGATCAGATCCCAAAAGCGCCACGCGTCCTTCGTCCACACGGTCGAGGATCAGCAACGGCCGGTCGTCGACCCCCGTCATCACCACATTGCCCGACTGGGGCATCAAATCGATCTGGCGCAGCCATCTGCCCCAGTCGCCGCTTTGGCCCAGATCCTGCGTAACAGGATGCCGTTCGCCAATTTCGGGTACGACCGGCAAAAAGGGTTCTTCTATCACACGCGCAGTGGGCGTACCCGGCAGAACGGTGCCTAGGGGTGTGCGGAACAGGCTGTCCGCGCTTGCGAAATCAGGGCCAGCCGCCACAAGCACCGCGCCCCCGTCGCGCACGTAGTTCGCGATGTTCTCGAGATATATCGAGGGCAAGATGCCGCGCCTCTTGTAGCGGTCAAAGATAATCAGATCGAAGTCGTCGATCTTGTCCATGAACAACTCGCGCGTCGGGAATGCGATCAGCGACAGTTCCGACACGGGCACGCCGTCCTGCTTCTCGGGTGGGCGCAGGATGGTGAAATGCACCAGATCGACGGAGCTGTCGGATTTCAGAAGATTGCGCCACGTTCGGCCGCCAGGGTGCGGCTCTCCGCTGACCAAGAGCACACGCAGGCGATCACGCACGCCGTTCATCTGTATGACGGCACTGTTGTTGCGGTCGGTCAGCTCGCCTTCGGCTTCGGGGACCGCAAAACGGATCACATTGCGCCCGCCATGAGGGAGTGTGATCGGCAGTTCCAGGTCTTCGCCGATGGGCACCTGAAAGCGTTGCGGTGCGTCGCTGTCAACAGAGATGTCCAGTTCGGCAAAGGCCGCGTCTTCGGGGGCTGCGCCCAAATCATCGACGCGCAGCGTAAGCGTAACCGGTTCGCCGATGATGGCAAATGCAGGCGCATTTTGAACCGACAGCCGTCTGTCCCAGTCATCCGCTCGACCACTCAGCAGCACATGCATCGGTGCGGGCAGGTCAACAGGCAGGTCGGCGTCGTGTATCCGTCCATCGGTAAGGGCGATGATGCCCGCAACGCGGCTGCGCGGTTCCTCGGCAAGCGCTTCGCCCAAAGCGCTCATCAGGCGTGTGCCCGCGTCGCCATCGCCATCGGGAATGACGATGCGGCGCACTTCGGTGTCGTCACGCGCCATGATGCGCGCCTCGAGCGCGTCGGCGGCATCGCGCGTTTGCGCCTCGCGGTCCGAAAGTCGCTGACTGGCACTGCGGTCTTCGAGCAGCATGACGATATCGGTCAGGGGCGCGCGGTCCTCGCTCTGGAAACTCGGCCCGCTAAGCGCCGCCAGAACCACCGCAGCGGCGAGCCCGCGCAATGCCCAGCCGCGCAGCCCCCGAACAATCGCCAGCATGACACCAATCGCGGCAATCACACCAACCATCAGCAGGAGGGGCCACGGGATAAGGGGATCAAAGACGATTGTGGAGGTCATTGGCCCAACCTGTCGAGAAGAGCGGGCACGTGGACCTGATCGGATTTGTAGTTGCCCGTCAGCACATGCATCACCAGATTGACGCCAAAGCGGTACGCGATTTCGCGCTGCCTTTCGCCGGAATATCCCCGTCCGACAGGCAACAGCGGCGCACCGCCGGATGTCACGGCCCACGCCGAAGCCCAATCGTTTCCGCCAATCACAACGGGCGTGACACCGTCGTTCAGATCACGGAAGGGCATCCCTTCGATCTGTTCGGCCGCGGGGTCAGATGCCTCGACCCAGACATCGCGGCTCAGGTGACGGCCCGGAAAGTCCTGCAGGAGGTAGAAGGTGCGCGTAAGCACATGATCGGTCGGGATCGGTTCGAGGGCCGGAATATCCAGTGGCGCGGCGAGGTCCTGCAATTTGCGGCCGTTCGGGCTGGAGGCGCCGAAACTGGCAACGTCCGCATCGCGTGTATCAAACAGGATCAACCCGCCGGAACGCAGATAGGCGTTCAGCTTGGCGTAGGCCTCGGCCGAGGGTGTCGGCTGGCGCGGTGTGATGGGCCAGTACAGGATCGGGAAAAACGCCAGTTCGTCGGTTTCCAGATCGACACTGACCGGTGTGGCGGGTTCAACGGAGGTGCGGAAAAACAGTGTATCGCTCAGACCCGTCAAGCCAGCCAACGCGATTTCGTCTACCTGCGCGTCGCCGGTGATGACATGGGCCAATACCATTTCCGCCGTTGCGTTGAGGGCAAATGCCTCGGCTTCGCTCTGGGCGTCGGCGGTGCCGGGGAGTGTCGCCAGCGAGATGAGGATGGCGGCGACCGTTGCGTTGCTGCGCCCCAGCAGTCGGCCCGACAATGCCAATGATGCGACCACATCGGCCAGCAACAGCAGAACCGCAAAGCTGAGCAGCCAGCCCGCGACCGGCTGTTCAGGTGCTACGGCCAGCCCCCTTACTGGAATGTCAGCGGGCCAGCTTGTGGGGGTGAGCGTGCTGTCAGCGGTGAGGACATTGCGCGCAAGGCGTCGATCTGCCGACGCATAAAGCCCCGGTGGCATCATCGGTCCGGTCGCTTGCGTCACAAGCGAAGGTCCATCGACACCGGGCAGGGCGCCCGCGTCATCGAGCGTGCCAAATCCGTCCAGAACGCGCAACGCTTGCCATGTGGTGCCTTCGAGAGCCGTAACATCCGCGCTGGCGGCAGAGGCCGAAACGGCCAATCGTTCGAGCATTTCGACAAACAGGCCGGACAACGGCAAACTGGACCACTCCGCCGTGGCGGTCACGTGAAACAGAACGATCTGACCCTGACCCACGGATTTGCGGGTTACCAATGGGGTACCATCGCTGAGCGAGGCGATGACCCGTTCTGCCAGCGTCGGATCCGGTTGCGCGACGACTTGTGCACTGACCGTAACATCGTCGGGCACGGCGAGCCCGAAGAATGGAGAGCTGTTCGAAAACGGGCTGAGAGACTTCGGTTCTCCCCAGCTCATAGCGCCGCCGACGCTACGCCCACCGGCTCGCAGGCGGACGGGCATCAGCGGGTCTTCGTCTATGCGGCTGATGTCGCTCGCGGCGACACGCGGCCCCGCAAACCGCACCAACATGCCGCCCTTCTCGATCCACTCGGTCAGGGGCGCGGCCTCCGCCTCTGACAACGTGGCCACATCGGCGAGAACGATCACATCGGGATTGGCAGGAAGGACATCGGCCAAAGCGCCGTCAAGCAGTTCGGCGGAAGGGGCAAGCGCCTGTTCGATATAATGCAGGGGCGACAGCAGTTCCAAACCTTCACGGCTCTCTCGCGCGGAAATGAGCGCGACTTCGCGGCGGCGCAATCCGTCGTCGCTGAGCGTCGTGGCGCCAGCGGACCGCTGACCGGCAATGTCGAACCGTGTTATTCTGGCCCGCAATTCAGCGGGTAGGGACAATGCAGCCGTCGCTTCTGTTGCGCCGTCTTCAAAAACGGCAGGGACCGAAGCCAGGATGCGGGCATTGCCTGCCGGATCGCGGCCCTGCGCCTGAATTATGACTTCGCGTTCCTGACCGGGTGCCGCGCGCAGAACCCGCAACTGGACGGCACCGTCATCGAATGTCGCGGGCGCAATCGCCAGCACGTTAAGCGCGGTCTGATAGGCCTCGACATCGCCACGGTCCTGCAACAATGCAAGGAACGTGTCGCGGCCCTCATAGGCGAGATTGTCGCTGAACCAGAGGGTATCGAAAGTGCCTGCATCGGCGAGGGCATCTGCTGCTGTTGCGAGGTTCTCGGCGCTGGGTTGCCACGGCGCGGGCTGCAGGCCGGGCAAACGTGAAAGCCAGGCATCGGCAGATTGGAAAACAGGTGCTTCGGGGCGTGTGAGCGTAATGATAGCGACGGTCCGGTCCTGACGCCCCGCGCGGGTGAGCTGTGCTGCAATGGCTTCTTGCTGCTGCGGCCAGCGTGTTGCACCTGCCCATGATCCGTCCAGTACAAACAGCAACGGACCGTTCCCTTCGGCCTGTTCTGCTTCGGGGTTCAGAACGGGGCCCGCGAGCCCGATGATGATGGCCGCAAGGGCCAGCATGCGCAGCAAGAGCAGCCACCACGGCGTCCGGTCGGAAACGGTTTCGTCGTCTTTGAGGCCCAGCAATAGCGCCACACCCGGAAAGCGGCGGCGGATGGGGGCCGGTGGTACGGCGCGCAGCAATAACCACAGGATCGGCAACGCAGCCAAAGCCAGAAGCAACCATGGCGCGGTCCAGCCGATGCCGCCCAGAACGGTCATGCCGCGACCCCGGCCCGCGCATCAAGCGCGCCGTAAAGCCACAAAAGACCACTTTGCGCGGTCCCGTCTGTATGGTGTGTGCCGTAGTGCCAACCGGTCAGGCGGCACAGTTGTGCCAGCTCCGACTTGCGGGCCGCCAGTCGTTCAAGATACCGGTCGCGCAGATCATTCGCCTTGAGCGTTTCGTGGCTGAGTGTGCCACCGACGCTTTCGAAAATGGTCCGTCCCGCAAAGGGAAATGCCTCCTCGCTGGGATCAAGAACGTGGCACAAAACGCCGCGCACGCCGCGATCCGCCGCCTTGGTCAGCGCGGTGCGGACGCCGTCAATATCGCCCATGAAGTCACTGATGAAAACCGCGCGTGCGTGCGGGATCATCGCGCGGTGTTCGGGGGGCTGGTATTCCGCGGCGTCGTCGCGGCACCAAAGCTCGGCAAGCCGCAAAATCTGCGCCCGGCCCGAGCGGGGCGGCAGGGCCGTCCCCGTCAGACCCACGCGTTCACCACCGCGGTTGAGAAGGATCGCGAGGGCCAAGGCAAGTATCCGCGCGCGGTCCGACTTTTGCGGGACCTGCGGGTCAGAGGCGAACCGCATGGACGCCCCCTGATCCACCCAAAGCATCACGGATTGCGCAATTTGCCACTCGCGTTCGCGCACGAATTCCGTGTCGCCCATTGCGCTGCGACGGTGGTCGACAGCGCGGCGACTGTCACCGATCTGTGCCGGTCGGTATTGCCAGAAGTCATCACCCGTGCCCGCACGCCGGCGCCCGTGCGCACCCAGAAGGACGGTTCCGGCCAGATGCTCCGCCCGCGCGAGCAATGCAGGCAGCCGTGCGGCTTCGTCCTCTGACAATGCTCGAAGGGCGCGGGGGTCTGTCACGCTGCGGCCCGCGATCCCGCCAGACCCGCCGCTGTTTCGTCGATCAGGTCGGTCAGGCTGTCGCCACGTGCCCGGGCGGCAAAGTTGAGCGCCATCCGGTGGCTGAGTACCGGTCGGGCCATGTTGATCACGTCTTCTGCCGAGGGCGCAAACCGACCCTGCATTAAAGCGCGCGCGCGCACCGCCAGCATCAGAGCCTGCGCGGCGCGGGGTCCCGGACCCCATGCGACTGTCTCCCTGACACGTTGGCTGGCGCCATCTTCGCCGGGCCGGAAGGCGCGGACGAGATCGAGGATCATTTCGACAACGCTGTCGCCGACGGGCATCCGCCGCAAAAGACGCTGTGCATCGAGCAGTTCACCGGCGGTGAAGACCTGAACAGATTCGCCCTCTGCTTCGCCCGTGGTGGCGATCAGGATATCGCGCTCTGTATCCCGATCGGGGTAGAGCACATCGATCTGTACCAAGAAGCGGTCAAGCTGTGCCTCTGGGAGCGGGTATGTGCCCTCCTGCTCGATCGGGTTCTGCGTCGCAAGCACATGAAACGGAACGCCAAGGGGGCGGTCTTGCCCGGCGACGGTCACGGTCTTTTCCTGCATGGCCTGCAGCAAGGCGGACTGGGTGCGGGGGCTTGCGCGGTTGATTTCATCCGCCATCATGAGCTGGCAGAAAATCGGCCCTTCGATAAACCGGAAACTGCGGGCCCCATCGGCGCCGGTGTCCAACACTTCGGAGCCGAGGATGTCTGCGGGCATCAGATCGGGAGTGAACTGAACCCGCTTGCCATTGAGGCCCATCACCGTGGACAGGGTTTCGACCAAACGCGTCTTGCCCAGACCGGGCAATCCGATCAGCAATCCGTGTCCACCGCACAGCAAGGCCGTCAACGTCAATTCGACCACGCGTTCCTGACCGATGAACCGCGACGTGATGGATTTACGGGCTTCGGTCAGCTTGGCGCCGAGTGTTTCGATCTGGGCGATCATGTCCTCGGCCGCGTCTGTTTGGTCTTGGGTCATGACTTCTCCGCTCATCAGGTTATATGGCTGAGTGTAAAGGTAACGCAGCTCCATGAAATGGCAAAAGCAATGAGCGGACAAAAAACCGTGAAACCCTCGGCAGAAAGCCTGATGCAGTCGGTCAAGGCCGCCAATACACGCGGATTGCCGCCGGTCGAAAAATGGAACCCGCCGTTTTGTGGCGACATCGATATGGAAATTCGGCGTGACGGGACGTGGTTTTATGAAGGCACGCCAATCGGGCGTCCGGGGCTTGTGGCGCTCTTTGCGTCGATCCTGATCCGCGAGGGCGATGAATATTTTCTCGTCACCCCCGTCGAAAAGGTCGGTATCCGGGTGGAGGACGCTCCGTTCGTGGCTGTGGATTTTGATGTTGAAGGCGCTGGCGAGGCGCAGAAGCTGATATTTGTCACGAACCTTGGCGACCGGGCCGAAGCCGGTTCGGATCTGCCCCTGCGGGTGCCGCGCGATGACACCACGGGAGAGCCTGCACCCTACGTTCGCGTGCGCAGGAATCTCGAGGCGCTGATTGACCGCAAGAGCTTTTACCGGCTTGTCGATCTGGGCGTGCATCACGATGGCAATTTTGGCGTGTGGTCCGGTGGTACTTTCTTTGCGATCATTCCGTCAGACGAATTGCCCGACACGTAAGGCCGCGGGTCCACCAGTTTCTGGAAGAACAACCATGATCCCTGCCGCAAATGTCAGCCATCTTTGGCCTGAACTGCCCTTCCTTGATCGACTGGATGCTGCGTCGACCGCCGGTTTTGGTGCGGTTGAAGTGCTGTTTCCCTACGACCAGCCAGCGCGGGATCTCAAACGCGCGCTCTTGAGAGGGGGGCTGAAGCTTGTGCTCATCAACGCGCCCCCGCCGAATTTTACCGGAGGGCCGCAAGGGTTTGCAGCCGATCCTGATGTGGTCGACCGGTTCGACCGTGACATGCGCCGCAGCTTTCGGTTTGCCGGTGAATTCGGTGTCCCGATGATCCACGTCATGGCGGGACCGGGGCGGGGAGAGACCGCGCAGCAAACGATGACCGATAACTTGCGCCGCGCCTGTGCCGAGGCACCCGACGGCATCACCCTGACGATTGAACCGCTGTGCGACGTGGCGCAGCCGGGATATTTCCTGAACGACTATGAACTCGCCGCAGACATAATCGCCCAGGTGGGCGCGCCGAACCTCGCGCTGCAATTCGACAGCTTTCACGCGCAGATGATCCATGGCAACGCGGCCGAAACCTACGAGCGGTTCCGCGAAATCATTGGCCATGTGCAGTTGGGCGATGCCCCCGACCGTAGTGCACCCGGCACGGGAACCGTCGATTTTGCCGCGTTGTTCGAAGCGATGCGGGCGCATGGCTACGCTGGGTATGTCAGCGGTGAATACACGCCCGGCACCGAAACCGAGGACACACTTGGCTGGATGGAAGCGCTATGATCCCGGCCCGTTTCGCCCCGATCCTGTTCGGATTTTTATTGTCGGGGCTGATGTCATTCATCGTGTCCGGCATTGCGACCCTGCGGGCAATCGGATTGACTGACGGCTTTGCTGGCAACTGGTTCGGCGCGTGGCTCACAAGCTGGGCCGTCGCGTTTCCTGTCGTGTTGATCGTCGCACCGCTGACACGTAAATTGGTGGCGCTGCTGGTGCGTCACCCCTGAGTAGGTTTAGCCGGTCGGTGGGAATTTGGTGATCGCATCGCCGGGGGCCCATTGCGGGTATTTGTGCATGATCCGCGCAAAATCATGGCTGTGCAGAAATTGGTCTAACCAGCGCTGCACCTTTGGCAGCGGTTGAGCGTCAAACCACTCTTTATCGATGAATGCGAACTGGCGGACAAACGGCAGGATCGCGAAATCCGCGACCGTCGGCCGCCCAAATATCCAGGTGTCGATTTGGCGTTCAAGTTCGAACAGGAATGTCATCGCGCTGGCACGATGCTCCGCGGCGTTTTCCTCCGGATAGCGGGTCGCGTATTTTGTCCGGTCGAGCGCGTGTTTGAACGGCCCATCCGCCCGCGCGATCCAGGCGCGCCCCGTATCCGGCATGATCAACCACCCGTCGGGATCATTTTGCCCCAATGCCCAGAACATGATGTCGAGGCTTTCGTCGATGACATTTGGTCCGTGAACAAGGCAGGGCACCGTGTGGCTTGGGGAGGCCTCCAGAAATGCTGCCGGTTTGTCCCGCAGTACCACTTCGCGCAGGGCCACTGGCAGCCCTGCTTGCGCAATCGCCAGTCGCGCCCGCATCGCGTAAGGACACCGGCGAAAGCTGTAGAGGATCGGGTCGGGCATGCGGGTCAGTGCGCTTGCGCCCAGTTTTGACCCGTGCCTGCATCGACCGACAATTTCACGTCCAGCTTTACCACCGGGTCGGAGGCGTTTTCCATGACGGCGCGTGCCGTGGAGATCAGGTCTTCCTCTGCGCCTGCCTCGACTTCGAAGAGCAGCTCGTCATGGACCTGCAGCAACATTGTCGCGGGAAGTTCGGCGATGGCGTCGGGCATCCGCACCATCGCCCGGCGGATGACGTCCGCGGCGGTACCTTGGATGGGCGCGTTGATCGCGGCGCGCGCGGCAAATCCGGCACGCGGTCCTTTTGAAGCAATTTCCGGTGTGTGGATATTGCGCCCGAACAGCGTTTGCACGAACCCGTGTTCCTTGGCGAAAGCCTTGGTGTCGTCCATGTAGGTGCGAATGCCGGGAAACCGTTCGAAATAGCGGTCGATAAATCCTTGCGCTTCGGCGCGCGGGATACGCAGGTTGCGGGCCAGCCCGAAGCCGGAAATGCCGTAGATCACCCCGAAATTGATCGCCTTGGCCTGTCGGCGGATGTCCGATGTCATTTCATCGAGCGGTACATCGAACATTTCCGATGCGGTCATGGCGTGGATGTCCTGCCCCTCCGCGAACGCCTGCTTAAGCGCGGGGATATCGGCAATATGCGCCAGCAGGCGCAGCTCGATCTGGCTGTAGTCCAATGCAACAAGCGTTTTGCCTTCTTCCGCCACAAAGGCTTCGCGGATGCGGCGGCCTTCTTCGGTGCGGATCGGGATGTTCTGGAGATTGGGGTCGGTTGACGCGAGCCGGCCTGTCGACGCGCCGGTGATCGAATAAGACGTGTGAACGCGGCCCGTGTCGGCATTGATGTGATCTTGCAAGGCGTCCGTATAGGTCGATTTCAGCTTCGACAGCTGACGCCAGTCAAGCACGCGCGCGGGCAGATCATGCTCCGTCGCCAAATCCTCTAGCACGTCGGCGCCTGTCGCATAGGCTCCTGTCTTGCCTTTCTTGCCGCCTTCAATGCCCATTTCGTCAAACAGGATTTCACCCAACTGCTTGGGAGAGCCGACATTAAAGCTGCGGCCTGCGAGTGTATGAATTTCGTCTTCCAGACCGGCCATCTTCTGGGCAAACGCATTCGACATGCGGCTCAGCGTGTCGCGGTCAACCTTGACCCCCGAACGCTCCATCGCTGCGAGAACCGGGACAAGGGGACGTTCGAGCGTTTCGTACACCCGCGTCGTCTGTGCGCGGTGCAGCCCCGGCTTCAACGTCTGCCACAGCCGCATCGTGATATCCGCATCCTCGGCGGCATAAGGCACCGCGTCTTCCAACGGAACCTTGTCAAAGGTGATGGCCGATTTTCCGGTTCCCAGAAGCGGTTTGATCGGAATTGGTGTGTGGTTGAGGTATCGCTCAGACAGGGTGTCCATGCCGTGACCGTGCAATCCTGCGTGTTGGGCGTAGGACATCAGCATCGTGTCATCGATAGGCGCGACCGTGATGCCGATCTGGGCAAAGATCTTCGCGTCGTACTTCATGTTCTGGCCAATCTTCAGGATCGTTGGATCCTCGAGCATCGGCGTCAGCATCCGCAACGCGTCTTCGGTGTTCATCTGCCCCTCGGCCAGATCATCGGATCCAAACAGATCATCGCCGCGGTTGGCCTTGTGAATGAGCGGGATATAGCACGCCTCGCCGGCATCCACGCAAAGGGATACGCCCACCAGATCGGCAGTCATCTCGTCAAGACCGGTGGTTTCCGTATCGACGGCCACATGCCCGCGATCATAGATTTTGTCGATCCACTCCTGCAGCGCCTCGGCATCGCCGACACGGGTATAGGTGGCTTTGTCAAACGGAACTGCTTCGACCTGCGGCGCGTCTTCCGCCGGTGCAGGTTCGGGTATCGCGGGGGCCTCGACCTTGAGCGCGTCGGCAATGCGCTTGGTCAGCGTGCGGAACTCCATCTTTGTCAGAAACGCGAGCAATTTGTCCGGATCGGGCTCGCGCACCTCCAGATCGTCGATGGTAAACTTCAGGGGCGTCTGTTCATCGAGCTGCACCAGCCGTTTCGACAATTCGATCTGTGCGCGATGCTCGATCAGGGTTTGGCGGCGCTTGGGCTGCTTGATCTCTTCGGCGCGGTCCAGAAGGGTTTCCAGATCGCCGTATTCGTTGATAAGCAGCGCGGCTGTCTTGATCCCGATGCCCGGCGCACCCGGCACATTGTCCACCGAATCGCCCGCCAAGGCCTGCACATCGACAACGCCTTCGGGGAAGACACCGAATTTTTCGTGCACGCCATCGCGGTCGATGCGATTGTTTTTCATGGCATCGTACATCTCGACACCGCCGCCGACCAACTGCATCAGGTCCTTGTCGGAACTGATAATGGTACAGCGGCCTCCGGCTGCACGCGCCTGAACGGCAAGCGTCGCAATCATATCGTCGGCCTCAAAACCTTCCATTTCCTCGCACGCGATGTTGAAGGCGATTGTCGCCTCCCGGGTCAGAGGAATCTGGGGGCGCAGGTCTTCGGGCATGGCTTCGCGGTTGGCCTTGTACTGGTCGTACATGTCGTTGCGAAAGGTGTGGCTGCCCTTGTCGAAAATCACCGCGACGTGCGTTGGAGCATCTGCGCCGGTGTTCCCTTCGACGTAACGCTGCAGCATGTTGCAAAAGCCTGATACCGCACCAATCGGCAGGCCGTCCGACTTGCGCGTCAGTGGCGGCAGGGCGTGATAGGCCCGAAAGATAAAGGCTGATCCGTCGATCAGATGCAGGTGGTGCCCTTTGCCGAATGCCATTGCGCGCTCCTTCTTGGTGTGGCCTTCCTTCTGCCACGCCGCGCGGTCCTCTGCCAGAGGGCAGACGCGTCAGCGTGTGTGATAAAGCCGGTGGGACAGGGAGACGGACGCCGGCAAGGGTGTCCAGCGACCAAAGCGCACGCCTGCCGCGCGCAGCGTATCGCCAACCCAGACGTTGCAGGTCCGCAGGATATTGAAGCGTCCAAAGGCGGGAAAAAACCTGTCTGTCGGTGTAAAGCCCGCGATGAGCACCGGCTCGGAACTTGCAAAACTGCCTACGATTTCTGCCAACAAATCGGCATATTGGGCATCGTTCAGCAACAGGGTTCGCATCCCGTGTGCCGGTGGAAGCGGTCCTGCGACATCCAAGCGCATCACGGCGCTATCTCCGAAAATTCCGCGCAGAATGGCCTGCGGCGTCACGTCCGAATACCCGCCTACCGTGGTATAGAACGTGCGCGCGCCGTATCCCACGATCAGGTGCTCGGCACCGGGCTGATCGGGCAAAAGCTCGGCCATCGCCGCCCGCGTCGACCCATCAAGTGGCAGCACAAAGTCATAATGTATCGGACCGTTCAGCAGGTAGATCGGGTTCTTGCCGATCGGCTGATCAGAAGTGCGGGCGCCCCAGTCGAGGGCCCCGGCCATCGCTGCACCGAGGTAGAGGATCGGCAGTGTGACGATCAGAAGGAGAGCCCGCTTCAGACTTTGCCCTCAAACCCTTCAAGGATGAATTTGCAATCGCAATACCCGCATTCGACATAGCCTTTGTCGGCGGGGATTTGCAGCCATACGCGCGGGTGACCTAATGCGCCTTCACCGCCGTCGCAAGCCACGCGGTTGGTCGTCACGATCCGTGTTTCTGGCATCTGGGCGGTCATGTTGAAGATCCTTGTGTGCGCATGCGGTCCAATGGGTGTTGTTATGACCAAAGGCCCCGTCCGCCGCAAGGGGCAGAACCCTCCGAAAAAAGGTTCACGCCAGCGGCTACAATCGTTAAAAGGCACTCAATAATACCGCCATCGGAGAGATGCCCATGCCCGCCCCGAAGCCCGTTGTTCTGTGCATCCTCGACGGTTGGGGGCTGAGCGATGCGCGTGAAGGCAACGCGCCGCTACTGGCCCGAACGCCCACGATAGACGGGCTGATGGCAGACAATCCGCATGCGACGCTGACCACGTTCGGCCCCGACGTGGGGTTGCCGCGCGGCCAGATGGGCAATTCCGAAGTGGGCCACACCAATATCGGCGCCGGGCGGGTCGTGGCGATGGATCTGGGTCAGATAGATCTGGCAATCGAAGAGGGCAGTTTTGCCAAGAACCCGCCGCTGACCGCGTTTGTCGAAACGCTTCAACGGACCGGCGGCACCGCGCATTTGATGGGGGTCGTGTCGGACGGAGGCGTGCACGGGCATATCAACCATATGATTGCCGCGGTTAAGGCGCTTGATGAAGCCGGTATTCCCGTGGTGATCCATGCACTGACCGACGGTCGCGATGTTGCGCCAAAGTCGGCGGAGGCATTTTTCGAGACACTTGAAAACGCACTGCCCGAAGGTGTTCGCATCGGCACTGTCGCCGGTCGCTATTTCGCAATGGACCGCGACAATCGCTGGGACCGTGTCGCAAAAGCCTATGATGCGATCGTCAAGTCCGAGGGCATAGCTGCCCCCACCGCGCGGGCCGCTTTGAGTGCGGCTTATGATGCGGGAGAAACCGACGAATTCGTCAAACCGGCCGTGATCGAAGGCTACACCGGCGCGGCGGACGGAGACGGCTTTTTCTGTCTCAACTTTCGGGCGGACCGCGCCCGCGAGATCATGGCAGCATTGGCGGCACCCGAGTTCGACGGCTTTGACCGCCCGGACCCGATTGACTGGGCCGCGGTGATGGGGATGGCGGAATATTCGTCCGACCACGCGGCCTACATGACCACGATGTATCCCAAGCCCGAGATCAGAAATACATTGGGCGCTTGGGTCGCTTCAAAAGCATTGCGACAGTTCCGGCTCGCCGAGACCGAAAAATACCCCCATGTGACGTTCTTTCTGAACGGGGGGCAGGAAACGCCCGAAGAGGGCGAAGATCGGACAATGCCGAAATCTCCGGACGTGGCGACATATGATTTGCAGCCCGAGATGTCTGCGGGCGAAGTGACGGAGCGCTTCGTGGCTGCGATCGAAGCTGGCTATGATTTGATCGTCGTCAATTATGCAAACCCCGATATGGTGGGCCACACGGGCGATCTGGACGCTGCTATCGCTGCATGTGAGGCCGTCGACACAGGTCTGGGGCAGGCCGTCAAGGCGTTGAAGGACGTCGGCGGTGCAATGATTGTCTGTGCGGATCACGGCAATTGCGAAACCATGATCGACCCTGAAACCGGCGGTGCGCATACGGCCCACACGCTCAATCCTGTACCCGTGATTATCGTTGGCGGGCCCGAAGGTGCAGCTCTTCGTGACGGCCGTTTGGCCGATCTCGCGCCGACGTTGCTGAGGCTGATGGAGCTTGATGTGCCTGAGGAGATGACCGGAGAGAACCTGCTGTCATGAGAACCTTGCAAGCCATGTTTCTATGTCTGCTGTGCGCAAGCCCTTTGGGTGCACAGGATAATGATGCCGCCGCACAAGCGAGGGCGGCGATGGCATTGCTCGAAGATGCGAGTGCGCAGCTGGACGCAGCAGAAGGCGCCCGTGACCGCGTCCGCGCTTTGACAGAGACGATACAGGCCTTCGAGACCGGACTTGCCGCGATGCGGACCGGCCTGCGTCAGGCGGCGATCCGGGAGCGTCAACTCAGCAAACGCCTGCAGGCCCGCGAAGAAGAAGTGGCGCAACTGCTTGCCGTGCTTCAAAGCATCAGCGCCACCGGAAACCCGACCAGCTTTCTGCATCCTGACGGTCCGACAGGCACGGCCCGCGCGGGGCTTCTGCTCGCGGAACTGACACCGGCGCTCAACACCCGCGCAGACCAGTTGCGCGAGGATCTGGACGACGTGCAGACCCTTCGTATCCTGCAGACCGATGCCGCCGAACGCCTGCGCAACGGGTTGACCCAAATACAGGCCGCGCGCACCGCGCTCAATCAGGCAATGGCGAACCGTACGGATCTGCCCAGGCGTTTCACAGAAGATCCGGTTTCGACAGCGATCCTGATTGCGTCGACCGAAACGCTCGAGGGATTTGCATCAGGACTGTCGGAAATCGTGGCCGAAGAGAACCTTTCCGTGGAAACGCCCGTTTCCATAGCCGCCGAGATCGGCACGATTGGTCTGCCGGTGCAGGGGATTGTTTTGCGCGGCATGAACGAGCCCGACGCCGCTGGCATCGCGCGCCCCGGTATCCTGATCGCGACGCGCCCGCGCTCGATTGTCACATCGCCCACTGCCGCAACGATCAGGTACACGGGGCCGCTGCTTGATTTTGGCAATGTCATTATCCTTGAGCCGCGGGCGGACACGTTGTTCGTGCTGGCAGGGCTGGAGACGGTCTATGGTTCTGCAGGACAGGTGATTGCGGCGCAAACCCCGCTGGGCCTCATGGGAGGAGCGGTCGGCGGGGAATTGTCAACAGATGGTGATGGCACTGGCGCTGCGCGTTCAGAAACGCTCTATATGGAAGTAAGACAGGATAACGTTCCCCAGGACCCCGAAGCCTGGTTCAGAACCGATAAGGATGGTGAGTAGATGAAGAAATTTGTCATGGCAGCACTGGGCGGCACATTTGCCTCCGTTGTGGCCACAACGCAGATCGTGGGACCGTTGTTGGCGCAGGAAGCCGAACGGACATCGAATGTTTACGAACAACTGGACCTGTTCGGGGACATCTTTGAACGTATCCGTGCCCAATATGTGGAAGAGGTCGACAGCGGTGAGCTGATCGAGGCGGCGATTGACGGAATGCTGACATCGCTCGACCCGCATTCCAGCTATCTGTCGCCCAAGGACGCGACCAAGATGCGCGAACAGACCCGTGGCGAATTCGGCGGTCTGGGCATCGAGGTGACGCAGGAAGAGGGCTTTGTAAAAGTTGTCAGCCCGATCGATGGCACACCCGCCGACGAAGCGGGTATCGAAGCGGGTGATTTCATCACCCATGTGGACGGCGAGAGCCTGTTGGGGCTGGTGCTGGACGATGCGGTCGAACTGATGCGCGGGCCGGTCGGGTCCGAAATCATCATCACCGTGGTCCGCGAGGGCGAAGCGGAACCGTTTGATGTCTCGATCGTGCGCGACACGATCCAGTTGACCGCCGTGCGCAGCCGCGTGGAAGGCGACAGCGTGGTCCTACGTCTGACCACCTTCAATGAGCAGACCTATCCGAAGATGAAGGAAGGTCTGGAAAAGCAGGTCGAAGCGCTGGGCGGTATGGACAATGTGAACGGCGTTGTCATCGACATGCGCAACAATCCCGGCGGATTGCTCAATCAGGCGATTGCCGTGTCCGATGCTTTCCTCGAGGAAGGCGAAATTGTGAGCACCCGTGGCCGTCAGGCCGAGGACGGCGACCGCTTCAACGCCAAACCCGGTGATCTGGCCGAAGGCAAGCCGATCGTTGTTCTAATCAATGGTGGCTCGGCATCGGCGTCCGAGATTGTTGCCGGGGCATTGCAAGATCATCGCCGTGCTATCGTGATCGGCACAAAGAGCTTTGGTAAAGGGTCGGTGCAGACGGTCATGCCGCTGCGCAGCCAGGGTGCCATGCGCCTGACGACAGCGCGGTATTACACCCCATCCGGCCGCTCAATCCAGTCGCTGGGCGTGTCCCCCGATATCGTGGTTGCCCAACCGCAGCGCCGGCCGGAAGTCGAAGAGGAAGAATCGGCGCTGCGTCCGTCCCGCTCGGAAGCGGATCTGCGCGGCAGCCTGAATAACGACAGCCTGACCGAAGACGAAATCCAGCAGATCGAAGCGGATCGCGCCAAGGCGGATCAAGCTGCCGAGTTGCGCGAAGAGGATTATCAACTGGCCTACGCCATCGATATTCTCAAAGGTCTGACCGCTCTGGGCCCGCGCGAGTAAATTTTCGCTGGATAGACTAGGAAAAGGCCGCTCCGGACCGGGGCGGCCTTTTCTTTTGAGGCAGAACGCCCCTAGAACTGGGCATTGCTGCTGGACCAGACAGTGAGCGGGCCGACGGCATCGAAACCAATGCGCCGTGCAGAATCGAGAGTGTCTGCGCGCTCGTATCCGACAACCGGGCGATTTCCATCCAACGATCCTGCCGCCAATGCCGCTTCGGCAAACATTTCCGGGCTTTTGTCCGTGTCAAAAACGTTGGACAGACCGATGCAATCCGCCGACAAATTCGCGATGCAACCGGCTCTGAAGTTCCCATCGTTTGCCCGGCCCAAAAACCGGATATCGGCGAGGTCCAACAGATTGGGCGGGAACATCGCGTCTGTGTCCAGCGGGCTCCCGCGCCACCCCGCTTCCCATGCGCGCAATTCATCTGCATCCGCAATAAGGCGCCATCCGTCGGGTAACGCAACAGGTTGCGCTCGTCTATAAATCCACTGTGAGGTGAACAGCCGCTCAAAACCGAAAGGACCAAGATCAAGCTGGTCAAAGCTGTCTTTGACCGTAAGGGTCCGCCCATGCAGCGATGCTGTGTCCGCAAGCTCAGCGAGAAAGGAACCCGGATCGATCGGCGCGGTCAGAGAGACGGTTGCGTAATAGGGTGGGGGTTTGTCCACTGCGAAGAACGCGTGTGGCGGTCGCCGAAAGCGTAGTCCGTGTGCCCGGAACACGGCCTCATAAAGATCGGCGTTGTTGCGCGCGCCGATCAGGGCGCGGTCGTCAATCTGTTTCAAGACAGTGGCGGCGAAAGGCCCGTTTCAGCATGTCGAGTTCGGCGCGCAGCAGGTCGACTTCGACGCGCATATCATCGGCGAGTGCTTCGCCCGCCATCAAGGTGATCGCGCCGATCTGGTCATCGGATGACGCATCCGCAATGACGATGGTTTGCATCCCATCGGCAATCGCTTCCGCAGGGATCGGGATTTGGACGGCAAAGCCGGCATCGTTCTCCATGGCCGCGATCTGCACGCCATCCACGGCCCGCCCCGCATGGCTTACCTTCAGCTTCGGCGTATCGGCCGAACCGGTCAGCACACCTTCCCAAAGGCCTTGCCGCATCTGCGTTTTCGTCAATGTCAGATCTGTCATTCAACCGGCTCCTCAGATCTGGGCACGTGGCCGGCGCGAGAATGTCAGATCGCGCAGGGTCACCTCGTTCATCTCGGGGCCCTCGAATATCAGATCGATCCAAGCGCTTTCGACACGGCGTTCATTCAGGTTCGAATAGGCGAGATCGAATTCAACCGTCACCTGCGGTGCGTTCATGGGCAGCTCGCGGACCAGCTGTTCTGTGTTCGGGCCATTTTTGATGTTCAGCCGCGCAAAGATCTCGATCGGTTTTTCGAGCTCGATGATCGCGTCCATTCGCACCAGGTGTGATTTTTTCAGACCGGTCACCCCGTCCGTCGGCAAATCCAGCACCAGCGACAGGAATGATCCGTCAAACCGGAAGACGTCCATGCGCAATCCGTAGGGCGCAAGATCCTCTTCACGCAAATTGCGCAATTGGCGCAGGGTCAGTTCGGAATAGGCGCAATCGTGAAAGAGCGTTACTTCGTCGCCCAGCATCGAGCGGGTCTGCACGCTGCTGATACCTGGCTTCGGCAAGGGGCCGCGCCACAATTCAGGGCGCCATGCCCAGTCGGCGTTGTGTGGTTTGGGGAAGCTGCTGGAGCCGACAAGCGGTAAGGCCAACCGCTCGTCCGCGACATGGATCAACTCGTCGAGATGCGCCTTGAGCTGTCGTGCGCGCAGGCGCTGGCGGCGTAAAGCTGCCAGATCGGATGCCCGCGCCAGCCGCGCGACACGCGCCCACTTTGCGAGTGTGCGTGCGTAGAACGCGCTGTCGAAAATGCTGCTGCCGATTTTGGCCATGCCCGAGCCCTGTTGCCTGTCGTGCGTTGTTTTATGCCAGCCCGGTGGTTTCGATCAACTGAACGGGCCTGCGCCTTTGGGTCACAATTGCATTTTGCGAGGGGATCGCGCAAGCGGCGCAGATCATTCAGCCGCTGATTTCGCGGCGGTTGCGGCGAACATGCGGCGGATCATGAGCGCGCCTTCGGCCGAAACTGCGCGCCCGTTCGTTGGCCCGTAAAACGCAGCACCCATCACCACAGTGCCCACCTGCGACAACGCGCGCCAATGTGCTGTGTCCATGCCATCGACAGGGGGCGTGCCGCGTGTCTTGTAAAGGACAACATCTCCCTTTGTGACCACGTCCGCGGGGGCCGACACACCGGCAGCCGCACTGATTTCCAGCGGCGTGGGCTGCCGTGCATTGCGCCCCACCCGCGTCAGGCTCAGCGTCATGACACCCAGCGGCGCTCCGGCGGCCCCTGTGGGCGCGCCGAGTACGTCACAGCGGGCCAGCAATGCGAACTCCTGCCGCAGGGTTTGAGGATCGATGCAGAACCCGTCCGGCGGGACCAATGCAATATCCCCGCCCATCATGCGGGCCTGTGTCAATGGCGGTTTGGCAGGCGTCTGTGCCCCTGAAGGTAAGGCAAGCCCAGAAAGAAAACCGGGCGTGCCGGCGCCCGGCTCACAGGCGCTCAGGAAAACTGCAGCAACGAGCCCGCCAAGCGCCTTACAGCTCCATGTAGTCATGCGTTTCTTTCGCAGCACCCGGATGCGTGACCGCGCCAAGATAGGTCGGTCCGACCAACTGGGCGTACTTCCACAGCGCACCGGAGGCATAGTTTGTCTCCCGCGGGCCCTTCCAATCGGCCTTGCGCGCGGCAAGTTCGTCATCGCTCAGGTCGACAGAGATGGAGCCGGTGATCGCATCGATCGTGATCATGTCGCCGTTCTTCAGCAGGCCGATCGGGCCGCCCATCGCAGCCTCCGGTCCCACGTGGCCGACACAGAAGCCGCGCGTGGCGCCGGAGAACCGACCGTCAGTAATCAGCGCGACCTTCTTGCCCATACCCTGACCCGAAAGCGCCGCCGTGGTGGCCAGCATCTCGCGCATACCGGGGCCGCCACGCGGACCCTCATTGCGGATGACAAATACATCGCCTTCGGAATACGTGCGGTTCTGCACCGCTTCAAACGCGTCCTGTTCACATTCGAAGATGAGCGCCGGGCCGGTAAACACGATGTCTTCTTCGCCCATACCCGCGATCTTCACGATCGCACCTTCGGGGGCGAGATTGCCTTTCAGGCCAACGACACCGCCGGTGGTCGACAGGGGCGTTTTGACAGAATGGATGACCTTGCCGTCTGCTTCGCGCTCGATCTTGTCCAGCTCTTCGCCCATCGAGTAGCCGGTGACGGTCATGCAGTCTTCGTGGATCAGGCCGGCCTTGCGCAATTCGCGCATCACAACCGGCACCCCGCCCGCTTCGTAAAGGTCCTTGGCGACGTATTGGCCACCGGGCTTCATGTCGACGAAGTAGGGCGTGTCACGGAAAATATCGCAGACATCTTCGAGGAAGAATTCGATGCCGGCCTCGTGGGCCATGGCGGGCAGGTGCAGGCCCGCGTTGGTCGAGCCGCCTGTGCAAGCCACGATACGCGCCGCATTTTCAAATGCTTCACGAGTGCAGATGTCGCGGGCGCGGATGTTCTTTTCGATCAGGTTCATGACGGCCGCACCCGATGCGCGGGCGTATTCGTCGCGGCTTTCGTAAGGGGCGGGCGCTCCGGAAGAATTCGGCAGGGCGAGGCCGATCGCCTCGGAGACGCAAGCCATCGTGTTGGCGGTGAACTGGCCGCCGCACGCGCCCGCGGACGGGCACGCCACCCGTTCAAGCACCTCGAGTGCCGCTTCGGACATCGTGCCATTCTGGAAATTGCCGACCGCCTCGAACATGTCCTGAACCGTCAGATCGCGGTCGGCAAACCCTTCGGGCACATCGGCACCTTTGGGCGCTTTGCCCGGAAGGATGGAGCCACCATACATAAAGACCGAAGGCACATTCAGACGCAGCATGGCCATCATCATACCGGGGAGCGATTTGTCACAGCCGGCCAGCCCGACAAGCGCGTCATAGCAGTGACCGCGCATTGTCAACTCGACCGTGTCGGCAATCGCCTCACGCGACGCAAGTGAGGACCGCATGCCTTCGTGGCCCATCGCGATGCCGTCGGTGACGGTGATTGTGGTGAACTCGCGCGGTGTTCCTTCGTTATTGGCCACACCGACCTTGACCGATTGGGCCTGCCTGTTTAGCGCGATGTTGCAGGGTGCCGCTTCGTTCCAGCAGGTCGCAACGCCGACCAGAGGCTGGTGAATCTCTGTTTCGGTCATGCCCATCGCATAATAGTAAGACCGGTGCGGTGCGCGCGCGGGGCCTTCGGTGACATGGCGGCTGGGCAATCTGGACTTGTCGAAACGGGCGTTGGTGGACATCGGTAGCTCCCTGGCGATCTGGTTTGTTACCGCAATACTGGCGCATTGCGTTTGCTGCAAGCGTCCTGCGCCTGTGGCACGTTGTAAACCACTGTGCGAAACTCTAAGTTGCGACAGGCCCTGTCAGATGAAAGTCGCGCCATGGAACGCAGCCTGTTTGCCTTTATCTGGAAATACTCCAAGCGCGAGCAGTTGGGCCTGTTGGCCTTTACCCTTTTCACGTTTCCCTTTTTGTACGCCACGCTCGAGTTGCCCAAGCGTATCATCAACGATGCCATTGGCGCGGAATCCGACAGTATCGAGATACTCGGCTACGAGATGAGCCAGATCCAGTTTCTGGCCGCCCTGTGCTTTGGCTATCTGGGTGCGGTGCTGGTCCACGGGCTTTTGAAGATGCGGCTCAATACCATGAAGGGTGTTCTGGCCGAGCGCATGTTGCGACGTTTCCGCTACAAGCTGGTTGGCCGGATGATGCGGTTCCCCAAACGGTATTTCGAAACCACCAGCCAGGGCGAAATGGTCAGCATGGTGACCTCCGAAGCCGAACCCATGGGCGGCCTGATGGGCGATTTTATTGCGCAGCCGGTATTTCAGGCAGGCCAGATGCTCATCATCGTGGTCTTCTTGTTCCTGCAGTCGGTCTGGTTCGGTCTGGCCGGTATCGCGCTGATCCCGTTGCAGGCCTACATCATTCCCATGCTGCAACGGCAGATCAATCTGCTCAACAAAGAGCGGATCAAGGAAGTCCGGCATCTGTCAGCGGAGATCGGAGAGACGGCCGCGGGCATTACCGATTTGCGCACCAATGGCGGTTGGCGGTTCCGGTTGGCGGGCTTCACCGACCGGTTGGGTATTCTGTTCAACATCCGGTTCAAGATTTACCAGAAAAAGTTCTTCATGAAGTTTCTCAACAACTTCATCACACAGCTGACGCCCTTCTTTTTCTATCTCGTCGGCGGCATTCTCGCCATCCGCGGCGAAATCACGGTGGGTGCACTTGTCGCGGCACTTGCAGCATACAAGGACCTCAGCAGCCCTTGGAAGGAACTGCTTGCCTATTACAACCAGACACAGGATATGGCGCTGCGCTGGGACGTGGTGGTTGAGCGTTTTGCCCCGCGCGGGATGATCGACGAGAGCCTGTTTGTGGGCAGCCCCGAGGAGATACCGCACCTCAAGGGACGGATCGAAATCGACACCGTCACTGTGCGAAATGCCGACGGAAACGCCGTGCTCGATGGCTTTAGTCTCGAAATCCCTTCCGGTGCGCAGGTCGCGATCAAGGCGTCGACCCAATCGGAACGGCGCGCAGTGGCCGAACTGCTGACCCGCGAAGTGATCCCTGCCCGTGGCAGTGTGCGGATGGCGGGCCACGATATCGCGACCCTGCATCAAACGGTGATTGCCGCGCGGATCGGCTATGTGCAGCCGCAGCCCTATCTTTTCAGCGGTACCGTTGGCGACAATCTCTTGATGTCATTGCGTACCAGCCCCAAGACCGTTTTGTGGGATCCCAACCACCGTGACCGCGACGGGATCGAAGCGGAGCGTTCGGGCAACAGCCGCGACAGCCTGAAGGCCGAGTGGCTCGATCCCGAGCTTGCCGGACTGGCAACGCGGGACGACATCAACAAGTGGTGGTTCGAGCTGTCCCGCACGCTGGGCACGGACGAGCAGATGTTCCGTGCGATGCTGGGTTCGCGGATGGATCCCGGCCGACACCCTGAGCTGGCAATGAAGATCGTCGGCCTGCGCGACGAAGTGGCCGAGCGTTTGGCCGAAGAGGGGCTGGACAAGGCGATCTACCGTTTCGACCCCGATGCCTTCAACCCGGCGGTCCCGCTGGGGGGCAACCTGATGTTCGCGGCACCGAGGCGGGACATCAGCCAGCAGGGTCTGGCGGCCGAAAAAGCGTTCTTGTCGATGATCATCGAACAGGGATTGGCCGAACAGGCCATCGCCATTTCGCAAACGCTGGTTGAAACCCTGCACGAAACATTCGGGCGCGATGGCACCAGTCATCCGCTTTTTACGGCGCTCGGGATCGATGAAGAACTCTACGAAAAGCTGGTGGATATCGCGCAGCGGCGCAGGGACAAGGGAGATGGTTCGCTGGACGAAGAAGAATTTGCACTTCTTCTCACCGTTCCTTTTGCCTTTACCGCAGAGCAGATCGGCCCGGCCTTCCCCGAAAGCTTCAAGGAAGAAATTCTCAACATCCGTCGCAGCCGTGCTGCCGCCTTGCGCGAGCGTGCGCAAGAGATGTTCGTGCCGATTGATCCGGGCAACTATCTGCCGCGCCTGACCCTTTTGGAAAACCTGATCTATGGCCGTGTGTCGAGCATCGCAGGCGTGCAGACAGACCTTATTGTCGATGCGGTATCGGACATTCTACGGGCCCATGATCTGCGCCAGCCGGTCGCGACGAACGTGTTTGACGTGCGCACGACAATCGGTGGTGCGAACCTGCCGCAGGTGGTGCACGAACGCGCCGCATTCAGCCGCGCAACGATCAAGAAACCGGATGTTCTGATCTTTGATCAGGCTCTCGCGGGCAGTGAACTGGCAGTGACGCGCCAGCGCCTGCGCAATTTGCTCCCCGACACGACGCTGATCTTTCTCAACGAACGGTTCGATGAAACTGACACCTATGACATGTACGTTGAGATCATGCATGGGCAGGTGGACGGTGTTGAAAAGTCGGAACGTCACGGCACGGAACAGACCGCTTCGGCGGATTTGCGACGCAAGCTCGGTGCCATCCAGCGGGCGGAGCTGTTTCACAATCTGGATGCGCGCAGCCAGCGGCTGCTGGCCTTTGCCGCGCAATGGTACGAAGCGCAGCCCGGCACGCGCATCTTCAGCGAGGGTCAGCAGGCCGATGCGGTTTATCTGTGCCTGTCAGGTCTTGCCGAATTGACGTTCCTTGATGCCAACGGCGACCGGCAGCATATTTCCACGGTCGAGCCCGGTCGCGTCATCGGGGATCTCGCCATCATTGTGCGCGAACCGCGCCAAGTTGATCTGGATACTTTGGAGCACACGACCTTCCTGCGCATCGGAGCCGAGCAGTTCCGCTCGGTTGTCGAAAATGACCGGGAGGTTCTAATGAGTTTGCTGCGGACGGTTGCGGGTCATCTATCGGGGGCGGCCGAATTGATCCGCAGCTCGGGTATCGAAGTGCCGCGTGAAATGGGGCCGCCCCTTCCGCCCATTGATCCTGACGAGGGGTCACTGTGACCGACGCGCGGTCCTATGCAGGTTATGCCGCGCATCCTGCCCACTACGGCGTGGCCCTGCCAACTTCCGAGCTTTGGCGCACAGTGTTGGGGCTTGCCGCGATGGTCGTGCTCTATCTGTTGCTGGGCATCGTGTATCAGCAGTTCCTATTCCTGTGGGCTGCTGGCGATTTTGCCGCCCTCGAAACGCTTGAAACAGGCAGCACACCGCAGGCAATGTACTGGATCCTGTTCAGCTTTGGCCTGATTACCGCAGCAGTGGTGTTTGTCACGCAAACCGTGCACCGCCGCGCAGGGATCAGCGTTTTGGGGCGTCTCGATCTTCTGCTGCCGCAGATGGCACGGGTCTTTGTTGTCTTGCTGGTTCTGATGATCGCCCTGGCCGTTTTGCCGCCCTATGACATGGGGGGGCCGCTGACGCCGAACATGGCGCCGGGGCTTTGGGCGACATTGCTGCCGATATCGTTGCTTGCGGTTTTTGTGCAGATCAGCGCCGAGGAGGTTCTGTTTCGGGGGTTCTTGCAGCAACAGCTTGCCGCGCGGTTTTCTTCTCCGTTGATCTGGATGGTCGTGCCCTCGGCGCTGTTTGCGATCGGCCATTACCAACCATCGGAAGCGGGATCCAATGCGCTGCTCATCACCTTGTGGGCGGGAATGTTCGGCATGCTGATGGCAGACCTCACCGCGCGCGCCGGCAGTTTGGGGCCTGCGCTCGTTGTGCACTTTTTGAACAACGTCGTGGCAATGCTCATCACTTCGGTTCCCGACAGCCTGTCAGGTCTTGCTCTTTTCCTTGCGCCTTTCGGTCTGGGTGACGAGGAAGCGTTGCGGGCGTGGTTGCCGGTGGATTTTGCCATGATGGTCGTGTTCTGGCTTGGCGCGCGTCTGGCCCTGCGCCGTTGATTGCATTTCCTGACGCAGCGTCTTATCTGGGTGCAAAGCCCAGATGCGAAAAGGTGCAGCATGAACTGGATCAACAACTACGTGCGTCCGCGCATCAATTCGATCTTCTCGCGTCGCGAAACGCCCGAGAACCTTTGGACGAAATGCGACGATTGCGGCACGATGCTGTTCCACCGGGAACTTGCGGATAATCTCAACGTCTGCACCAACTGCGGCCACCATATGCACATCACCCCACGGGCGCGGTTTGGTGCGTTGTTCGATGGCGGCATCTTCAACGAGGTCGCGGTACCCGCCCCGACCACCGATCCACTGCAATTCCGCGATCAGAAGAAATACCCGGACCGGTTGCGCGCTGCACAAAAGCAGACCGGTGAAGCCGAGGCGATGCTGGTTGCGACGGGGGAAATCGGGCGCACGCCGATCGTGGCCTGCGCGCAGGACTTCAGCTTTATGGCGGGGTCGATGGGGATGTATGTCGGCAACGCGATTATCGCCGCGGCCGAAGAAGCCGTGAAGCTGCACCGTCCGCTGGTGCTGTTCTCGGCGGCCGGCGGGGCCCGCATGCAAGAAGGCATCCTCAGCCTGATGCAGATGCCGCGTACCACCGTGGCGATCCAGATGCTCAAAGAAGCAAATCTGCCCTACATCGTTGTTTTGACACATCCGACGACAGGCGGTGTGACAGCCAGCTATGCGATGCTGGGCGATGTCCATATCGCCGAGCCCAACGCGCTGATCTGTTTTGCCGGTCCCCGGGTGATTGAACAGACGATCCGGGAAAAGCTGCCCGAAGGCTTCCAGCGCGCGGAATATCTTCTCGAGCACGGGATGCTGGACCGTGTGACGCCACGCACCGACATGCGACGCGAACTGATCACCATCACCCGCATGCTTTTGGGCATGCCGCCGGCGGTCTGGGGTGATCTGCCTGCGCCTGCAAAACCCGAAAGCGACGCAGACATCGCTGCGGCGGAAGATGCCGAAGCCGACACAAAATGACGGCGCGCACATCGGACCACATCCTCGAGCGGATGATGGCATTGCACCCCAAGGTGATCGATCTGACGCTGGATCGGATGTACTGCCTGCTGAAAGCGCTCGGGAACCCGCAAGACGATCTGCCCGGTGTGATCCACATCGCGGGAACAAATGGCAAAGGGTCCACCCAAGCGATGATCCGCGCGGGATTGGAGGCCGCGGGCAAACGCGTGCATGCCTATACCTCGCCCCACCTTGCTCGCTTCAATGAACGCATTCGCCTTGCCGGAGAGCTGATCGAAGAGGACGCGCTCAGCGCTGTGTTGGACGAGTGCTACGCCGCGAATGGCGATGCCGAAATCACCTATTTCGAAATCACGACCTGCGCTGCATTGCTGGCCTTTGCCCGTACACCGGCGGATTATACCCTGCTCGAAGTCGGGTTGGGCGGCCGTCTGGATGCCACGAACGTGGTTGATGATCCTGTCATGACGGTAATCACCCCGGTGTCGCTGGATCATCAGCAGTTTTTGGGGAACACACTTCCCGAGATTGCTGGCGAAAAGGCGGGCATCATCAAACGTCGGGTGCCGTGTGTCGTGGGTCCGCAGGCCTCCGAAGGGTTGGACGTGATCGAGGCGGTTGCCGCACGCCATTTCGCGCCGTTGCAAATTTTCGGCCAGCATTGGCAGGTCTCCCGTGAAGCGGGCAGGCTGGTCTATCAGGATGAAACCGGATTACTGGACCTTCCTTTGCCGCGGTTGCCCGGTGCGCATCAGGTCCAGAATGCCGGCATGGCGCTGAACGTATTGCGCCAGTTGGGATGCGGCGAGGACGCGTGCGAAGCAGCCGTTTCCAAGCCGTATTGGCCTGCACGAATGCAGCTTCTCAAGGAGGGGCCATTGGTTGAACAGGCAGGAAACGCCGATATCTGGCTCGACGGTGGCCACAACCCGGCCGCGGGGCACGCGCTCGCCGAGGTTTTGCAAGAGCTGCCACGGCGACCGACATATCTGATCTGTGGCATGCTCAATACCAAGGATACCGCAGGGTACCTATCCCCGCTCGCCACGCAGGTCGAAGGGCTTTTTGCAGTATCGATCCCGGGGGAAGCGGCAACCCTTGAAGCATCCGAGACGGCAAAGATGGCCGCGGGCGTCGGAATGGATGCCCATGTTTCGAACACCGTCTCAAACGCGCTCGGAGCGATCCTTTCGATCAATCCCGATGCGCGGGTGCTCATCTGCGGTTCGCTGTATCTTGCTGGCAACATCCTGCGCGAGAACGCTTAGAGTTTCCTTCATCAATCTACTCGATATTGACCGGAACGCGGCGTGGCTTCTATATCTTGACCCAACGACAAGGTAGGCGCCCCAGAGGCAGGCCACCGGACAAGACCGAGGAAACACGATGAGCAACCAGCAGATTACACCAGGCGAAAACCGTCCGGCGTTCGGGCGCCAATTGATCGTTATTGCCGCGGCACTCGCGGTTATGGCGGCAGGTGCATTGACACTGCTGAACATGCAGGCTCCGTACCATCCCGCTGATTTCAGTGACGTGCCGTACGACATGGACGACGAAGTAAGCCGGGACGATGCCGTTTTGTTGAACGTTTCCGCAGGAAACTAGCGCCCGATCTCGCTGTCGGGTCGCTGCACCCAGTCTTCGCTTTGCATTTCGCGCAGGCGTGACGCGGTGCGTTCGAATTCAAACGTGCCCTCACCTTCAAGATACAGCATTTCCGGCGCCGCCGCAGCCGAACAGATGAGCCGGACTTTTGCCTCGTAAAGAGCGTCAATCAGCGTGACGAAACGTTTCGCTTCGTTAAAATTGCTCCGTCCAAGGGTCGGAATATCATCCAGCACCAGAACCCGCACAGTTTCGGCCACGGCAAGGTAATCGGCAGGTCCCAAGGGTACCCCGCACAGATCATGGAAACGCGCCCGGCCGATGCCATTGCGGAACCCCGGCAGCGTCACGCTGCGGCCCTTCACCGTCAGGGTCAGCGGTTCGGCCTCTCCGCCTGTCAGATCGCGCCAAACGGCAGCCATCGCGGTGCGGGCCTCGGCATTGGCGGGGGTGAAGTAAACAGGACTGCCCGCCAATCTGTCCTGCCGGTAGTCCGTAGGGCTGGCAAGTTCGTGCACGACCATACGGTCCTTGATCAGCTCGATAAACGGCACAAACAGATTGCGGTTCAATCCATCTTTATAAAGATCATCCGGAATACGGTTCGACGTGGTGATGACCACAATACCGGCAGCGAACAGCTTTTCGAACAGCCGCCCCACGATCATTGCATCGGTGATGTCGGTGATCTGCATCTCGTCAAATGCAAGCAGCCGGACAGATTTGGCGACAGCGTCGGCCACAGGCGCAATTGCGTCATCTGCGCCGGTTTTGCGGACCTCGTGCATCGCCGCGTGAATTTCCTGCATGAAAGCGTGAAAGTGGACGCGGCGCGCGGGAATATCATCGAGGCTGTCGACAAAGAGATCCATCAACATCGATTTTCCGCGCCCCACACCACCCCAAAGGTAAAGACCTTTCGGCGGTTCCGGCGCGCGTCGGAACAGGCCCTTTTTGACGGGCACCATCAGCGCGTCGCGGATGCGGTCGAATTCCGGCATGACTGCTTCCTGGGCGGGATCAGGCTGCAGCTTTCCTTCGGCGATCAGGTCTTCATATGTGCGGCGCAAACTGGTCATGAAACTGTCCTACCCGCGCAGGAGATCGTTGGAAAGTGTGTGCATACAATCGATTGCTTGACGACCTACCAGCGCGGTGCAAACTGATCTGCGCCCTGAACGAGACTGACACGATGACAACCGACACAAAACCTGCATCGCTTTTCTCGCCCGTGCTGGTCGTCGGGTGTGTCATCATCATGGTCAGCTTTGCCATTCGGGCGTCTTTCGGGGTTTTCCAGATCCCCATCGCAGAGGAATTCGGGTGGCTGCGCGCGGAATTCTCGCTTGCGATCGCGATCCAGAATTTGGCGTGGGGCATCGGCCAGCCGATTTTCGGTGCGATTGCGGAAAAGATCGGGGACCGCAAAGCCATCATCATGGGCGCGGTCATATATGCGCTAGGTCTCATCCTCTCCGCGGGCTCCGATACGCCAATCGCCCATCAGACATACGCGTGGCTGGTGGGCTTCGGGATCGCGGGGACAGGTTTTGGCGTGATACTGGCGGTGGTGGGGCGTGCGGCATCCGACGACAACCGCTCCATGGCGCTCGCAATCGTGACCGCCGCGGGCAGTGCCGGACAGATTTTTGGCGCACCGGTAGCCGAATGGATGTTGAGCTTTCTGAGCTGGCAAATGGTGTTCACCGTCTTCGCCGTCGTCATTTTGTCGATGATCCTGACGCTGCCTTTTATGCGGTCGCCACAGACCGCCACGCGGACCGAGCTGGAAGAAAGCATGTCCACCATTGTCGGGCGGGCGCTGCGCGATCCCAGCTATACGCTGATTTTCCTCGGCTTTTTCTCGTGTGGCTATCAGCTGGCGTTTATCACCGCACACTTCCCGGCCTTCGTGACAGAGATGTGCGGGCCGATTATGCCGGGCGGCGTTCTGCACAACATCGGCATCACGTCGACATCCGCGTTGGGCGCGGTTGCGATATCGCTGATAGGGGCTGCTAATGTGGGGGGCACGTTGCTGGCGGGCTGGGCGGGTAAGCGATACTCGCGCAAGTACCTCTTGGCCGGCATCTACACGGGCCGGACCATCGTTGCGGCGGTTTTCATCATTCTGCCGATCACGCCGGTTTCGGTTATCGTCTTTTCGATCCTGATGGGGTCGCTTTGGCTGGCGACTGTCCCGCTGACATCGGGTCTGGTCGCGCATATCTACGGGCTGCGGTACATGGGCACGCTTTATGGCATCATCTTTTTCAGCCATCAGCTCGGCAGCTTTATCGGTGTGTGGTTGGGCGGACGGATGTACGACGCCTACGGCAGCTACACCACGGTTTGGTGGATTGGTGTGGCGGTCGGTGCCTTCAGTGCGATTGTCCATCTGCCCGTACGCGAACGGCCCGTCGGACTGCCTGCGTCAGCGTAGCCGTCAGTCCAACTGACCGATGATTGCGTCCGCCACCGCGTTCGGATGCGTATAGGGCAGACCGTGGCCCGCGCCCTTTACAACCGTATGCTGCGCATCACGGTACCATTCTGTCAGATCGCCGATCGTCGTGCGCGGTATCACAGCGTCATCCTCCGCCCAGATGGCAAGCGTAGGAATACCTGCGCGGGCGATGCGCCGGATGTCGCCCTGCGCCGAATGCCGCAGCGCGTGCCGCAGACTTGAACGGATGGCCGGTAGATATCCTTTTGTATCAAGCTGTGCGATCTGCTGGTCGACGATCGCCTGCGGGGCGGCTGCGTCCCGGCGCATCTGGCTGCGAAAGCGGCGCGGATAATCTGCGAGCATCAGCCACCGGCCAAAAAACCGCCAGCGGCGTACCGTTTCCAGAAACCTGTTCTCTACTATCCCTGAAAGAGCAGGTGCGACCATGACAATTGCATCCGTGCGGTCGGGGTGCTGCGCGGCAAAGTTCGCAGCAATGCGCGCGCCCATCGAATATCCCAGCAAAGTCATATGCTGCCGCGCATTTACGTGGTCCAGCAAATGGGTCAATTGCGTCACGAAGAACGCGGTTGTCTGTGCGCCCTCGGGACGCGCCGAATATCCGCGACCGTACAAATCGTAGATCAGGACGCGCGCTCCGGCATCCGCGAGCGATTTGGCGATAGCATGCCACATGAAGGACGGTGTGGTCAGACCATGAACACAAACGACCAAGGGGCCGTTTTCCGGTCCGAGAAACTGAAAATGCGTGGTGCCTGCCGGTAATTCCGCAAACTGCCCAACCGCGCGGCCCCGCAGGCTGTCGTCCATTTCAGGGCGCAGGCGTTCGCGGTAAAACGGCCAGATTACGATGGCAAGGACCAGTGCAAGGCTGACCAGTGCTGTGATCACCGTGTCGCGTTCCAGCGGTCAAGAATATACCGACTGGTCATCAGATCGAGATGTGCACCACCGCCGTTTTTGCACAAGGTGATTTCTGACGGATCATGGCGGACAAATGAATCGAGATCGTAAAAATCTGCCACGATGTCATCACGCTTCAAAGCGCCCGAGGCGAGGGGGATCGCGATTTCGCCAATATGCCCGATGGTGGTCGCGAAACTGTCCAGAAACACACGCGCACGGGACAGGGCGGTGTCATCAACTTCGCGCATGTCAGGGCGATACGCGCCAATCAGATCAATATGCTGGCCCGGCTGCAACCAATCGCCCTTGATTACGGGTTCTGTTGTCATGGTCGCGCTGCCGATGATGTCAGCGTCGCCGACAGCCTGCTGCAGGTCTTTGCTCGCAGTGGTCCGATCCAGACTGTCGGCAAACGCCTGCGACTTGGCGTGGGTCCGGTTCCAGACAAGAAATTGCGCGTCGGCAAAGATTGCCGAGTACGCCGCGTGCAAAGACCGCGCCACAGATCCGGCACCGACCAGAAGGATCGTGCGGCTGTCCGGACGGGCGAGCTTTCGCGCGGCCAAAAGACTGTCGCCCGCAGTTTTCCATTTGGTCACCAAATGAAAGTCGACAATTGCCTCGAGCGTGCCGTCTGTATCGCTGTAAAGACTGACGCCACCGTTGATATTCGGCTTGCCCCGGGCGGTGTTGCCGGGAAAGACCGTCGCAGATTTGACCGCCATGCCCAGACCATCAATCCATGCTGCGCGGCTGAGCAGCGTATCCGGATCGCGGTAGAGAAATGTATCGCCGATCTCGGCCTCCGGAAATTTATGCCCAGCGACAAAGGCGTCGGTCAGCGCCCGCCAGTCCATCAGAGCCTCACCCGCTTCAAAGGGAATGATCGGAATACGGCTCATGCCGCTTCGTCCGCGCGCAACAGTCCTGCCGAGACAAGTCGGTCGGCCCAGCCCTGCGGAGTCTCGAAAAGATGGGTTTGCCATCCCCGCGCGGCCGCAGCCTCAATGTTGTCGCTGCGGTCGTCGGCGAACAAGAGCGCGCCGCCGCTCAGCCCCGAACCCTTTTCGAGCATCCGGTAGATTGCGGGATCGGGTTTGATCACCTTCATGTGGCCGGAGATGAAATCGCGATCGAACTGACGCAAGAACGGATATTTGCGCGCCGCGATATCATAGGTCTGCATCCCGAAATTGGTAAGCGAATATACAGGAATTCCCTTCGATTGAAGGGCGCTCATCAGTCGGACCGAATGGTCGATAGCGGGAGAGGCGATATCGATCCACCGCTCATTCCACAACAGAATTTCGTCGCGGAATTCGGGGTATCGGTCAGCCGCTTCCGCGATAACAACTGCGATATCCTCGCCCATGTCAGACCGGTCGTTGATCGAATGCAAATCGACTGCGTCAAACATGGCAATGCGGCGTTCACGGCCGACTTCCACATCGAAAAAGCGTTCGGGTTGCCACTCGATCAGGACGTTTCCGATATCAAATACTACCGCCTCGGGCGTCATAGTCATCCTTTCCGCAATAGCTTGCGCGTTCAGCTGTCCCTCTGGGCTGCGCGGATTTCGCGCTCCAACGCCTCCAGAAAGCGCGACCGGTCCGCCTTTGTAAAGCCTTTGCCGCCCCCTTGCCGAAAGGGGTCTGCCGCCCGCAGGTCCGTCATCAGATCACGCGTCGCCAGCACATTCCCGATATTTGCGCGGGTCAGGGCTTCGCCGTTGTGTTTGAGAACCCGTGCCCCGGCCTCCACGCATTTTGCCGCCAGAGGTATGTCACCGGTTACGACCACGTCGCCGACCCCTGCGCGATCGGCAATCCACATGTCCGCAACGTCCGGACCATCGGGAACGATAACCGTTTGCACAAGAGGATGCGGCGACGGCCGAAGGCCGCCGTTGGACACGATGAAAAGCTGCAGGCCGTGCCGCGTCGTCACTTTTTCCGCCTCTGCCTTTACCGGACAGGCATCTGCGTCAACGTAAACGGCCGTCATGCGGACCAGAGCGCTTCGGCGTGGAAATTGACGTGGTCTTCCATGAAGGTCGATATGAAGAAATAGCTATGGTCATAGCCCTTTTGCATGCGGAAGATGCCATTTTGGCGACGTTTCACAATCGCGTCGGCCAAGGCTTCGGGCATCAGCAGATCCAGAAACTGATCATCGGTGCCCTGATCGATCAGGATTGGCCCGTCAAATCCGTGCGCGCGCATCAGAAGGGTGCTGTCGTGGGCCGCCCACGTGCTTTCATCACTGCCCAGATAGGCTGTCAGCTGTTTGCGGCCCCAGTCGCTGGCGGTCGGGTGGGCAATCGGGGCGAACGCCGACACCGACTTGAAGCGGCCGGGCAAAGACATGGCAAGCGTCAGCGCGCCATGACCGCCCATCGAATGGCCGGTGATGGCCTGCCTGTCCATATCGAGAGCGAACTCCTTGCCGATCAACGCGGGCAGCTCTTCGGACACATACTGCCACATCTGGAAATGCGGGGCCCATGGGTCCTGTGTCGCATTCACGTAGAACCCTGCTCCCTGACCCAGATCGTAGGCCTCATCGTCTGCAACATCTTCACCGCGGGGGGAGGTGTCGGGAAACACCAGTGCAATTCCCTGCTCCGCCGCCCACGCCTGCGCGCCGGCTTTGACCATCGCGTTCTCGTGGGTACAGGTCAGACCCGAAAGAAACCAAAGAACCGGCACAGGCCCGTCTTTTGCCTCAGCCGGCAGGAAAATCGCGAAGGTCATATCACCCCCTGTAGCGGTCGATGCGTGGGTAACAACGTGCTGGATACCGCCGTGACAGGCGTTGGAGGACTGGATGTTCATTCGAGTTCCTTTCGGGAGCATTTGTATACTTGGGTAGCGATCAAGGCCCAATGCAGCAAGAGGCGAGCGTGTCAGGCGCCCGTCACCCAGGCGATCACCGCGCTGACGGTCAGCACGCTGAGCGCTGTCGACACGAGTATCGCAGCCGATGCGCGGGCGGGCGCCACGTTGTAGTGCTGCGCAAGTATGTAGACATTTCCGGCGACAGGCAGAGCCGCAGCCGCGATGATCACGCCTGCTTTGTAGGGGTCAACATGGAACAGGACGAGCGCGGCAAAGGCCACAAATGCGGGATGAAGCACGAGCTTGCAGAAACTCAGCCATCCCGCGACAGACAAACGCTCCGCCGATTTGGAAGCCAGCGATGCGCCAATCGCGAAGAGCGCGCCGGGGGTCGCGGCCCCGCCGAGGATCGCCAAGAATTCGTTAAGCGGCGCAGGGATCGGTATCTGCAACGCCGACCACATAAGCCCCAATGATATCGCCACGATCATCGGGTTTTTCAAAAGTCCCAATCCCACCACCTTGAGCACCGACAGGTTCATCCGACCGTCACGTGACAGCGTAATCAGGATGACGATCAACGATGAAAATACGATCAGATCGATCGCGAGCGCCAGCATGACCGGTCCGATTGCCTGCGGCCCCAGCAGAAGCGTGAGCATCGGAACCCCGAGAAACCCTACATTTCCGATCACGGCGCATTGCGCTTCGATCGCCGTAATTTCCATGCTGACTCCGCGCAGCAGACACACCAGTGTCGCGATTGCGTAGACGAATGCGGTTCCCCAAAGATAGGCCGCCACCAGCCGGCCATCCCAGACATCCGCCAATGAAAGGTTGGCCGCAAATCGGAATAGCATGGCGGAGAGCGCAAAATAGAACACGAATTTCGTGAGATAGGCCGTTGCCTCGGCAGAGAAGAACCGGCTGCGTCCCGCCCAGTAACCCAGCCCGATCAAAGCGAAAAATGGCAGTGTTTTTAGGAAGATCGCCAGCATGGGCATAGGGATAACCAAGGACATTGATCTGCGCTAGCCCAAAGTGAGCCAGCTGCACGCCATGCAAAGCGATGCAAATGTCGGGTATTTTCGGCTTGGCTCACATCACGTCCGCCCATAGGGTGTGATACCGTGCAAGGAGACAAGATGACCGCCGTAATCCCCGTTCAGGACAACATACATCGTGGCCGCAAGTATGATCAGGTCCTTGAAGGCGCACGACAGGTATTCATGTCCGACGGGTTCGAAGGCGCGAGCGTCGATGATATCGCTCGCGCGGGGGGCGTTTCAAAAGCGACGCTCTACAAATACTTCCCCGATAAGCGGGTGCTTTTCATGGAAGTCGCAAATACCGAATGCCTGCGCCAATCCCGCCATGCGATTGACAGCATCGACATGCAGGCCCCGCCACGCGAAGTGCTTTGCGCCGTCGGAACCCACTTCCTCGGCTTCATCACGAGCCATTTTGGCCAGCAGATTTTCCGGATCTGCGTGGCGGAATCGGACCGGTTTCCCGAGATTGGACAGAACTTCTACAACTCCGGGCCCGCTGTCATGCGCGGCGAAATGGTCGCCTATTTTACCGCGGCCTGCGCGCGCGGCGAACTCAAGATCGATGATTTCGAACTTGCGGCCGACCAATTCGGTGAGCTGTGCAAGGCCGACATCTGGATGCGCCGCCTGTTCGGTATTACGCAATCTACCACTGCCGCCGACATCGATCGGATTGTCGGGAGTGCGGTTGAAACTTTTCTAGCGAGGTACGCTGCATGAAATACGCAACCCTTCCACTTCTGCTGTCTCTTGCGGCCTGCGGAACACCGCTGTCACAAGCGCGCACGGGCGGTGATACGGCCCCCGGCCCTGATACCTGCGGGGCTGCCGCGTATCAAAACCTGATCGGGCAGGACGCGGCGCAAGCGCTGATCGTACCGGAACCAAAGCGCGTTTACGGCCCCGAGGATGCCGTAACGGCCGATTTTCTGGCCAACCGCGTGAACGTTCAGCTCGATAATACAGATACCATCGTGGCCGTCGTCTGCGGCTGATCAGCCTGAGTTCGAACGCCTGTCGATGATACGCACTGCCTTGCCCTGCGAGCGCGGGACGTCGCCGACATTTCCGACATGCACATCGACCGTGACGCCGATGCTTTGCTTGATCCCTTCGACGAGCGCCCGTGCCGCCGTGTCGCGGTCAGTATGCGTGACACCCTTATGCGCGATCTCGGCCACAACGCGCATTTGATCCATCCGGTCGGGGCGGGTCAGCTCAATCTGGAAATGCGGTGACAACGCAGTCTGGCGCATCAGGATCTCTTCAATCTGCGTTGGAAAAACATTGACGCCGCGCAGGATGATCATGTCGTCACTGCGCCCGGTGACCTTTTCCATCCGGCGCATGCTGCGTGCCGTGCCCGCAAGCAGCCGCGTCAGATCGCGGGTGCGGTAGCGAATGATCGGAAACGCTTCCTTGGTCAGTGACGTGAACACCAGCTCACCCATCTCTCCTTCGGCGCAGACCTCCCCGGTTTCGGGATTGATGATTTCAGGGTAAAAGTGATCTTCCCAGATGTGCAAACCATCCTTGGTTTCAACGCATTCCATGGAAACGCCCGGCCCGATGACTTCGGACAATCCGTAAATATCGACGGCGTGCATATCAAAGGCCTGCTCAATTTCCTGACGCATGGCATTCGTCCAGGGTTCCGCGCCAAAAATACCGACCTCGAGCGACGTGTCTCGCGGATCGATACCTTCTGCATGAAACTCGTCCAGCACGGAAAGGGCATAGGACGGCGTGACGGTGATGCCCTTGGGCTTGAAGTCATCGATCAATCGGACCTGTCGCGGTGTCATGCCGCCTGACACGGGCACGGTGATGAGACCCAACGCATCCGCGCCAAGATGAATGCCCAGACCGCCAGTAAAGAGCCCGTAGCCGTAGGCGTTGTGCAACATGTCGCCCGGACGCATCCCACCCGCACGCAGCGACCGCGCCACCACAGCACCCCAATGGTGCAAATCCTGCGCCGTGTATCCTACGACCGTCGGCTGCCCCGTAGTCCCCGACGATGCGTGCACGCGTCGGATCTGGTTGCGCGGTACGGCGAACATTCCGAAGGGATAGTTGTCACGCAGATCCGTTTTCACCGTGAACGGAAATTTTGCCAAATCGCTCAGGTCAACAAGATCATCGGGATGCACGCCAGCGGCGTCAAAGCTGTTCGTGTAGAAAGCGACGTTGTCATAGGCATGGCGCAGAGACCAGCGCAGCCGGTCGATCTGCAACGCTGTGATCTCGTCACGGCTCGCGATTTCGATGGGGTCCAGACTGGCACGGTCCGGTGTTAGGTCTTTCATCAGGGGTCTCCGGGCTCTGGGAAGTGTTGGCCTTTGATGGTGCGTGACAAGCCGCGGAACAGGGCGATTTTGCGATTGTCGGCGCCCGTGACCATAACATCATATGTGCCTGATCGGCCTGACCGTGCAATTTCTACGGCCTCTGCGCACAGACGTTCGTTGACCTGCGCGGGGCTGACATAGGTGATCTGGTTGGTCTGTGCGACAGCCGTGCGGTTGTAGCTGTTGCAGGCAAAGGCGAATGCGCTGTCGGCGAGTGTAAAGATGTATCCGCCGTGACAAATGCCGTGGCCATTGAGCATTTCTGCCGTGACCAACATCGAAAGCGTTGCCGTGCCGGGGCCGATGGCATCCAAATGCATCCGAAGACCCTGCGTGGCCGCATCGTGCTGCATCATCAATTCAGCGCATTTCTCCGCGCGTTCCTGAGGAGTCACGGGAGTGATAAAACGTGTTTCATAATCAAAAATTGATACCCTCTTTTGTAACGCAATCAAGAGTTTTGCGCCTTCGCCCTTGATTTGCGGGCATAACATCGCAAAATTCAAGGTATGAACATTCCCACCATTCCAAGTCAGCCGGGCGGGTCCGGTCCGCAACGCGTGACCGAGCAGGTTGCGTTTCACCGGACCGAGTTGTCGGTCATCTTATCCCTGTACGGTCGTATGGTTGCGGCGGGCGAATGGCGCGACTACGGCATTTCGTGTCTGCGGGATGTCGCCGTTTTCAGTGTTTTTCGGCGCACGGCAGAAATGCCTCTGTACCGGATCGAAAAGCGGCCGAAGCTGCGGGGCAAGCAGGGGATCTACGCCGTGATCGGACTGAACGGACAAGTTCTGAAACGTGGGTCGGATTTGCGTGCGGTTCTCAGAGTGCTGGAGCGTAAATTGATCCGGGCGGTAGATTGATTACAACACGCCAAGCCGTCGGTGCATTGTCACGGGTCCGTCGGTAAGGGCGATCCGGTCAATCGCCTCCTCAAGAGGCTCGAACACCGTAGCCATCGCGTGCGCGTTGGCGTGCAGCAGCGTTTTCGCGTCCCACACCAAGGCAACGTGACCCTTCCAGAACAACAGATCATTGCGCCGATAGCTTTCGTCGTTCAGCATCGCGGAACCGAGTGTGCGTTCCTGCATATCGCTATCGGCCGGACAGGGGAGGCCGCAGGCGACACACGCGCCCTGAACCAGACCTGAGCAATCAATGCCCGCGCGGCTGTTTCCGCCCCACAGATAGGGCGTTCCCAAAAAGAGCGCCGCGACTGCGGCCGGATCTTTCTCGACCTGCGCGAGGGGGGCAAGATGTTGCTCGGGTATATGTCCAAATATCGTGCCTGCGAAACCATTCGCGGTACCCGTAACCGCGACGCGGCATCCGTGGCTCAGCGCCATACGGTCGGCTGATTTAAAGTCAGGGTCTAGGTACGCATGCGTTGCCGCTGCGCTTACTTTGTGGGTCGCCGGAAGGGGGGGCTGCAGATCGATCGTGCGCACGAAACCGCAATACCCGTCGTGCGCGCTTTGGACGTAGGAAAATCCGTCGCTATCGTCCATCACCGTCACCTCTGCGCCCAGCAGAAGCTGGCGGTCGCGGGGTCCACCGGGATGGCGTAGCAGATCGGTTACGGGTTGCACCACACGCGCAGGCTCTGACCGGGTCTGGCGCGTCGGATCAGGTGTCAGCCGCGGGTCACTCATCGGGCAAGGATCTCAGGCAGAGCTGCCAAAAGCGCGCGCGTTGCCTGACCGACGCCCCCCTTTTGGCGAGCCGGCGCCGCGCTCGGTTGCCAGCCGTAGATATCAAAATGGGCGTATTTGCTTTCAGTGACGAAGCGGCGCAGGAACAGGGCCGCTGTGATGCAACCCGCAAAACCGCCCTTTGGCGCATTATCGAGATCGGCAATCCCCGGTTCGATCATAGGCTCATAGGGCGTGTGAAACGGCATCCGCCACACAGGGTCGGCCTGCGCAACGGCCGCCGCCTCCAGCGCTGTGACGAATAGCGGATCGTCGGAGAAGTAGGGCGCAAGGTCAGGGCCTACAGCAACCCGCGCGGCGCCGGTCAGGGTCGCCATCGAAATGATCTGATCGGGTTTTTCTTCGTCTGCATAGGCCAGCGCATCGGCAAGGACCAGTCTGCCTTCGGCATCGGTATTGTTGATCTCGACCGTCAGACCCTTGCGCGATGTGAGGATGTCCTGCGGTCGGAACGCATTACCGGCGACTGCGTTTTCGACGGCGGGGATCAGTACACGCAGCTGCACCTGTGCATTGGTCGCCATGATCATATGAGCCAGACCAAGCACGGCTGCAGCGCCGCCCATGTCTTTCTTCATCAATCCCATCGACGCGCCGGGTTTCAGGTTCAGACCGCCGGTGTCAAAGCACACCCCTTTGCCCACAAGAGTCAATTTCCGCCCGCTGTTACCCCATCGCATGTCGATCAGGCGCGGCGCGCGGTCTGCGGCGCGGCCAACCGTATGGATCATCGGAAAGTTCTTTTCCAGCAGCTCGTCACCAACGATGACCTCGATCGATGCGCCATGTGTTTTGGCCAGGGCGCGCGCCTCGTTCTCGAGATCGGTCGGCCCCATGTCGGATGCCGGCGTATTGATCAACGTGCGCGTCAGCGCTTCGCCGCGTGCGATCGCTTCGACCCGGTCAACATTGACGGACGCGGGTGCAACCAGCCGGGCGGCGATGCCGGTGTTTTTTGCATAGGTGTCGAACGCGTATTGGCTCAGCAGCCAGCCCAGCGTTTCCTGTTCGGCAGTCTCGTCGGGCAATCCATCCGCGATTTTGTACGTGCCCTTGGGGAGGCGCGCCGCTCCTCGGGCAAGCGCGAAGCGGCCCCTCGCACGGCTTGTCGGGGTGCCATATCCGATGACCGCTTCGACATGGTCACTGCCGGGCAATACCAATGCCTGCCCCAGCGCGCCCTTGAAGCCATGCAAGGACATCCAGTCACGATCCTGCTGCGACCGTTCGCTGACCCATGCACCAAAGGCATCTTGTGCCACGATGTGCAGGGGTATGGCGGATGTCGCATCGGGAGCAAAGCTGAGCGTCATGACGGGCCTTTCTATTCTGTGCCGTGCAACGGCAACCTATCCCATACACGCAGCTAAGCAAGCGCACCCTATTGATCGAGATCCTGCGTGTCCCAAATGGCCGAAAGCGATTGATCCCCGATACGCAGCAGACGTGACAATGTTGCGGCCAGCGCGATCTCGTTTTCGTCGTCGATGCAACGCGTGACGTCCGCCGCCACCTGCGCAAGCCGGTACATCCCGATCTGTTCTGCAATCGCGATCAGGGACCGCGCGTTCTTGCGCAGGGTAGGGCGATCCCGCGCCTTGTACAGCCGGTCGCATTGCGCCATCCGCACGGCCAGTTCTTCCATGGCGCGGCAGACCACATCCTCCGCACCCGTTTCCCCCAGTTGCTCGTACAGCGCGCCAAGGCGGCTTTGGTCCACTTTGATCGGCTCGGCCAGCCGCATCTTGAATACTACACCCATGACTCACCCTTCGTTTTGCCCCCACGGCTTACCCGCTTATTCGTGATCAAAGTTTGCAAATGGTTGCTTGCCCACAGCCTTTTCACTCGAATTTCGTTCAAAACCCCGCTATTCGGGCTGAAGCGAAGCAAGGAAATAGCCCCCATGAAAGAAGCAAAGCCGCTGCCGACGTATCTGCTGCAACGTTACCATGGGTGGAAGGCGACCAGCTATGCCGAGAACCAGGCGTGGTACAGAAAATTGGCCAGCGACGGGCAGCATCCTCGCGCGATGGTCATTTCATGCTGCGACAGCCGTGTGCACGTCACCTCGATCTTTGGCGCCGATCAGGGCGAATTCTTCATACACCGCAATATCGCCAATCTGGTGCCGCCGTACCATCCTGACGGGTTGCAGCACGGCACTTCCGCAGCTGTGGAATATGCCGTCAACGTATTGAAAGTCGCGCATCTTATCGTGTTGGGCCATTCGCAGTGCGGGGGCGTTCAGGGATGTCTGAGCATGTGTCAGGGAGAAGCGCCCGAACTCGAGAGCAAGGACAGTTTCGTCGGGCGCTGGATGGACATCTTGCGACCCAAATACGCGCTGGTATCCGATATGACAGACACGACCGAACAGGTACGTGCGCTGGAAAAACACGCGGTGCTTATGTCGCTTGAAAATCTGATGACGTTCCCCTGGCTGGCGCAAAAGGTCACTTCGGGGGAGCTGACACTGCACGGCATGTGGACAGACATCGGCGAAGGCGGATTGGAACACTACGCCCCCGAGACCGACAGCTTCCAGCCCGTTTAAGGATATATAATGGCAGACCTTCTCAGCCTCGCGGGCCAAAACCTGCTGTCTCCCATCATCCTGAGTTTTGTGCTGGGGCTGTTCGCGTCGCTGGCGCGATCGGATCTGACGATACCGGAAGCGGTCGCCAAGGGCATGTCGATCTATCTTCTGTTCGCCATCGGTTTCAAAGGCGGGGCAAGTGTCGCATCTTACGGGCTTGATGCGCGGCTCGGGTTCTCGCTCTTGGCAGGTGTGATCCTGTCGGCACTTCTGCCGCTGATCGCCTTCGGGCTGCTCAAGGTGATGACGGGGATGAGCAGGCTCGATGCCGCCGCCGTGGCCGCGCACTACGGCTCTATTTCCATCGTGACATTTGTGGCTGCGACCTCGGTGCTCGAAGGGCGCGGCATCAGCGCCGAAGGTTACATGGTCGCAGTGGCCGCCGCGATGGAGGCGCCCGCGATCCTGTCGGCACTGTGGCTGATTTCAAAGGGCGGAGAGAGCCCCCGCCAGATGGACAGCGCCTTGATGCGGGAAATCATGCTGAACGGGTCGATTGTACTGTTGATCGGCGCGTTCATGATCGGCTGGGCCACGGGCGAGGACGGGCTGGCCGAGATCAGCAGCTTCATCGTAAACCCCTTCAAAGGTGTATTGTGCCTGTTCTTGCTGGACATGGGGCTCGTTGCGGGGCGGGGGCTGCGCGGTGGAGGCAAGGTGCTGACCCCCGGTGTGCTGGCTTTTGGTGTGCTCATGCCGGTGATCGGCGCAGGCATCGGTCTGGCGACGGGCATGCTCTTGGGGCTCAGTGCGGGCGGCGTGGTTTTGATGATGGTTCTGTCGGCCTCCGCGTCTTATATTGCGGTGCCCGCTGCCATGCGGGTGGCGCTACCCGAGGCCAACCCTTCGCTCTATCTTACGCTGTCGCTGGGGGTGACATTCCCTTTCAATCTCACGCTCGGCATTCCGCTTTACGTAGCGGTCGCCATGGCTGTTACCGGAGGCTGACCCATGCAAACACATCGCGCAAAACGTGTCGAAATCACCATTGAAAACGTCATGCAATCCCGCCTCACCGATGCGCTGAAAGAGGCAGGCGTAACCGGCTACACCGTGTTGCCGGTGCTGGGTGGCTCGGGGCGCTCTGGCGAGTGGAGCCGTTCGGGGCAGGTCAGCCGGGCGCAAGGTATGGTTCAGGTCGTGTGCATTATCCGCCCTGACCGGCTTGATGCGTTGCTCGAGGCAGCCTTTTCGGTCGTCGAACGCCACATCGGTGTAGTCAGCGTCGTCGATTGCGATGTGCTGAGGGCAGAGCGGTTTTAACAGCACCTTAACCACACTCGGAGCAACCTGCACCGATGAGAGAAGAATCGGTGCCTAATCTTGCAGGGACAGACGACCAACCGGAGCCGGTACGGCTTGGCCAGCTGGCGCATGCTCTGGTTCAGACCGCTCGGGTGAGGCGGACACTATCGCAAAAGTCCACCTCAATACCGTCCGCGGGACCTAGGGAAATGGGCGCTCGATCAGGACCTGCCCCTCGGGCCAGCGAATATCCTGTTCGACAGTGATCTGCACATCGGATTGGGCCGAGACGGACAGATCCCACTGCAACACACCCTGCCTGTCATCGACGTTGATCTGGTCGGGACGCGGATCTGCCGTCCAGTCGATTACCAGATCCTCCTGCTCGGAATAGGGGACGCTTTCCATCACCTCGACGTCCCAATTCTCTTTGCCAAGGTTCGTGACATCAAGCCGGACAGCCAGTGACTGCGCATTACTGCGGTTTATGATGCCGCGGTCGCCCGCGTTGCGATCAAGGACGGTCCGTTCCAGCCGAAGGGTTTCGATCGGCCCGAAGGATTTCGTCGCACGCTCGCCTGCAGGAATTTCGGGGAACCAGCTTGCGCCAACCAACGCGCCATCGACAAACACCTGCGCCTGATCAGCCTGCAACAGCGGCTCGTCGGTCGTGTTGACAAATTCAGCCATCATGAATGCGGTGTTGTCGCGGGCGGGAACTCCGCGGGCGAAGACGCGTGCATCGAAAGTCAGCGTGTCCAGCGCCAACCGTGCCGCATCCGCGCCGTGGGCGACCGTGACCTTGCCTTGCGCGACATAGCTGACACCCGGCCCCTCAAAGCTGGCCGAGATGGTTTCTTCGACTGCCACGGGTGCCGCCGCGAAATCGGCGCTCGCCACGCGGGCCTCCATTTGCGCGCTATTCAGGATCGCTTTGCGTTCGGCGGGGTCTTCAATCCGCAACAGTTGGCCATAGACTGTGCCGGGATCGGTCTGGCCCGTCGGGGCAAGGGTCGACAGGGTCAGCGTGACGTCCTGCCAGTTCTCACCACTGTCCTGACGGACGAGCGCGGCACGCTGCAGCGCGACTGTCGGTGTCTCTCCACGCGTCAGAAACAGATCATAGGTCGGACGCCATGACGCATTTGCCAGATAGCGCACGGTTACTTCGACCGTGCCTTCTGTTTCCGCCTGAACCTCCAGCGCCAGCCGTGCATTCGGTTTTCGCGGCGGGGTCAACGCGGCCAGTGCAGCGCGCGCATCGACGAGGTTCTGGGTCAGCGCAGGGCGGCCTTCTTCGATCAGCCGTATCTGGCGCTGCGCCGTCAGGCGCGCTACCTCGGCCGCGCGCGTTTCGTCGGCGATCATTGCACCCACAGCGGCGAGATCCGCGGCCGTCGATGGCAGGGACTGGTTGTTGCCCAACGCTTCGAGAAAATCCAGTTGTGCCTCGGCAGATCGCACACCCAACCGCGCTTCAGCGACATCGTCATCGAGCGCAACAATCGCGGCCTCGGCTGCGTCAATGGCGGCCTTTGCGGCAATGACCGCAGGGCTATCCGTATCGGGTACAGGGGGCAGCGCATCATTGCGTAGCTTTGTGCTTGCCAGCACGGCGCCATCGACAGCGACACGTAAGCGATTGGCATCGACCCACTCAGGCAGATCCGGGAGCACGATCTCATGGCGGCCGGCAGGTAGATCAACTGCCGCGGTGCGGCTCACCTGTGCGATGCCGGGGAAAACGGTGACCGCATCCGGCGCAGAGCGCAGCGTGAAAGTGTCAGCAAGGGCAGAGCAAGGCAGCAGGACAAAACCGAGAACGGCAAGGCGCATGGGATATTCCTTTTCTTTTATGCGCTTAGATTGCCCTGCCTGCGCCAAAAGAAAAAGGGGAGCCTTCTGCCCCCCCTTCGTTCGCCACTCATCTCGGCAAGAATTAGCCCTTCTTGAGAACCTCGCGGCCCAACAACTCCGCGATCTGCACCGCGTTGAGTGCGGCACCTTTGCGCAGGTTGTCCGAAACGCACCACAGGTTCAGGCCGTTGTCGATGGTGCTGTCCTGACGGATGCGGCTGATGAAGGTCGCGAAATCGCCGACACATTCGATCGGCGTGACGTAGCCGCCGTCCTCACGCTTGTCGATGACCATCACACCAGGGGCTTCGCGCAGGATGTCGCGGGCCTCGTTTTCGTCCAGAAAATCTTCGAACTCGATGTTCACTGCCTCGGAGTGTCCGACAAAAACGGGCACGCGCACGCAGGTTGCCGTGACCTTGATCTTGGGATCGACGATCTTTTTCGTCTCCGCGACCATTTTCCATTCTTCTTTGGTTTCACCCGAATCCATGAACACATCGATATGCGGGATCACGTTGAATGCGATCTGCTTGGTGAACTTTGACGGAGGCACGTCCGACGTTGGATTGTAGATCGATTTGGTCTGGTCCCACAGCTCGTCGGCGCCTTCCTTGCCCGCACCGGATACGGATTGGTAAGTGCTGACCACGACACGCTTGATCCGCGCACGGTCGTGCAGCGGCTTGAGCGCGACAACCATCTGCGCAGTCGAACAATTCGGGTTCGCGATGATGTTCTTCTTGGCGTAGTCGTGGATCGCCTGTGGGTTCACTTCGGGCACGATGAGCGGAATTTCCGCGTCATAGCGATAGAGCGAAGAGTTATCGATGACGGTGCATCCGGCAGCCGCCGCTTTGGGCGCATACTTCTTGGTCGCCTCCGAGCCTACGGCAAAAAGCGCCATGTCCCAGCCAGCAAAGTCAAACGTATCAAGGTCTTTCGTCTTGAGTGTCTTGTCGCCAAAGCTGACCTCCGTACCCAGCGACTTGCGGCTGGCAAGTACTGCGATTTCATCCACGGGGAACTGGCGCTCGGCCAGGATATTCAGCATTTCGCGGCCCACATTACCTGTGGCACCAGCGATGACGACGCGATAACCCATCTCGTTTCTCTCCAATATACGTGTTTGATGGTGCGGGCCTGTTATACCGCTTTGACGGGCAAGGAAAGGGGCAGGCGGTCGCGGTTGCCTATCCCCGCGCGGTCATGTCAGGGGCGCGCCCGTTTTGCAGGCATCATTCCTTGGTGGACTTCCACGTGCTGGCCAGCGCCCGCGCGCTTGCGCCCAGCAGAAGCACATCCGCGCCAACGGCGACAAATCGGGCCCCTGCGTCAATGGCATTGCGGGTCATGGTATCATCGGTCGACAGGATGCCGGGCGCTTTGCCCGCCGCGGCAATACGTGACAAAGCGTCCATAATGGCGGTTTGAACGTCGGGATGCAGGCTGTCGCCCATATGGCCCATGTCCGCCGCCAGATCGGCGGGGCCGATGAAAACGCCGTCAATCCCGTCAACGGCAAGAATATCGTCAAGTGCGGCCAGCCCCTTGCGATTCTCGACCTGAACCAAAAGGCAGGTCTGGGCATCTGCGGTCGTTCCGTAATCCGCGACCGTCCCGAACCGCGCCGCCCGCGTCAGCGCATACCCCACACCCCGATCACCATGCGGCGGGTAGGACACATCGCGCACCAGCTGTTGTGCCTGAGCGCCGCTTTCCACCATCGGCACCAGAACGGTTTGCGCGCCTGCGTCCAGCACCTGCTTGAGAATGTAGGTTTCGCCAATGGGTACGCGTACGACGGGGTGGCTATCGCTCGCCGCGAGCACCTGCAGCTGCGCGAGAATGGACCGCAGATCGTTCGGAGCGTGTTCGCCGTCGATCACGAGCCAGTCAAAACCCGCCTGTCCCATCAGCTCCGCCGAAAACGTGTCGGCAAGGCCCAGCCAGCATCCGAAAACGGTCTGCCCTTCGGCGAGGGCTTTCTTGAAGGTATTGATCGCAGCGGGCATGGCATAGTCCTCGGTTCGGGTCGCCACAGACTAGCGTCCTGTGGCACAGGATGACCAGCGCCGAAACAGCGCAATGCCACTTACATGACCTTGATCACATCCTTGTCGATCGCCAGCATATAGCCGCGCCGCGCGATATTTTTCACCAGAAGCTCGCTGACCATCTGGTTGCCGAGCGTATCGCGGAGCCGCTTGATGCGCGTGGCCCCCGCGGCTTCTTCGCAATCGCTCGAGGCGCGTCCGGAAATCATACCTTCGATTTCGGCACCCGATAGCACGTCGTCATCCATCCGCGCCTCGGCAAGTACCGAAAGTGTTTCCATCGCGGCATCTGTCAATTTGAACCCGAGATTGTTGAGATAGACCTTGTTCTCTTCGCGGCTGATCAAAAGCGAGCTGACCTGGATCCCCGTGCGTTCAATCTGCGCCATGCGGCGGTTGAAGCTGATGAGCATCACCAAGAAAACCACAGACGCAATCAGCAAGGCAGAGGCAAAGACGAGAAGAACCGAAATCAAGACCCGGTAGCCCGAGAGCGTATCGGAAAATGCGGTGCCGGATTGCGCGAGGATCTCCAGCAGCTTTATTTCGGCGGCACTGGTCAGGTCATCGTTTTCTATAAAAATGCGTTCGACACGTTCGTTGAATACATTGGCATCGGGCAATGCCCAGAACAGGACCGCCGCACCAATCAGCAACAGTGCGACAATCGCACTGATCCCGACGATGACAAAACGGGCACCGGATTTGCGCACATCAGAAGCGGAGGAAGTTTGATCCTGCACTGTCTTTCCTACTTTCCAGACCGTCAGGCCCAAAGACCGAAACGATGTTCAACAATGTCCAACCCGCGCCGGACAAGCGCCCGGCCAATTCGGATTTAGCCGACCGTTTGTCACAAGCGCCCCTGATTTCGGCCACACCGTAGTGCAGGCGCAGGGGATCGTCCTGTTTGGCCTTATAATCGGCATAGCAATCGGCGGCCATGGCAGGGCTGCCCATGCTTAACGCGGCAACCGCGCACAAGGAAAGAAGTGCATTTTTCATAGAGCCGAACATGCGCCGGGACGCGGTGATATTCAATATCGATCGGGGTTTCTGCAGTCCGTTATCGGATAACAGGGCGCTGTTATTGCCTGTCCGGGCAGGCTGGCCCGATGTTGATCCCATGCCGTGACACCACGATGTCGCACCCCCAAAGGTAAAGGATCACGCCAATGTTCAAGTTACATGCCAACAGGTTCACCATGACGCTCGTCGCCGCCGCAATAGCGATCTCCGGTTTCAGCGCAATGCCTGCCTACGCGGATGACGACCGTGCCGCGCGCGCAATCGCGACGATCCTTGGATTGGCAGTGGTGGGCAAGATCATTCACGACAAGAACAAGAAAGACAAAAAGCGCGACAAAGCCCGCAAGCAGGTGAAGAAGAACCACGTGCATAAAGGAAACCGGCACCATCACGACGGCTATGCGCACAGCCATGACAACGGGCGATTCGAACACCGCCACCGGACAAACAAGGTCGAACCGCGGCCAATTCCGAAGCGCGTCGATCGCAAACTTCTGCCACGCAAATGCTTCCGCAGCTACGACACCCGTCAGGGGCAGTATCTGATGTTCGGTCGTCGTTGCCTCGAGCGGAATTACCGCCACGCAGATCGCTTGCCTCAGAACTGCGGCCAGACGCTGCGCACCTTTGACGGCAACCGCCGCGGGTATGACGCGCGCTGCTTGCGCCGCAACGGATACAGCCTCGCACGGGGCTAACCGAATTGGCGCCATGCGGGAGTATCACATCCTGACGGCGCCATGATCCCCGGGGCATGTCCCTGCCACGGGGATCGCAAGGGGAGAGAGGAGATGTTCGGGCATCTCCTCTCTTTCTTTATGCTCTTGCCATAAGGGCACAGATCGGTTTTCCCAAAACCTATGGAACCTGATTATTCATTCGAATTGGCCGCCAAGGCGCGGGGCTACGCCCGAATCGCCGGGATCGACGAAGTGGGACGCGGGCCATTGGCCGGTCCGGTCACCGCTGCCGCAGTTGTCCTGGACCCGAACCGCATTCCCGAAGGGCTTAACGACAGCAAGAAGCTGACAAGAAAACGGCGCGAAGCGCTCTACGATCAGATCATGGATGCGGCAGACGTCAGCATCGCGCACGCATCAGTGGCCGAAATCGAAGAGCACAACATCCTGCGCGCCAGTCATATCGCGATGGTGAGAGCCGTCGAAGGGCTCGAGACACCACCCGACTATTGTCTGATCGACGGAAATATGGTCCCGCGCGGTTTAACGCTCCCTTCGGAAACAATCATCGGAGGCGACGGGCGTTCTGTTTCCATTTCGGCGGCTTCAATTATGGCTAAAATATGTCGGGATTATGTCATGTTGTCATTGGCGCAACAGCACCCCGGCTACGGCTGGGAAACCAACATGGGTTATGGATCGAAAAGCCACATGTCTGCGCTGCAAGAATTGGGCGTAACCCCACACCATAGACGTACTTTCAAACCCGTACACAATATCTTGTGGCAAGATTAATTCTTAAACTTTTGATTCAAAAAAGAAATTGACCCGGATTCACTGCTCGCCCATCCTTGAAGGCAACCAATGAGTGCAAAAAATGCACCGTGGACAGAGGCAGAGATATGACGAGCAAAACGACGGAAGCGGCAGCGCTTCCCCTAAACACGATCCTTGGCGGTGACTGTATCGAGGCGATGAACGCGCTTCCCGAGGCGAGCGTGGATTTGATCTTCGCGGACCCCCCTTACAACCTGCAACTGCGTGGCGATTTGCACCGCCCCGACAATTCTAAAGTCGATGCGGTAGACGACCACTGGGACCAGTTTTCCAGCTTTCAGGCATACGATGATTTCAGCCGTGCGTGGCTGAAGGCCGCGCGTCGACTGCTCAAGCCAAACGGCGCTATCTGGGTGATCGGCAGCTACCACAACATTTTCCGCGTCGGCGCGGCCTTGCAGGATCAGGGCTATTGGATCCTGAACGATGTCGTCTGGCGTAAATCGAACCCGATGCCCAATTTCCGCGGCAAGCGCTTTACCAATGCCCATGAAACAATGATCTGGGCAGGCAAGGACGAGAACGCGAAATACACCTTCAACTACGAAGCGCTGAAGGCTTTGAACGAGGGCATCCAGATGCGCAGCGACTGGGTTCTTCCCATTTGCAACGGTCACGAGCGGCTCAAGGATGAAAACGGCGAAAAGGCCCATCCGACCCAAAAGCCGGAAAGCCTGCTGCACCGTATTCTCGTAGGCTCCACCAATCCCGGTGATGTCGTGCTCGACCCGTTTTTCGGCACCGGAACCACGGGCGCGGTGGCCAAGATGCTTGGCCGTGATTTCATCGGTATCGAGCGCGAGAAGGCGTACCGCAAGGTTGCCGCCAAACGGATCGAGGCAGTGCGCAGGTTCGACGCCGATGCGCTGCAGACGACAACATCCAAACGCGCGGAGCCGCGGGTGCCTTTCGGTCAATTGGTCGAGCGCGGCATGCTGCGCCCGGGAGAACAACTCTACTCCATCAATGGTCGCCACAAGGCCAAAGTACGCGCCGACGGCACACTCATCGGCAGCGACATCAAAGGATCAATCCATCAGGTCGGTGCGGCGTATGAAAATGCGCCCAGCTGTAACGGCTGGACCTATTGGTGCTACAAGAAAGAAGGCAAACGCGTTCCCATAGATGTCCTGCGACAACAGATCAGGGCCGAAATGCGCGCCTGATCTACCCACCCCATTCGAACACCGCCAGTGTCACTGCGCCCTCAACAGAGGATGCGCATTGATGACACTCACCTTGGCCCCGCCTTTATGGCGGGGCTTTTTTTGTTCAACGCACGCGGTCTAGTTCATGCCGGCGCGCCGCCGGCCACCACTGCCCAAGGCCTCCGCGACATAGCGGGCGCCGAATTCCGACTTGTTGACCACATAGAGCACACCGGCCGATGCGGCCTTTTCCCACATGAACGGCGTCGGAAAATCGCTGACCATGATGACCGGAATACGGCCCAACGCGGGGTCGGAGGCCAGCTCCAAAGCAAAGTTCGCGCCGATCCCGTCAGGCAGATTATTGTCGAGCAGGATCAGAGACACGCCGCCCCGCTTCAGCGCTGTGCGGGCCGATTCGAGGGTTGAGGCCACCTCGACACGGATATGGCCATAATTGCGCGTCATGACCCGCGTCATCATCTGCTGGTCAAATTGACTGTCTTCGATAATGAGACAGGTCTGGCCCCGATGTCGGGCCGCCGCTACGACGTTTTGCTGCATACGTTATCCTCACGCGGTCTGTGGCGTGAGGAGGTATCGCAGGAAGGAGTTAAGATTCCCCTGCGCTTAGCGCGGATGGGGATTGGTGGACTTGTTATAGGGCTGCCAGTCCGTGATCTCCGGATAGTATTTGTCGCGCCACTGGCGCACACGCGGGTTCATGACACGCCGGTAGAGCGGTGGGACCATGGCGAGCATCGTCATCACCGGATAGCCAAACGGCAGCTGCGGCGCTTCGTCCGGACCATAGGTTTGCAGCACCGGAAAGCGGCGATCGGGTTTGTAGTGGTGATCCGAATGGCGCTGCAGGTTGATCAGCAGCCAGTTCGACGCCTTGTGCGCGGCATTCCAGCTGTGGCGTGGTTGAACGTGCTCGTATTTACCATCACCCAGATGTTTGCGGGTCAGGCCGTAATGTTCGATAAAGTTCACCAGCTCCAGCTGCCATATGGCAACGCCTGCCTGCACAAGGAAGAGCGCAAGGCCGGTGAACCCACCCAGCGCAATTGCTGCGATCGCAAACCCTGCCTGCAGCATCCAGTACATCCAGAATGGGTTGGAACGATCGGTCCAGGCCAGCTTCTTGCGCGCCAGCATGGCTTTCTCTGCGTTGAAGGCCGAATGCCAGCACTGTTTCAGCACGCGCGGATAGAACCGGAAAAAACTCTCGTTATATCGAGCGGTGACCGGATCGCGGGGTGTGGCGACATAGCGGTGATGGACCAGCAGATGCTCGGAACGGAAGTGCGAATACAACACCGTGGCCAGCAGGATATCGGCCATGCGTCGCTCGAGCTTGGATTTCTGGTGCATCAGCTCATGGCTATAATTGATGCCGACAGTGCCGGTGATGACACCCACACCAAAGAACACCCAGAATTTCTCCCAGCCGCTCAGATGCTCTGCCTGCGGGACGTACCACAGAAGCGACAGCAGCATCAGAACCTGCACCGGGGTCCATATGATGGTGATGGCGCGGTACCAGAACATATCGTCATCGGAGGCATCCAGATCCGCGTTTCCGGTATAGACGCCCAAGGCAGCGTCCAGTGCGGAGAAAAGATACCAGGTAGCAAGCGGTACCAGCACCAAAGTCCAGCCACCGTAGATTGCCGTCAGCCAGACAAGCGGCACCAGCCCCAGTGAAAGCCAGAAAGGAAGAGCACGGCTCAGTTTGCCCAGCTCGGTTGGCGTCACGGGGGCGGATGCGTCAGTCATAGTTACAGTCTCGTCGTTGGCTACGTCACAGCACCCTATCACCTCGGATACCATCTGTCATATGTGACGCATGGTCCTGCCGGACCAGATCGAACGCCTTGCGCATGACAGTGGGCAAATCCGTCGGACCAAATGCGTCACGCTCCATAAATCGGCCCTGCAACGGCTCCGCATCTGCAGGCAGCATCGCGGTCCAGACCTGCAGGACCAGGTGAAAATGCGTAAAGGTATGGCGGACTTCTCCTTCGACCCTTTGCCACTGTCCCGATGCGGGCGGAGGTGTTTGGGGAACGTCCTCGGATGTATCGACCCACACGCTTCCGGGCCAGCCCAGCATGCCGCCCAAGAGCCCCTTTTCGGGGCGTGTTTCCAGGAGCCATGCACCGTCATCGCGCTGCGCGACATAGACGACCCCATGCCGTACGGGTTTGGCCTTTTTCGGTGTCTTTCGGGGCAATTCGGCCATCGTACCGGCCGCCCGTGCGGTGCAGGGCGTGCGCCATGGGCAAATCCCGCAAGCGGGCGATTTCGGTGTGCAGATTGTCGCGCCCAGATCCATCACAGCCTGCGCATAATCACCGGGCCTGTCTTGGGGTGTCATAGCTTCGGCGTGGGCCATCAGTTCCGGCTTCGCCGCCGGCAGGGGGGTATGAACATCGTGCAGGCGCGCCATGACGCGTTCCACGTTGCCATCCAGAACGGCGTGGGGCAGATCAAAGGCGATAGATGAGACAGCCGCCGCAGTATAGGGGCCAATCCCCGGCAACTTCAAAAGGGCGGCGTGATCGGCGGGAAAAGTGCCGCCATGATCCTCCACAACGGCCCGTGCGCATTTCAGAAGATTGCGCGCTCGTGCGTAATACCCCAGACCTGCCCACTCTGCCATCACGGCTGCATCTTCGGCCGCGGCAAGATCACGCACAGTAGGCCAGCGCGTGATAAAGCGGACAAAATAATCCTTCACGGTCGCCACGGTGGTCTGCTGTAGCATGATTTCGCTCATCCAGACGGCGTAGGGATCGGGAAGGACACCTTGCTTGCGGGCCTCCGGCGATGTCCGCCATGGCATCTTGCGGGCATGGCGATCGTACCAGTCCAGCAAGATTACAGGCATGTTATCAATGTCACGCATTGTTGACGCGAATCCCTTTGTTTCGAGTGATGGTCCTTGGCAAGGCTTGCGCTATGGTCTGTCGCGTATCACATAGGTCATGATTCACACGAAAGGTAGCCATGCCACCCCGCCGCCGCGCCACGACCAAGGGATTTGCCCGCACAGGCAACCTGGTATCGTCAAAAATACGCAAAGCCACCGAGCAGCGCGGCTTTGCGCAGTCGCGGCTGCTGACCCATTGGCCCGAGGTGGTCGGCAAAGATGCCGCTGCGATCTCGAGACCTGTTGAAGTGAGCTATGGCAGGCAGGGCATGGGGGCGACGCTGACGCTGCTGACCACCGGGGCAAATGCGCCCATGCTCGAGATGCAGAAGGAAAATCTGCGTGCGCGCGTGAACGGTGTCTATGGCTACAATGCCATTGCACGCATTCGGATCACGCAGACCGCTGCAACCGGTTTTGCCGAAGGGCAAGTGTCATTCGAACACGCCCCCGAAAAAGGCACGCTGCCCCCCGATCCGCAGCTTGTGCGGCAAGCAGCCCACACCGCCGCGCCCGTGGCAGATGACGGATTGCGTGCTGCGCTGGAACGGTTGGGCACCAATATTTTGACAAAACAATCGCGCTGAGGCCGGACCGACCTTCGGCAAGCTGACATACAGACAGAGGAAAGAAGTTATGAACCGTAGAAACGTCCTGCTTGGTGGATTTGCCGTATTGGGTCTGGGTGGCTGGTACCTCACCAGCAATCGGTCCGCGACCACCTACCCCGATGCCGCCCTTCCCGGCGCTGCCAATGCGCAAACGAGCGATGAGCAGATCGATACCTCCGGCATCGCCGACATGGTTGCAGGCAATCCCGACGCCACGGTCGAGATTATTGAATACGCATCCTACACATGCCCCCACTGCGCGTCGTTCCATGCAGGTCCGTTCAAGCAGTTGAAGGCCGACTATATCGATACCGGAAAGATCAAATTCGTCTACCGCGAGGTTTTCTTTGACCGGTTCGGGCTCTGGGCCTCGCTGGTGGCACGGTGTGGCGGACCCGAAAAATTCTTTGGCATCACCGATCTTCTTTACCAGAACCAGGAAACATGGTCCCGCGCCGGGGAGCCCGCCGCGATCGTCGAGGAGCTGCGCCGGATAGGCCGGCTCGCCGGGCTGGACACCGAAACCCTCGAGGCGTGTCTGCAGGACGGTGAGCGCGCGCAACAGATGGTTGCGTGGTATCAGCAGAACGCCGAGGCCGACGGTATCGAGTCCACGCCGACGTTCATGATCAACGGTGAAAGATATTCCAACATGGCCTACAGCGATATGAAGGCCATCATCGACGAAGCGCTGGGCGCCTGATGTCTGCCCCTCTTGAGGGTCTCAAGGTCATTGAACTGGCTCGTGTGCTGGCGGGGCCCTGGGCGGGCCAGACGCTCTCCGATCTGGGCGCCGAGGTCATCAAGGTTGAAAGCCCCGCTGGCGATGACACGCGCCAGTGGGGACCCCCGTTTATCGACAAGGACGGCGATCGGTCGGCGTCCTATTTCCATTCGACGAACCGTGGCAAGGCGTCGGTCACAGTCGACCTGAAAACCGAACGCGGCCGCGAAAAGCTGCACGCGCTGCTGGCAGATGCAGATATCCTGATCGAGAATTTCAAGACCGGCGGTCTGGCGAAATACGGGATGGACTACGACAGCCTACATTCGAAATATCCACGACTGATTTACTGCTCGATCACCGGCTTCGGGCAGGACGGGCCTTACGCTCACAGAGCAGGCTACGATTTTATCATCCAAGGCATGTCCGGCCTGATGTCGATCACCGGAGAGCCGGACCGGCAGCCGCAAAAGCACGGAATGGCAATCACCGATATCTTTACCGGCGTCTATGCAACGACCGCCATTCTGGCCGCCGTGCACCAGCGTCAATCCACTGGCAGAGGGCAACATATCGATATGTCCCTGCTCGATTGCGCAGTGGCAATCACCGGCAATCAGGCGATGAATTACCTGACCACCGGCAACCCGCCGGGGCGCATGGGCAACGCGCATCCAAACCTGACCCCTTACGAGGTCTTTGATTGTGCTGACGGGCATCTCATCATCGCGACCGGCAACGACGGGCAATACCAGCGGCTGTGCAATCTGCTGGGCCTTGATGGCATGGCCAATGATCCCGACTTTGCCAGCAATGCCGATCGGGTGGCCAATAGACCTGCGATGATGGCGGCGCTCAACGCGGCCACTGCGACGCGTACCCGCGATGACCTGCTTACCGCGTGCGAAGCGCACAACGTCCCCGCTGGACCGATCAACGCAATGGACGATGTTTTCGACGATCCTCACGTCAAGGCCCGCGGGATGCAGATCGAACTCGACGGTATTCCGGGGATCCGTTCGCCCTTCCGGTTTTCGGATGCAACACTCGCGCTGCATCGCGCGTCTCCTGCACTCGGAGAAGACGACTAGAGCGCAGAGCCTGTCCTTGTGATCCGCTCAAGGGCCTTTTGCAGTGGCGCAAAATCCTTGAACTGCAGCCGTACCGGCAATGTGATGACCTTGGACCTGAATGACGCAGGCAGGCGCACGGCATCCTTTTCGGTGGTGACCAATTGGGCACCGCGGGCTTTTGCATCCGCTTCAAGTCGACCCAGAAGCGCGGCAGTCAGCGTTTGATGATCCTCAAGAGGTTCGGCATGCACCAGCGTCGCGCCCAGCCTGCGCAGCGTGGCGAAAAACTTCTCCGGGTGCCCGATCCCGGCAAAAGCCAGTAGCGGCGTATCGGTCCAGTCCATTCCCGTCTGCAAAGGTTCCAGCGCGGCGCGAACATGCGGCAAAGCGGGCGGCAACGGTGTGACATTGAACGCCATCTGCGCCGCCGCATCTCCGATGGAAACGATCATATCGGCGCGCGCCAAGCCGACTTCGACCGGTTCGCGCAACGGGCCCGCGGGGATACACAGGCCGTTGCCAAAGCCTTTTTGCGCATCAACGACAACAATGCTCAGATCATAGGCCAGCGCGGGGTTCTGAAACCCGTCATCGAGAACGATAACATCCGCACCGGCCTCTTCTGCGGCCTGTGCACCCGCAGCCCGGTCTTTTGCGACCCATACGTCTGCGAAAGCCGACAGCAGCAGCGGTTCATCGCCAACCTGCGTTGCCGTATGTTGCGCAGGATTGACCTGAACCGGCCCCTGAATCGACCCGCCGTATCCGCGCGAGACGACGTGCGGTGTCAGATACATATCGCGCAATGCCTCTAGAATCGCGATGACCGTCGGCGTTTTTCCGGTACCGCCCGCGTTTATGTTCCCGACGCAAATCACCGGAATGCCCAAGCGTTGCGGCTTGCCTTTTGCCAATCTGCGGGCGGTCGCCGCGGCATAAAGCGCACCGAGCGGCCGGAGGAGCTGCGCCCGCAGATCGGGGCGGGGTTTGTGCCAGAACTCTGGCGCGCGTCTCATGTCAGGCCCATTTGCACATCGAGCGCATCCTGAGCGAGATCGATAATCCTGTCCGTCAGGGCGGCGCCCTGGCTGACCACATCCCAACCGGCATGCGCCATCAAGGCCGCCTGATCCGGTGCAACCAAGCGCGATATCGCGTTGCCGAGCGCAACACCGTCGTTGATGATGCGCGCAGCCCCAGCCGAGGCAAGCCGCGAATACGATTGCAAATGGCGTCCCACCTTCGGCCCATAGAGGACGGCAGACCCGAGCGCCGCAGCCTCTAACGGATCGCACGCGCCGGGAGCTTTCGTCAGGGACGTGCCAAGGAATGAAACCGGGGCCAGCCGGTAGAAAAGACCGATATCCTCTGCGTCGTCGGTCAACAGTATCTGGGTGGATTCGTCAGGGTATTCGCCGTCCGCCCAGCTGAGCACGCGGAAATCCTGAACGCGGGCATGATCGGCGGCGGCCTGCGCTGTCAGATCCCCCGCGGGGCGCAGCAGCAAAAGCAGCCTGTGCGACAGACGCAGCGCGTGACGGTGCGCTGCCAAAACGGTCGAAAGCTCCTGTTCCTGCACCGCATTCGCGAACCAGACTGCCCGCCCGACCAACGCCTGCGAAAGCTCTGCCTCATCGGTTTCGTTGCAGCTCAATGCCTGTCCGCCGGCGAGTAGGGGGGTCGTCACGTCGATGTCCTTGCGCGGCAAGCCCAGTTGGGTCAGCCGCCGCGCGCCTTCGGCGTTGCGGGTCATAACGGTCGAAAACAGCGGCAGCAGCGATTTGGAGACATCGGGCAGCCACCTGTCGCGCCGCCCGTCAAAGCCCTTGGCATCGGCGTCGATCAGGAACATCGGTTTGCCACTGTCGGCCATCGCCAGCAGCAGGTTGGGATGCAGATCGCCCCAGAACCAAAAACAGGTATCGGGCTGCCAATACTCAAAAAACTTCTGCACACTTTCCGGATGATCGTCGGGAATGAGACCGAAATGCAGGCCTTCGCGTGTGGGGGTGTTTGGTGGGGGCGGCACAGTCAGCGTGATAAGCACATGCGTGCCGGGGCGGGCATTGATCAGTCGCAACGCCAGGTCCTGTGCCGCGATGAGTGTTTCGCGATTGGCGATGTGCAGCCAGACCAGTTCGCCGCGTGGCGGATGCGCATCGGGCGCGGCATAGGCCGGCTCCCCCCGGCGTGCCAGCGCGCGATACGCGGTCAGTCCAAGCGATGACGCCATCCGCCCCGCACCTGTCAGCTGAGTTCTTCGGTCGAGGAAGCGGGCTGTTCCTCATCCCGCAAACGGTGCAGATGGGCGATGAAATACCGCATATGCGCGTTGTCTACAGTGCGCTGTGCTTCGTTCTTCCACGCATCATAAGCCGTCGCGTAATCGGGAAAAATGCCGACGATGTGCAAATCGTCCACATCCTTGAAAACCGTATTGGAGGGGTTTACCAGTTCGCCGCCAAAAACCAGATGCAAACGTTGTGTCATGGGTCAGTTCCTTTGTTGCCGACGCGTCATTGCCCGCAAAGGGGCAATGGGGTCAAGCGGACCCTAGACCTTTGCCAGCTTTTCCACCAGCGCAGCGTGACAACCCGCACCCCCGGCCACCACGCCGTTCAAACGCGGATCGGGATTGTTGAACACCAGCGGTTTGCCGATACGGTCGCTGATCTTGCCGCCCGCTTCGGCCACGATCAATGCACCGGCTGCGATATCCCACTCCCAACTCGGGCGCAGGGTAAGCATGCCGTCAAACCGTCCGTTCCCCACAAGCCCCAGCCGGTAGGCAAGCGACGGGCGGTACGCTCTGGCGAAGTCAGGGACCACGCCGCTTTGCCAAAGCGACGGATCCAGAACAGGCTTGGCCGCAAGCACGGTACAATCCGCCAGCAGGGCCACCTGTGATGCGGTGATCGGTTCGCCATTCAGTTGCGCGCCCGCGCCGCGCGCCGCGGTAAACATCATGTTGCGCCGCGGAAGATAGACAACGGCGGCCGTCACTTGCCCGTGTTCGGCCACGGCAAGCGCATGCGCCCACGTATTTGCCCCTTCCGTAAAGCTGCGGGTACCGTCGATGGGATCGATGATGAACACGCGCTCCTGGTCCAGCCGCACATCGCTGTCTTCTGTTTCCTCCGACAGCCAGCCATAATCCGGGCGCGCCAGCAAAAGCGTCGATTGCAGCATGTCGTTCACGGCCAGATCGGCTTCGGTCACGGGGCCTGCATCGCCGGGTTTGTCCCAGCGCCGGGCCGTTTTCCCGACAAAGCTGGTGGCAATGCGACCGGCCAGTGCCGCCGCGTCCATCAAAAGCGGAAGATCAGTTGCCGGCAAGGGTCATTCCCGCAACCAGAAGAGACGGCACAACCCGACCTACATGCGGCCGTGCATCATTTGCTGGCACGATCGCCCGCAACATGTCGCGCAGATTTCCCGCGATCGTACATTCATTGACCGCATGCGTTATCTCGCCATTCTCGATCCACAAACCGGCCGCTCCGCGGGAGTAGTCGCCTGTGTTCGGATTGATCGTCGATCCGATCATCGACGTCACCAACAATCCGGTGCCCATGTCCCGGATCAGGTCGTCGCGGCTGGCGGTACCTTGGGTCAAGGCGACATTCCAGCTGCTGGGAGACGGTCCATTGCCCGCGCCGCGCGCGGCATTTCCGGTCGATTGCATCCCCAATTGCCGCGCGGTTGCCAGATCGAGCGTCCAGCCCTGCAGAACACCATCCTCTACAATGCTGCGACGGGCCGTCGGCAATCCTTCGGCATCGAAAGGACGGCTACCACCAACGCGGGGGCGGTGTGGATCTTCGACAAGGGACAGGCCGTCGGGCAGAACGGCTGTATCCAGCGCGTCGCGCAAGAACGATGACCCGCGCGTGATGGCCGATCCGTTCACGGCCGACAACAAATGCCCGATCAGGCTGGAGGCAACGCGTTCATCGTAAAGCACCGGAAAACTGCCGGTTGGCGGTTTGCGTGCGTCAAGGCGGGCAATCGTACGCTCTGCGGCACGTGTGCCGATATCCTCGGGGCTGCGCAAATCGCTTTGGAATATCCGGCTGTCGCCATCATAATCGCGCTCCATGGATACGCCCGAGCCCGCGATCGCGACACAGCTGAGCCCCCTGTCCGTGCGCCTGTAGCCACCGGAAAACCCGTTTGATGCGGCCAGATGAACGTCGCGCGCGCCGTATCCTGCGGATGCGGATTGAACCTGCGTGATGCCGTCTACGTCCAGCGCCGCTGCCTCGGCCCGTGCCGCGTCATCGTGCAGCGCGGCGGGGCTCGGCTCTTCTGCCGGATCGCTCAACTCAAGCGCCTGAGCGTTCCACTCCACCGCCAACTGGTCCGGATCTGCGAGACCGGCATAGGGGTTTTCAGGGGCCTCACGCGCCATCGCGACCGCACGCTGCGCCATTTCCCCGATCGTTCTTTGCGAGGTGTCCGATGCCGAAACCACAGCGACCCTTTGTCCAACAAATACGCGCAGGCCGATATCGGTGGCCTCTTCACGCTGCGCTTCTTCCAAGGCGCCTGCGCGGACATCGACCGACAAGGATGTCCCGCGAACGGCCATTGCATCCGCGGCATCGGCACCGGCGTCTTTGGCTGCTTTCAACAGATCGGCGTTCAGCGCGTCGAGGGGCTGGTTCATGGGGTTCTCCGGTTGGGGTCGGCCAAGAGGTAGCGGCGCGGCCCCATCGCTGCAAGGGACAGCACCGCAAAAAGGGCGGCCCGTGTAGGACCGCCCTTGCATACGGTCACTAGGACCGGTGCAGCAGTGCCATCAGCGGATGCGCTGGCCGTTGGCCAGAATTTGGCCGTCGTCGGTGAACTCGATTTTAGAGCTGAGCGTATCCGGTGCATCGCCAGGCACCGCGAAAAGGCCCATCATCATGCGCGCGCCCATCGCCATATCCTGCGGCACGAAACCCATCCCAACCAACGTGTCCAACAACCCGTTGCCACCCTCGAGCGCCAGATTGATCTCGCCCGAAGGCTCTGGCAGGCCGGGCGCGATCATTTTCGACGGATCGTCAAACGTCAGCGCGCCCTGACCTTCCAGCCTTGCGCCGACCGCGTCGACCTTCAATTGCTCGATGTTGAGCGATCGCAATTCACCGGGCGTGGCGCCGCTCAGCGCCAATTGCTCGGCATCCTCGGGGTTCATCAGGTCGAACAAAAGCCGCGCCTTGCCCGTCAAATCCAATGCAATTGTCGCGGGGTCGCGGGGCAGTTTGGCTTCGGGATCGAACAGCGACCAGATGATATCGGACATGGAGAAATCGGTCACATTGAACCCGACCGCGAAATTCTGCGGCTCCTCGCGCTTCTCCAGCGGCATACGCAGGTTCAGGCCGTTCTTCGCCATCTCCAGAAAGACCGGGAAGGGAATACCGGCAAGCTGGGCGCCGATCTGCACGTCCTTTTGCTCCAATCCGTAGGACGCGCCATCGGGACCAACCGCGATCGCAAGTGACCCGTTGGCGGTCTCGGTCTTGATCTTGCTGGTGCCCTGCGCATTCAGCACCTCGATTTCGGCAACTGAGTTTGTGCTGTTGAAGGTGCCGTCGGTCGCAAATCCGTTTGCCATGAAGGCATTTGTCGCTGCGGTGTCGACAGGTTGGTCCGGCACCGTGCTGGTGGAGGCCATGGTGATCGGCCCGGCCGTGCCGTTGATCGTCATCGTTTCGGGAACATCGGCAGTTTCGGTGTCTGTGATGAACAAGCTGTACTGCACAGTGTCGATCTGCATCGTCTGGTCGTAGGTGCGCATGTCACCCTGGCTGGCGACGGTCCGCGAATTGACGCCTTCTGCGACCATGCTGGCCCGGACCATGTCATCAGTAATGGGATCAGCACCGACAACAAGCTCTGCAAGCGCCATCTCGAGGCGGCTCGCGGAATAGTCGTATTCCATCGTCTCGGGGTCACCGCTCACGATGATGGCTTGATCGGCCTGCATCAGGTCTATCGCAAACGATACCGGATCATCGTCCGGCGCGCCGGAAGGCGGGACAATTTCGCCCCGTACCGTCATCTGCGGCGGCATCGTGACGCGCACTGTCCCGTCGTCACGCGCCGCGAGCGTCATGCTGCCCACAGACATCGTAACCGATGCGGTCTCTTCCGACCCTTCGAACCGCAAGACGATATCGTCGAGAGATAGGGTATCCCCATCGGAACTCCGCTCCGCTTCAACGACATAGCCAAAACTCTCGAGACCGGTTTTCCAGTTGTTCCAGACCTGTTGCGTTGTCACGTCTGCCGAAAGCGGTGTCGCGATGGCAAGGCTCAAAGCCGTGGCGCTGACGATGGGGCGGGTCCGAAACATGGAATGATCCTTTGAATGACGAGATGGCAAGGGTCGGCCAATTGGCTGGCAGGGTCAAGGGCGCGCACTGGTCCTTTGGGGCCCGACGCATTAGGTCTGGCAGCAGAGGCACCAACAGCAAGGGAACAGCGACATGGATATGACCGGCAAGACAGTGATCATCACCGGGGCAAGCCGCGGAATAGGCGCCGCCGCCGCACGCACCTTTGCCGACGCGGGCGCGAATGTGGCGTTGCTGGCCCGTTCTCAGGACAGCATCGCTGAACTCGCCGGTGAAATCGGCAGCCAGGCCATCGCGATCCCGTGCAACGTCGCCCGGTTCATGGAAGTATCGTCTGCCGTTGAAACCACTGTACAGGCGTTCGGTGGGCTCGACGTTCTGATCAACAACGCAGGGGTCATCGATCCGATCGGTGCCATGGTCGAGCAGGATCCAGATGCGTGGGGTCAACTGATCGACATCAACGTCAAGGGCGTCTTCAACGGCATTCGCGCCGCGGCGCCTGCGCTGCGAGCGGGCGGCGGCGGGTCTGTCCTGACAATAAGCTCGGGTGCTGCGCATAACGCGATCGAGGGTTGGAGCGCCTATTGCGCGTCCAAGGCCGCCGTTAACATGATGAACCGCTCCCTGCACCTCGAGGAAGCAGCGAACGGCATCCGCGCGATTGGCCTGTCGCCCGGGACAGTCGCTACTGAAATGCAACGTACGATCAAGGCGTCGGGCATCAATGCCGTCAGCAAGCTGGACTGGGAAGACCACATCCCTGCCGATTGGCCCGCACGGTGTCTGTTGTGGATGTGCGGTCCGGAAGCCGACCGGTTCTGCGGTGAAGAAATCTCACTGCGCGACGAAGATATCCGCCGCGCGGTCGGTCTTGTATGATTGACTTGCAAGAGGAAGGCGGCATTTGGACCGTCACACTGAACCGGCCGGACAAGGCAAACGCGCTCACCGAACCGATGCTCGTTGAACTGTGCGACGTGATGCAGCGTGCAACCGAAGCCCGCGCGGTGATCCTGACAGGGCAGGGCAAGGTATTCAGTGCCGGTGCCGATCTTGAGGCCGCGCGCGCAGGGCTTGCGACCTCGCCACTGTGGGAGCAACTGTCGGCAACGATTGCGGGGCTGCCGGGACTGACGGTTGCGGCGCTCAACGGGACGTTGGCAGGCGGTGCGACGGGCATGGCACTGGCGTGCGATCTGCGGCTTGCCGTACCGACGGCCAAGTTTTTCTATCCGGTGATGAAGCTGGGATTTCTGCCGCAACCGAGTGATCCGCGCCGCATGGCGCAATTGGTCGGACCGTCCCGGACCAAGATGATCCTGATGGGCGGCCAGAAAGTAACCGCTGAGGATGCTTTGGCGTGGGGGCTCGTGGATCGCATCGTGGCCGCGAATGACTTGCTGGATGTGGCGCATGAAATCTGCGCTGATACCGTCGCCGCGTCCCGTGACATCGCGCACGCGATCAAGGGCTTGTGCAACGTGTAAAGGGCGGGTTCAGCGTTTGCGCATTCCGCCCGGCACCTTTGACCGGAAAGACGCAGGCCGTTTGCCGACCCACTGCGCGAATTTCGCAAGTCGCGGATGCGCGCGCAGCGCTTCTGGTGTGTTGTAGTCGCGCGCAAGTTCGGCCTCGGTCAGGCTGGCATGCACCTCGCGGTGGCAGATGTGATGCATGAGCACGGTCGGACCGCCCTTACCGCCTTTCAGCTTGGGAATGAGGTGATGCAGGCTTTGGGGCACGTCGGGGGGGATCGGCCTGCCACACAACGGGCAGATCGGGTCCGGGGTCAGTTCATCGAGCGTGCGGGGCATCGGAACACTTGATCCTTTCAGGCTTGGCAGGCAAGAGGGTGGCACGTATCGCCCCACTGACAAGAGCGGACACCATGGATTTCGGTCTTTCGCAATATCCACCCATCGTGCAGCAAGCCGCAGACTACGGCTTGCAGGGGTATGAGCTTGCCTTGACATGGTTGCTGAGCCCGGCGGCCTGGTCGCAATTTGCCTTGCTGGTCGTGGCCTATCTGCTGGCGGTTCTGATCGCCCGCCGATTGCGTCCCGCCCTTTCGCGCCTGATCGACCCGGGTGATGCGCAGAACATGTTTGCCGCGCCCCGCCGTTTCGTGCTGCGCTTCTTGCCGCTTATCCTGCCGTTGCTTGCCTATGCGTTGACGGGCATCGGTGAGCAGGTCGTCAGATCCATGTTCGACAGCGGGTCGGTTATCGCGTTCGGCAAACGTGTGTTCCTGTTTCTCGCGGTCCGCGCATTGGTCCGCGACATTCTGACAGACCCGTTTTTGCGCACCTTGGGGCGGGTCATCCTTCTGCCGATTGCGGCGCTCTATGCTCTGGGCCTTCTGGATACGGTCAACACCATCCTGACAGAGACGATTGTCGGGGTGGGTAATATCCAGTTTTCCCTGATCAGCATCGTGCGCGGGGTAATTGCGGGGGCGATCCTGTTCTGGCTGGGCCAATGGTCAAATACCCAAACGGCCACGATCATCGCCAAGCAGGAGGCAATGCGGCCCTCGATCCGGCAACTGCTGCTCAAAACCGTGGAATTCACCATTTTCGGTGTCGCGTTCATCCTGTTGATGAACATCATGGGGATCAATCTCGGTGCGCTTGCCGTTCTGGGCGGGGCGATCGGTGTCGGTCTGGGCTTCGGGCTACAGAAGATCGCTTCGAATTTCATCTCCGGTGTGATTTTGCTTGTCGAAGGGCAGGCGACTGTTGGCGACTACGTCGAACTTGACGGCGGCGAAGCGGGCACGATCGTCAAGATGATGGCCCGCGCGGCCATTCTGGAAACATACGACGGACGCTGGATCGTGGTGCCAAACGAGGATTTCATCACCACCCGCGTGGTGAATTATTCTGACAGCGGGTCGGCCAACCGGTATGAGGCGCCTTTCTCCGTCAGCTACGATACCGACATCAACAAGGTGCCGGCGATCATCGAAGCCGCCGTCGCGGCCCATCCCGAAGTGCTTGACCTGCCGTATCCACCCGATTGCGAATTGCGCGGTTTTGGCGACAGTGGCATCGACTTCGCGGTCGAATTCTGGGTGAACGGCATCGATGACGGGCCGAATAAATATACGTCCGATGTATTGTTCCTCATCTGGAACGCTCTGCGCGACCACAATATCGAAATTCCGTTCCCGCAGCGCGTTGTGGAACTCAAAGGCGGCCTGCCCGGAACACAGAGCGCGTGAGCACTGCCGCCGTCATCGGCAGCGGTCCCGCCGGGCTCATGGCAGCCGAGCGTCTGGCGCAGGCAGGCGTTTCGGTCACGATCTTCGAAGCCAAACCTTCCGTTGGCCGAAAGTTTCTCATGGCTGGAAAATCGGGTCTCAATCTGACCAAGGTCGAAGAACACGCCCGGTTCGAGGCCGCCTATACCGAGGCGCTAGCGCCCATGCAGCGGATGCTGGACGCGTTTGGCGCGCAAGAGGTGCAGGAGTGGGCGGCCGGTCTGGACGAGCCGCTGTTTACCGGCTCGACGGGCCGTGTCTTTCCGACCGCCATGAAGGCGTCACCTTTGCTGCGCAAATGGCTTTCCCGGCTTCGCGATCTTGGGGTGACGGTTCGTACGCGAATGCGTTGGATCGGCTGGCAGGACGGAGCGCTTTTATTCGCAACACCCGATGGCACAGAGGTTTTCCGCCCGGATGCAACAGTGCTGGCGCTTGGTGGTGCAAGCTGGTCCCGGTTGGGATCGGATGGCGCGTGGGCACCGCTTTTGGCCCAGCGGGGTGTCGAGGTTGCTGCATTCGCGCCCGCAAACGCGGCGCTGCGGGTGGACTGGTCCGACCATATGGCACGGTTCATGGGTGGCCCGGTCAAGGCGATAGCCCTGCGCTGCGGGCCATACCGCTCGCGTGGCGAGGTAGTCGTGTCACAACGCGGACTCGAGGGTGGCGGCGTCTATAGCGTCTCGCGCGGCGTGCGGGAGGGGCATGAGTTGACCATCGACCTCGCCCCCGACGTGGCACTGCAAAAGCTTGTGGAAAGGCTGGACAACCGGCGCGGCAAGACAAGCCTGAACAATCATCTGCGCAAGGCGGGCCGTCTGGATCCCGTCAAGATCGCACTGCTGCGCGATATGCAGCACCCGCTGCCAGACGATTCGAATGCGCTGGCGCAGATGATCAAGGGGCTTGTCATACGCCACGAGGGTCTGCGCCCGATGGACGAAGCGATCAGCACCGCCGGTGGTGTCCGCTGGTCGAGTGTGGACGAAGACCTGCGGTTGCATGCGATCCCGAATACATGGGTCGCGGGCGAAATGCTCGACTGGGAAGCGCCGACAGGCGGCTATCTCATTACGGGATGCATGGCGACCGGCGCTTGGGCCGGACAGGCCGCGGCGCGCGCCTTGGCCTAGGCGCTCCGCGCGCGCACCGCCTTGAACGCGGGCCGGTCCCGCAAGCGTGACGCCCATTTGGCCAGACGCTCGTCGACTTCGGGGAACTTTGCGCCGATGGCCCAATTCAGACAGTGCACTGCCAACAGATCAGGCACGCTGATCTCCTCTCCCATCAGGAACGGCCCCTCCAGCCTTTCGGAAAGTGTCATCGCGGCCTGTGCAAATTCGGCTTTCAGGCTGTCCTTGATCTGAGGCACACGACGGTCTTCGGGAAAAACAAAGCTGTGTTTCGCAGCCGCCCAGAGAATGGCGTCGAACTCGTCGATCAACCAGAACAGCATCGCATCCTGACGGGCGCGGTCGGGGGTGCCCGCAGGCGCGGTCAGGCGCCCGTGTTTGTCGGCAAGGTATTGCATGATCGCAACCGAATCCGTCAACACATGCGCGCCGTCGACCAACGCGGGTATCTTGCCCGATGGATTGTACTGCTTTGCCTCATCCGAACGGGGCGCAGCGGGGATGACCTCATAGGGCTGGCCCAGTTCCTCGAGCATCCACATCACGCGAAACGCGCGGGTCTTGGCAGTGCCGATCACTTGATACATCGGGGGAATCCTTTTGCGGTTAGCTGGCGCCGAACATGGCAAGCCGGATGAAGGTGCGTTCGATGATGGCCAGCGCCGGGGCGGTCTGACCCGCCGAGCGCAATTGCAGGTCGGTATCGGTCAACATGCCCAAGGCCGCTTCGAGCTTGTGCGTGCCCCAATCACGCGATTGACGCATCATGCGGTCGCGGTCGCGAAAGCCATAGATCGGCGCGCCGGGATTACACGCTGCCCGATGAAGCGCGCGGAAATGGCGCATGGCCTGAATGGACAATGTGACTGCGTTGACGCCCTGGCTCTGCAATCGACGCATCATCGGACCAATAGCGGTGGCCCGTTTCTCGGCCACGATATTCAGGATATCGTCCACTGCCGCCTCCACCGACGCAGGCGCGCAGGCTGAGATATCATCCAGCCCAAGCGGCGTTTGCGGATCGCTCAATTTGTAGAGTGACAGCTTTTCCAGCGTCTGGCGGAAGTCACCGGGCGCCAGCGCACGGGCAAGATCTTCGAGCGCGCCCATGACCGGCCCTTCGGCCTGCAGGCCCGCTTCCGTCAGAAGCCGCTCGATCTCGGCGCGGTCGGGTGGATCATCGAAAAGCCCGAGCGCATAGGCATCGCGGTGCGCCTCGAATGCCTTGAGCAGTTTGGAGGTCTTTTTCAGATCGCCTGCGGTGACGATGATTTGCGCGTCACCCGGTTGCCAGTCGCTCAATGTATCGACGATTGTCTTTGCTACCAGCTCATTCGCGCCCTCGACAAAGGCCGCACGCGGGCCGGGGAAAAAGCCCACCGCCTTGATCGCATCCATCAGGAGGGCAGGCTCGCGGCGCAGGTCACCCGCAGGGATACGGGTCAGGCGCATCTCCTCTTCGGCACCGGCGCCCAGAAGGGCACGCAGATATTCCTGCCGCTTGATGGCGACGCGCATCGCATCCGCGCCGTAAATCAGCAGGCCCAGTTTGTCGTGCGGCGGTTTGGCGATGATGCCACTGGCGTCGCGTCGCGTCAGTTTCATGCAGGCAAATCGGCCGCGAGCAACCGCGCAAAAATCTGATCGCCCAAAATCGTCATCAGACGTTCCATGGCATCGCGTTCGGCGGCAAGGGTGGCAACGGTCGTGCCGGTGGCCGAAAACGCCGTGAAGTTTTCGACCATGCCGGATGTAACGACCGTACCGCTCACGACATCGCGCAGCACATAATCGGCCTGTCCGCGCAGCCCGAACCTGTTGATGTCATCGTCCTCGGCCACATCCAGACCTGATCTCTGTGTCTTGATCTGCAAATCCAGCGCATAGCGTTGCGCGTTGGCCCGCCCCAGACGTGTCTCAAGATGCCGCGTAAGCAGATAGCCTTCTTGGGTCGAGGGTTCCTGCACCAACACGGCCGCGCGCAGGGCGGCACCGGTGCCGCCCGGGGCATAGGCCGGTGCAAAACCGCAGCCCGCAATGACCAGCGGCAGACCAAGCATCAAGAGACGACGGTTAAGCAACGACATTCACGATCCGACCGGGCACGACGATGACCTTTTTGGGGGTTCTGCCGTCAAGGATACGGATCACAGCCTCATGGGCAAGTGCGGCTTTTTCGATGTCATCCTTGGACATATCCGCCGGCACCTGAATTTCGGCCCGGCGTTTGCCGTTTACCTGAATGGGAAGCGTGACCGTGTCGTCGACCAGCATAGTTTCGTCCGCCACCGGCCACGGGGCCTTTGCTATCAGACCCTCGCCGCCCTGATGCGCCCAGATATCCTCGGACAGATGCGGGGTCATCGGGGCCATCAGCTGTGCAAGTGTCATAATGGCTTCGCGCTGCGCGGCCTTGGGCGCTTTCGATTTCTGCAACACGGCCGTGAAGCCGTAAAGCTTCGCAATCGCAGCATTGAACCCAAACGATTCCACGCCCATCGTGACGTCGTGGATGGTTTTATGCATGGCGCGCAGGAGGTCCTCACCACCCTCGCCCGCAGCATCGTCGTCCATTTGAGCAATCCGGTCGCAGATGTTCCAGACGCGCGACAGGTGCTTGTACGCAGCCTCGGCACCCGATGCCGTCCATTCCACATCCCGCTCGGGGGGCGAATCGCTCAACACGAACCACCGTGCGGTATCCGCCCCGTAAGACGATATGATATGCAGCGGATCGACGACGTTGTTCTTGGACTTCGACATCTTTGCAGACGGCACCACTTCGACTTCGGCACCGCCATCTTTCAGATACGCCTTGCCATCCCGCAGTTCGATCTCTTCGGGATAGTGATAGGTGGGGCGCCCGCCCGCTTGGGGCGTCTGGTAAATCGCGTGCGTCACCATGCCTTGCGTGAATAGCGCATCGAACGGTTCGGATGCCGATTTGGGCAGATGCCCCGTGATCTGCATGGCCCGCGCAAAGAACCGTGAATAGAGCAGATGCAGGATCGCGTGTTCGATGCCGCCGATATACTGGTCGACGTTCATCCAGTATTCTGCGTCTTCCATCACCGTCGGTGTCTCGGCGCGCGGGGCCGTAAACCGTGCGAAATACCACGACGAATCCACAAAGGTGTCCATCGTGTCCGTCTCGCGCAGCGCGTCCTTTCCGCAGGCAGGGCAGGACGTCTTGCGCCAGCTGTCATGGCGATCCAACGGATTGCCCGGAATGTCAAAGCTCACATCATCCGGCAATTCGATGGGCAGGTTTTCTTTCTTCTCGGGCACCGTACCGCAGGCATCGCAATGCACCACGGGGATAGGACAGCCCCAATAGCGTTGCCGGGACAGGCCCCAATCCCGCAGCCGGTATTTCGTGACACCCTGACCGACGCCCTGCTTTTCGCAGAAATCCACCGCGGCATCGATCGCCTCGAGCCCCGTTTGCCATGCCTCGCCCGCAAAGCCACGGTTGTAGAAAACCTTTTCCGTTTTCGCGGGCACAAATGCTTCCGTCAGCACCTCGTCCGCATCTTCGGACGGCAGATAGGTCGAAATGATCGGAAGATCGTATTTGGTTGCAAACTCAAAATCCCGCTGGTCATGCGCGGGGCAGCCGAAAATCGCACCCGTGCCATAATCCATCAGGATAAAGTTCGCGATATAAACCGGCAACTCATGCGCCGTGTCAAAAGGATGGCGCACGCGGATGCCGGTATCGAAACCGAGCTTCTCGCCCGTCTCGATCGCTTCTTCGGTGGTGCCGCCCTTGCGGCATTCGGCAACAAACGCGGCCACCTCTTCGTTGTCACGCTCCAGCAGCTTGGCAAGCGGGTGATCGGGCGAAATGCCGACAAACGACGCGCCCAAAAGCGTATCGGGGCGTGTGGTGTACACTTCGATCCGGTCATGACCTTCGGGCCCGTCCACGGTCGAGAACGCAAACTGCAGACCGCGGGATTTGCCGATCCAGTTTTCCTGCATCAAGCGGACCTTTGCAGGCCAGTTCTCAAGCGTGTCCAGCGCGCTCAGCAGTTCTTCGGAATAATCGGAGATCTTGAAGAACCACTGCGTCAGCTCACGCCGCTCGACCAGCGCACCCGAACGCCAGCCGCGCCCCGCCTCGACCTGTTCGTTGGCCAGCACGGTCATGTCGACCGGATCCCAGTTGACGACGGCGTTCTTGCGGTAGATCAGCCCGGCTTCGAGAAAATCGAGGAACAGGGATTGCTGCTGGCCGTAATATTCCGGATCGCAGGTCGCAAATTCACGGCTCCAGTCGATCGACAGGCCCAACGGCTTCATCTGGGCGCGCATGTCGGCGATGTTTGCATAGGTCCAGTCTTTGGGGTGTCCGCCCGATGCCATGGCGGCATTCTCGGCGGGCATGCCAAATGCGTCCCAGCCCATCGGATGCAATACATTGAACCCCTGCGCCATCTTGTAGCGCGCGATGACATCGCCCATCGTGTAGTTGCGCACGTGCCCCATGTGGATGCGCCCCGAAGGATAGGGGAACATCTCAAGCACATAGTATTTCGGCTTGTCGGCGGCGCGGACAGCTTTGAAGATGTCGTCCTTTTCCCAGGCAGCCTGCCAGCGGGTTTCGATTTCGGATGGGGTATAGCGCGTCATGCGAAAGACCTTTTTACGCGGAAACGCCGAGCGTGATTTTCACAAGGCCCGGCGTCTGAGAGAGGTGAGTGTCGGTTGAGTGGTGTCAGAGCCGCCCGTCGGCGACCCGCAGTTGGCGCGCGCGGGAAAGAATTGCGTCCTCGACGGCGCGGGTGGTTGCACGGTCGACTGCGCCGCCGTTGCGGGCCTGCAGGGCAACATTGAGCGAACGCGCATCAAGGGCGGGATCATTGATCAGGACCGTCGCGCGGTAGGCGCGGCCGCTGCCGGGCGGTGTACCGTACCCCGTCACGATAACGCCGGTGAAAGGATCGACGGACTGGATCGGCAGGAAATCAAGAACTTGCAGCGAGGCGTTCCAGATGTAGCGGTTCACCTGAACTTCGGTGTCGTTGTTGCTGCGGCGGAAGGCATCGAAGATCGATGTGCCTTCGGTCACGTCGCGTTCCCGCGAGGTGCCTCCGGTATCAAGTGGATCGAACGCATCGGTGGTTTTTTCCTGATCGCAGGCCGCAAGGGCCATAAGGGCGCCGGCCGCAATCATGGCTGTTATTTTACGCGTGACGGTCATTTCGTTGTTCCACCCTGATGCCTTGCTGCAAAGTGCTACCCAACTTGGCCCCGTGGTTCAAGAGATCGTCGCGCTCTTAATTGCTTGGCCTTATACAGAACCCGACAATCGCTGCGAAAAACGGGTGTGGCAAAGCTGCACCATGAATTCCCAAATGAAGTGACCGCGTTTGGTGGTGCTTGAGGTGGCAGGGCAAATGGTCGAAACAGCATTCATCTCCTTACCGGATTCCCCGGTTTGGGCGTAAGAAATGAAACTGAGGGAAAAACGATGAAAAAGATTCTCTTCGCTTCGACAGCTCTGGTTGCAACAGCCGGCGTCGCAGCAGCAGACGTATCCTTTGGCGGCTTCGGTCGCTTTGGTGTGTTCTATCTTGAAAACGACGGTGGCGACGGCTCCGTAGACGAAGCACGCGTTGAGCAGCGTTTCCGTCTGACCGTAACCGGTCAAACTGAAACAGACGGTGGCGTAGGCTTCGAAGGCCGTATCCGTTTCCAAACAGACGACCAAGCCAACGGCCAGTCGAACGTTGCTAACAACTCCGCAGCTGGTTTCGCTGTGACATACGGCGGTCTGCGTGTTGACGTTGGCCACGTGTCCGACGTGATCGACTCCGGCGATGTTGTGAACTACTACGGTTCCGGCGTTGGTCTGACATCGTCCATCGAACAGTCGACAGGCCACGGTCTGCCAGCTTCCGGTTTCGGCACAGGCGACAGCCCAGTTGATCCAACAATCAAGCTGCGTTACGAAATCAACAGCTTCACATTCTCCGCATCGGTTACCGATGACACGAGCGTTGAAGGTACAAACGAAGGCGACAACAGCGAATACCAAGTTGGTTTCGGCTACGCATTCGGCAACTACAAAGCGGGTATCGCGTTCGGTAACACCGAAGGCTTCACCGCAACTGTTGACAACCCAGCGACACCAGACGTCGACGAATCCGGTCTGTTTGACGAAGACTACGTCGCAGCATCGTTCTCCGGTGACCTGGGCGCGTTCGGCTTCTCCATCCTGGTAACAGATGTGGACGCAGACGGTTGGGACACTTCCTACGGTGTGTCGGCAACATACGACATCTCCGCTGCAACAACTCTGGTTGGCGTTTACTCCAACTCGGGTAACCCTGCTCTGGAAGACGAAGATGCATACGGCATCGGCGTTAACCACTCGCTGGGTGGTGGCGTTACTCTGAAAGCCGGCATCGGCGAAGTTCAGGGCAACACACTGGCGGACATGGGTGTTGTCTTCAACTTCTAAGTTGATCGACATACCTGTCTAAAAGAGGGGCGGCATCGCAAGATGTCGCCTCTTTTCTTTTGGCATCGAAGTGTGGTTAGTCGGCACAAGGATCACCAGCGCCGGAGCCCCCCTATGTCCCTGACCGAAATCTCCAGCAAAATCGCCGCGGCCGAAAAAGCTGCGGGCCGTCCCGCGGGCAGTGTGACATTGATCGCCGTCAGCAAGGTCCAGCCCAACGCACGCGTCGAAGCGGTTCTAGAAGCAGGCCACCGCGTTTTCGGAGAAAACAAGGTTCAGGAAGCCGCAGGAAAATGGCCCAATTTCCGTGAAACCTATGACGGGATCGACCTGCACCTGATCGGGCCGCTGCAATCCAACAAGGTCCGGCAGGCGATACAGTTGTGCGACGCGATCCATACCCTCGACCGGCCCAAGCTGGCCAAAGCCATTGCGCGTATTGCGGACGAAGAGGGCCGGTGCCCCAAGCTGTTCATCCAGATCAATACCGGCGAGGAAGAGCAGAAGGCGGGGGTTTTCCCAGCCGACGCCGATGCGTTTATCGCCGAATGCCACGGGCTTGGCCTGCAGATTGAAGGGTTGATGTGCATCCCGCCCGTTGACGAAGAGCCTTCCCTGCACTTCGCGCTTCTCGCAAAAATCGCAGCGCGCAATGACCTGCAGGGATTGTCCATGGGGATGAGCGCTGATTTTGAAAAAGCGATCGCTCTGGGCGCCACCCACGTGCGGGTCGGGTCGGCCATCTTCGGGGAACGGGTCGCGTCCTAGGGTACGATTAATCGCGTCGACAGTCGGATGCGCGGCGCGATGCGGTGCAGATCCCTACGCGAAAAGGCGACGCACCCTTCGGTTGGAAATCCGGGGCGGCGGTGCTGATGCAGGAAAATCGCTGATCCCCGTCCACGAACTGCGTAGGGCCAATTCCAGTCAGTGAGAATAATCAGATCATAGAGCGGATCGGCCCGCCTCAGCTTTTCGTGGCTGTGTGGATAGGGCGCGCGCACCATCATGTTATAGCCTGCATCTGACGGATCATCCGACCACAGATCGCCCGGCCTGATGGGAAGAGCCCAAGGCGCAGGCCGCTTAATACGGTCAGGTCGGTACAGCATCCCGACAATGCGGTGGACCCCGCGCGGCGTTGCGCCGTCGCCCTCGCATTTGGAGGACGTAATGCCACCACGACCAACCGTGCACGGATACATCTGCCCCATGAACCGCACACCCTTTGGCGTCAGAACCATGTCGTAAGGCATCACAGCAGATGGCCTGATTTCTTTGCCTTCGTGGCAAGATATGCGGCGTTGTGGCGGTTCTCTCCAACCGCGAGCGCCACCCGCTCTGCGACCTCGATGCCACTTGTGCGCATCATCTCGACCTTGCGCGGGTTGTTGGTCAGCAGCCTGACGGCGCTGAACCCCATCGATTTCAGGATATCGGAACCCAGCCGGAAATCGCGCTCGTCGTCTTCAAAACCGAGCCGGTGATTGGCCTCGACGGTGTCGAACCCCTGGTCCTGCAGGGAATAGGCCCGCATTTTATTGGTCAGACCGATGCCGCGGCCCTCTTGGTTGAGGTAAAGCAGCACCCCGTGGCCTTCATGGCCCATTTGCGCCAGCGCCGCGCGCAGCTGTGGGCCGCAATCGCATTTCAGGCTGCCCATCAGATCACCGGTGAAGCAGGCCGAATGAAGCCGGCACAGGACAGGCTGCGACCGGTCGGGCCGCCCGATCTCGATCGCGTAATGCTCTTCGCCGCCATCTTCGGGTCGGAAGATGTGCAACCGTCCCGCCTCGGATACCTCCATTGGCAAACGCGCCTGAACCACAGGGTGCAGCGGGCTGCGGTTTTGCAGATGTCCTGCGGCAGTTTCCAGATCGATCCAGGTCAACCGGTTGTTTTCGGCAAATCCGGGGCCGTCCTCGATCAGCAGCACGACAGCAGCAGGCAATAGGCGGGACGATTTGCACAGATCAAGCGCAACGCGGTGTGCCGCGCAATCGCTTTCGCGCTCGGTTGCCAGCGGGCCTTTCATCGGGTTGCGTAGATCATCGGCCGGATCGGCGATGCTTTGCACCCACGCCAGTGTTGCGTCCGGCGGCAGTATGACGCGGGCCAGATCGCCATCGTAGGCGCGTGCTTTCAGCGTCTCGGCGCGGCGACCCGTGATCGCAAGGCTGGGTGTGCCGCCCAGTGCCAGCAGGTCGCGCAGCCGCTGTGCATCCAGCGTTTCGGTGGCCAGAACGACGGCATCGCCGATCACAACCGCCACACCCATGCGTAAATCCGCGCGAGCCCGGGCGATGGTCTCTATGGTGTCGGGGGCGAAGGTCATAGGCAATGTGTTACAGTTTTCGGTACGGATTGACACACAGTTAGGTCAGTTTCAGGCGAATTGAAACATTTGAGCGGTCTGACGACACGTCGGTGTGAGGTGCCTTGTTCCAATCGATGCGGTTCGTATGTTGAATTCAGCAACAACGGAGACAATCGCATGGCGCAGCTCAAGAAAATCTTGCTGGTGGACGATGATGAAGACCTGCGCGAAGCGCTCAGTGAACAGCTGATCATGACCGAGGATTTCGATGTTTTCGAAGCGGGCGATGGTGCCGACGCGATGGCCCGCGCGAAAGAGGCGCTTTACGATCTGATCATCCTCGACGTGGGTTTGCCCGATACCGATGGCCGCGAATTGTGCCGTCTGATGCGCAAGCAGGGGATCAAGAGCCCGATTATGATGCTGACCGGCCATGACGGTGATGCAGACACCATTCTTGGTCTGGACGCCGGTGCCAACGACTATGTCTCGAAACCCTTCAAATTTCCGGTTTTGCTCGCGCGTATCCGCAGCCAGCTGAGAACGCACGAGCAATCCGAAGACGCCATCTTCCAGCTCGGGCCCTACACGTTCAAACCCTCCATGAAGATGCTCATCACCGAGGACGACAAGAAAGTCCGTCTGACCGAGAAAGAGACCAACATTCTGAAGTTTCTTTACCGCTCGACCGACGGGGTCGTGCCGCGCGATGTGCTGCTTCACGAAGTGTGGGGCTATAACGCGGGTGTGACGACCCATACGCTGGAAACGCACATCTACCGTTTGCGTCAGAAGATCGAACCCGATCCATCAAATGCCCGGCTTCTGGTGACGGAATCGGGCGGTTACCGTCTGATGGTATAATTTGCGTGGAACCGGAGTCGCGGTTTTGACGTTCACCTGACAGCGGCGGTCGATTTTGAGAGTATCGCCCGCCTCTTGCCCGACGATAAGTATCCGGGTTTTGCAGATACTTTACCTCCCTGTTGGACTTGGCCGGGCCTTCGTGCCCGGTCTTTTTTTAGGCAGCGATACGGCTGTCGCCCACTGGCTGCCGGATCAAAGGCGCGGTAGGGTGCGCGCAATATCCCCCCAGCGGAGCCCTCGACATGTCCTTCACCCTCGCCACCTGGAACATCAATTCCGTCCGCCTGCGCGAACCCATCGTGTGCAAGCTGCTCGAAGAGCACGGCCCGGACGTTCTTTGCCTGCAGGAATGCAAAAGCCCTGTCGACAAGATCCCGACCGAGGCCTTTGCGGCGCTGGGATACCGTCACATGGTCGCGCAAGGGCAGAAGGGCTATAACGGGGTCGCGATCTTGTCGAAGCTGCCGCTCGAAGATGCGGGCAGCAAGGATTTTGCCAGTCTCGGACACGCGCGCCACGTGGCCGCCCGATTGGAGAATGGCGTCACCGTGCACAATTTCTATGTGCCTGCGGGGGGCGATGTGGCGGACCGGGCGGTGAACGAGAAATTCGGCCAGAAGCTCGATTACCTCACCGAGATGCGCGACTTTTTCCATGCGGACGCGCCGCAGAAATCAATTTTGGTCGGTGATTTGAACATCGCCCCCCGCGAAGATGACGTGTGGGATCACAAGAAGCTGCTGAAGGTCGTCAGCCACACCCCGGTCGAGGTCGAAGCGCTTGCGCAAACGCAAGATGCGGGCAAGTGGATCGATGTCACGCGGCAGGATATCCCCGATGGCCGCCTTTACAGCTGGTGGAGTTATCGGGCCCGCGATTGGGATGCCGCGGACAAGGGGCGCAGGCTCGACCATGTCTGGGCCACGCCGGACATTTCTGCCGCTGCCCACGGCAGCCATGTACTGCGTGATGCCCGCGGATGGGAAAAACCCTCCGACCACGCGCCTGTATTTGCAACTTTCGACCTTTGAAGTTCGGTCATCGAACACATATAAAGCGATGTCGATCAATAAGGGACAAAACCCATGGAGCTTAATCTTTCTGCCGCCGCACCCGCCGAGGATCTGATCAAGGACGGGTCAGAAGCGACTTTCATGGCCGACGTGGTCGAAGCATCGCAGACGGTGCCGGTTATCGTCGATTTCTGGGCGCCGTGGTGTGGGCCGTGCAAAACGCTCGGTCCCCAGCTGGAGGCCGCCGTGGTGGCTGGCAAGGGTGCGGTCAAGATGGTCAAGGTCAACGTGGACGAAGCGCAGATGATCGCCGGCCAGTTGCAGATCCAGTCGATCCCGACAGTCTATGCCTTCCACAAGGGGCAGCCCATCGACGGTTTTCAAGGCGCGCTGCCCCAGTCCGAAATCGAGGCGTTTGTCGAACGGGTCATCAAGGCGGCAGGCGGCGAAGCCCCCGGTGACGGTCTGAACGAAGCGGTCGAGGCAGCCGAGGAAATGTTGGGCGAAGGGGCCGCAGCCGACGCCGCCCAAACCTTTGCCGCTGTTCTGGGAGAAGACCCGATGCACGCCGCGGCATATGGTGGCATGGTGCGGGCCCACATCGCGATGGGTGAGCTGGATCAGGCCGAAGGTTTGCTGAACGGTGCGCCGATTGAAATTTCCAAGGCCCCGGAACTCGAAGCCGCCCATGCACAGCTCGAGCTCGCGCGTCAGGCCGAAGACGCAGGCCCCGTGGCCGAGTTGACCGCAGCGGTCGAAGCCGACGAGACAGATCATCAGGCGCGGTTCGATCTGGCACAGGCCCTTTACGCCAAAGGCGAAGCCGGGGCTGCCGTCGATCAGCTGCTCGAACTGTTCAAACGGGACCGCGAGTGGAACGATGGCGCCGCGAAAACCCAGCTTTTCACGATATTTGACGCGCTGAAGCCAAACGATCCAATTGTCTTGAACGGTCGCCGCAAATTGAGCTCGATGATATTTGCCTGAGGGGCTGCCCGCGCTATCTCTCTTGAATGATCAAACACTCAGAATTGCCTGACACGATCCCGATTTTTCCGCTTGGCGGGGCGCTGTTGTTGCCCCGGTCCCGGTTGCCGCTTCATATCTTCGAACCCCGCTATCTGCAGATGTTCGAAGATACATTGAAAACACCGGAGCGGTTGATCGGGATGGTGCAGCCGAATGTCGTACCGGGCCGGGATGGTCACGGTCTGCACACCATTGGCTGCGCGGGCCGCGTGACCCAGTTTTCCGAAACCGAGGACGGTCGCTACATGGTCACGCTTGCGGGTGTGTCGCGGTTCAGGGTCGTCTCCGAGGTCGAAGGCTTTCACCCCTACCGCAAATGCGAAGTGAGCTGGGACGGATTTGCGCGCGATCTGGGCAAGGAAGAAGCGGATACCGATTTTGACCGCCAACCCTTTCTTGACACACTTGGCCGCTATTTCGATGCACGCGGCCTGTCGGCGGACTGGGAAACGCTCAAGGATGCAGAGGATGAACTGCTGATCAATTCCCTGTCCATGATGCTCGACTTTGATCAGGAAGACAAACAGGCGCTGCTCGAAGCGCCGTCACTCAGCACGCGGCGCGAAACGCTGATCACGCTGATCGAATACGCCCTGCGTGGCGGCAACGAAGGGGAAATGATCCAATGAGCGATGCGTCCGTCCAATTTGACCGCCGTATGCTGGAGGCACTGCTGTGCCCGCGCACGCAAACGACCCTGCGGTATGATGCGGAAAAGCAGGAGCTGATTTCGGAGAAAGCGGGTCTTGCCTACCCCATCCGGAACGGTATTCCGGTGATGTTGGTCGATGAGGCCCGCAGCCTGAACTAAAGCGGGTGGCCACGCATCAGGCGGGGCAGATCGCCGTTCAGCCCCGCAGCTTCGCGGATAAACGTCCGGCGCAGACCGGGCAGGGCATTTATCACCCCCATGCCAATATCGCGCGCGATGCGGACAAAGGTGTTATCGTTTGAGAACAGGCGGTTGAAGCTGTCGGTCGCCAGCGCCAGCGAGGCGTTGTCGAAACGTCGCCATTCCTTATACCGCGTCAGGGCGACGGCACCGCCAATGTCCTCGCCGCGCCGGTGCGCATCCACGATCACCTCGCATAACGCGGCGATGTCGCGGAACCCCGCATTCAGCCCCTGACCTGCAATCGGGTGCACCCCGTGTGCGCTGTCTCCGGCCAACGCGACGCGGTCCGCGACCATCGCATGGGCCAGCGACAGCCCGAGAGGATAGGAATAGCGGGCGCCCGCCAGATCGATCCGGCCCAGAAAATCACCGAACCGCGGACGCAGGACATCAAGGTATTCCGGGTCCGGCAGACCATGAATGCGCGCGGCGTCCTGCGCCTTCTCGCTCCAGACAATCGAACTGCGATTGCCCGTCAGCGGCAGGATCGCCAAGGGACCCGGCGGCATGAAAAACTGGTGCGCGATGCCGTTGTGGGGTTTCTCATGGGCCACCGCACAGACCAGCGCAGTCTGGCTGTAGGCCCAGCCGGTCCGCTTGATCCCGGCACGCTCCGCGGTGCCCGATCCGCGGCCATCCGCCCCGACACACAGCCGGGCACGCAGGCTTTGACCGGTCGCCAGATCGAGCGTGATGCCGGTCGTGTCCGGCCTTTGTGCGACCACTTCCGCGCCATGCAGTACGGTGATCCCGCCGGTCTGCGCCACCGCATCCATCAGGGCGGTGCGCAGATGACGGTCCTCGACCATATGCCCCATGGGACCTTCTTCGATTTCGGCATGGTCGAAGTGCATGAAAAAGGGCGAAGGCCCCTCACCGGCGCGCCCGTCCGTGACCTTGATCTCCAGCATCGGCTGCGCGTTGTCGGCGATCGCTTCCCATACGCCGAGACCCTCCAGCATACGCACCGAAGTCAGCGCCAACGCATAGGATCGCCCGTCGAACCCCGGCATGCGCCGTGTCTGCTCCGGCAGTGCGTCGACGAGAGTAACGCTCAGGCCCGAACGGGCCAGACCCAGCGCCAATGCCGGCCCGGTCAGCCCGCCGCCCACGATCGCAATGTCGGTATCATATTCCATGCTCCTAGATATGGTCAGCGCGCGGGGATTGTCCATGCGCCGATGCGCCGCTACCGTCCTCGGGAACAATGCGAAAGGACGGGCGATGCAGGAATGGCTGAAGATGACGGCGGCGGATCTGGGGCGCGGCATCGCGGCAGGTGGCATTGATCCTGTCAAGCTGTGCCAGACCTATCTCGATGCCATCGATGCACACCCCTTACGCGACAAGATCTATGCACGTGTCACTGCCACACGCGCTCTTGCCGAAGCGGGGGCCGCACGCGACCGGGCACAGGCCGGGCGGCGCTTGTCGCCTCTCGACGGTGTGCCGATCAGCTGGAAAGACCTTTTCGACAGCGCCGATATCGGTACGGAGGCAGGGTCCAATCTGCTGCAGGGGCGTGTGCCGCAACGAGATGCCACCGTGCTGGCCAACGCGACGGCGCTGGGGCTTGTCTGTCTGGGCAAGGTACACATGAGCGAACTGGCATTCTCTGGATTGGGCCACAACCCGTCCACGGCCACGCCGCCTTGCGTGAACGATGCAGGTGCAGTGCCCGGCGGATCGTCATCCGGCTCCGCCGCTTCGGTGGCGTTCGGCCTCGCTGCGGCAAGCGTGGGGTCCGACACGGGCGGCTCGGTGCGTATCCCGTCGGCGTGGAATGACCTTGTCGGCCTGAAGACAACGCACGGTCGGCTGTCCCTCGAAGGGGTGGTCCCGCTGGCGTTGCGGTTTGATACGGTAGGTCCGCTGTGCCGTTCGGTCGAGGATGCCGCGTTGATGCTCGCGGCCCTCGAAGGGGCCAGCCCCGCGGATCTGCGAGGGGCGACATTGGCGGGCGCACGTTTTGCCATTCTTGAAACGGTGGCGCTGGACGATATGGCCGCGGCTCCCTTGGCGGCGTTCGAAGAGGCCGTCGATCGGTTGCGCGATGCAGGCGCAACCATTGACCGGGTTGATATTCCGGCAGTGCAGGATGCGATGCCGCTCTCGGGCTGTCTTTATACTGCCGAAGCCTACGGTCTGTGGCGCGACGTGATCGAAGCGGCGCCCGACAAGATGTACAGCCAGATTCTCGAGCGTTTCCGGCTCGGGCGCGATCACTCGGGCCCCGATTATGTCGCGGCCTGGGCCAAGCTCGAAGCCGCGCGCGTGGCTTATGATGCGGCGACGGCGGGGTATGATGCCATCGTGATGCCCACCGCTCCGATTATGCCGCCCGATCTGGAAAGGCTGAACACCGATCCCGACTATTACCTGCAGCAGAACCTGCTGGCACTGCGCAACACGCGGATCGGCAATCTGATGGGGCTGTGCGGATTGAGCCTGCCGACCGGTACCCCAAGCTGTGGATTGATGATGATGGCCGCCCCCGATCAGGACCGCGCGTTGCTGCGCGTCGGGGCCGCCGCGGAACGCGCCCTGAAAATGCCCTAGAGGCAGGGACCAAAAAGCCACAAAGCGCGCAATCTGCTGCGGTTTTTCTGGACGCCCCCCCGACGGTTACGTTACCTTGGGTTCAAACGGGGCGATAACGATCCCGATCCGAGGCAGTTTTGATGAATTTTCCTGAGCGGTTTTCGAACCTTCCGGCTCATGCGTGGCCCCGTTTGCGCGCCCTTCTGGACGTGCACGAAGGCGGTGGCCCCTTGATCCAGATGACCATTGGCGAGCCGAAACATGCGTTTCCGGCGTGGGTCACAGATGTGATTTCTCAAAACGCTGCGGGGTTTAACAGCTATCCGCCGAATGACGGATCGCCCGAACTGCGCGGGGCAATTGCCGAATGGATCACGCGCCGCTACGGCGTGCCGATGGATGCAGACACGCAGGTCATGGCGCTGAACGGCACGCGCGAAGGGCTCTACAATGCTGTCATCGCGCTGGTGCCCGAAACCAAGAACGGCCAGACGCCGGCGATCCTGATGCCGAACCCGTTTTATCAGGTGTACATGATTGCGGCGATTTCCGGGGCCTGTGATCCGGTGATGGTGAATGCGACCGCTCAAACCGGTCACCTGCCTGATTTCGACGCCGTGGATGACGCGACGCTTGACCGCACCGGCGCCGTCTACATCTGTTCGCCCGCCAATCCGCAGGGTGCAGTGGCCGACCGGGTGTATTGGGAAAACCTGATCAAGCTGGCCGAGAAACACGATTTCCGCATTTTCGCGGATGAATGCTATTCCGAAATTTACCGCACCGATCCACCCGTGGGTGCCCTGCAGGTGGCACATGACATGGGCGCCGATCTGAATAGGGTGGTAATTTTCCATTCGCTGAGCAAACGGTCAAACCTTCCGGGCCTGCGCTCCGGTTTTGTTGCCTCGGGCGCCGAGGCGATCTGCGAGATCAAGCAATTGCGCAACTACGCGGGCGCGCCCCTGCCGCTGCCCCTGCAAGCCGCGGCTGCTGCCGTGTGGCAGGACGAAGCGCATGTTGCGGAAAACCGCCGCCTGTACGCGGAAAAGTTCGATATTGCCGACCGGATATTCGGCAATGTGCCGGGCTACGAAAGCCCGCAAGCGGGGTTCTTCCTGTGGCTGCCCGTCGAAGACGATGAGGCCGCGGCGGTCAAGCTTTGGCGTGAAACGGGCGTGAAGGTGCTGCCGGGCGGATATCTCGCGCAGGACGTACCGGGGCAGGAAAACCCCGGCAAGAAATATATAAGGGCCGCCCTTGTGGCACCCAAAGAAGAGACGGAGCGGGGCCTTCAGGCGATCCGCGACTGTCTGTACGCGGTTTAGGACGAGGGACAGAGCATGGCATATCAGACACGCGGGCGCGATCCGCTGCTGGACAGCACAATGACCGAAGCAATCGAAAAGCGCGGCAAGGAATTGCTGGGCGTGACATTGATTGCGCTGGGCGTCATGGCCGCCATGATGATCGGCAGCTACACGCCCGATGATCCCAACTGGTTGCTGGCGACGGACGCGCCGGTGCAAAACTGGCTGGGGCGCGTGGGCGCATCGCTGGCCAGCCCGCTGTTCATGATCGTCGGATGGGGCGCGTGGGGCGTGGCCATCGCATTGCTGGCGTGGGGGGTGCGTTTCGCGCTGCACCGCGGTCAAGACCGCGCCATGGGGCGCGTTATTTTTGCACCCATCGCCGTTGCGCTTGGCGCCGTTTATGCCGCGACACTGACGCCCGATGACGCATGGCTGCATACCCACAACTTCGGCCTCGGCGGCCTGCTGGGCGATATGGTCATGGGTGCCATCCTGACTGTCTTGCCCATCGGGTCCACCTTTACAGTGAAATTCATGTCGCTTGTCATGGGTGCGGGCATTTTGGCGCTGGGTGCCTTTGTTCTGGGCTTTACCCGTCAGGAACTGGCGCGGATCGGGCGGTTCTTGCTGGTAGGGACCATTGTTGCTTATGCGGGCCTGATGAACCTTCTGGGCCGTGGCGCGCAGGGGGCCGTTGCCACGGCGCAGTCTTTGCAGGCCAAACAATCCGAACGCCGCCAGCGCCGCGCGGAAGAGGCCGCGGAATACGCCGCCTACGCAGATGCCCAGACGCAAGCCGAAGCGCAGGTACCGATGGCCGCAGACGCCCGTCGCCCCGCAATAATTGCAAGCCGGACCGCCGCGCCGGCACCGGCCCCGGAGGACTATCCGGTCTTTGAAGACGCGGCAGAGGTTTACGCAACCGAGCCGGAGGCGGAGCCGAAGCAGGGTCTGCTGGCGCGGATGCCCGGCCTGATCAAGCGGGCCGCCGATCCGATGCCGCAGCCCGAACTGGTCGAAACGCAGACGGATGCCGTTTTTGACGATTTGCCCGATGCCGACCGGATCAAGTCCAAGATTTCGGACGTAATCAAGAACCGCGTTCGGTCGACCACCGCTGTTCACGTGCCCGCCACCGCGCCGCTGACCAAAGGGCGCGGGCGTGGCCCCGATCCGCTTGTCCTGAATACAACCCGTGCGGAACCGCCGCTGACGGCGACGGGGCAGGCACCGACCCTGAAAGCCGAACCGCCGCTGACAGCCACAGCCGTCGCCGCCGCACCGGTTGCCGCATCGATGGAGGCAGCCCGCAGTCTGATGCAGCCCGCAGCCGTCGAAGCCGATCCTGTCGCGGAACCCTACATGCCCGCCCCCGTCACCGAAGAGCCGGAGCCACTGCCCCTGTCCGATACGGTCGCGCCTGATCTGCCGCCGATCCCCACGGCCGAGCCAAAACGCGTGGTGCAGCAGCCCGCACGCAGGGCCGTCGTGCCCAGCAAGCAAGCCAAGGCCGAAGCGCAACCCGCCCTGCGGTTCGAAGACACACACCCCGGTTTCGAGCTGCCCCCGCTGGGCTTGCTGGAAAGCCCCGACGAGGTGCAGCGACTGCATCTGAGTGACGAGGCGCTGGAAGAAAACGCGCGCATGCTGGAAACCGTCCTTGATGACTATGGCGTCAAAGGCGAGATCGTCGCCGTGCGCCCCGGTCCGGTTGTGACCATGTACGAGCTGGAACCCGCGCCGGGCCTCAAGGCCAGCCGCGTGATCGGGTTGGCGGACGACATCGCACGCTCGATGGCGGCTCTGTCGGCGCGTGTGTCTACCGTGCCGGGCCGCAGTGTCATCGGCATCGAACTACCCAACGAAAACCGCGAGAAAGTCGTGCTGCGCGAAATTCTGGCGAGCCGTGATTTCGGCGACGGCAACCAACGCCTGCCCCTCGCTTTGGGCAAGGATATCGGCGGTGAGCCGGTGGTGGCCAACCTCGCCAAGATGCCTCACCTGCTGATCGCGGGGACAACCGGTTCGGGTAAATCCGTGGCGATCAACACCATGATCCTGTCGCTGCTTTATAAGCTCTCGCCCGAAGAATGCCGGATGATCATGATCGACCCCAAGATGCTGGAACTCAGCGTCTATGACGGCATTCCGCACCTGCTGTCGCCCGTTGTGACGGACCCCAAAAAGGCGCTCGTTGCGCTGAAATGGACCGTGGGTGAAATGGAAGACCGCTACCGCAAGATGTCCAAGATGGGTGTGCGCAACATCGAAGGCTATAACGGTCGCGTCCGCGAAGCCCTGTCCAAAGGCGAGATTTTCGAGCGGACCGTGCAGACCGGGTTCGACGACGACACTGGAGAGCCGATTTTCGAGACGGAAGAAACAACACCCGAAACGCTGCCCTACATCGTTGTGATCGTGGACGAGATGGCCGACCTGATGATGGTCGCGGGCAAGGAGATCGAGGCCTGCATCCAGCGTCTGGCCCAGATGGCGCGTGCATCCGGCATCCACCTGATCATGGCCACACAGCGCCCGTCTGTGGATGTGATCACCGGCACGATCAAGGCGAACTTCCCGACGCGGATCTCGTTTCAGGTGACGTCCAAGATCGACAGCCGCACCATTCTGGGTGAAATGGGCGCCGAGCAGCTTCTGGGCATGGGCGACATGCTGTACATGGCTGGCGGCTCCAAGATCGTGCGCTGCCACGGACCGTTCGTCAGCGACGAGGAAGTCGAGGAAATCGTCAATCACCTCAAGCAGTTCGGCGAGCCTGATTATGTCAACGGCGTGGTCGAAGGGCCGACCGAGGATAAGGAAGCCGATCTTGACGCGGTGCTGGGTCTCAACACCGGCGGCAATACCGACGGTGAGGATGCGCTCTATGACACTGCCGTGCAGGTGGTCATCAAGGACCGCAAATGCTCGACCTCCTATATCCAGCGCAAGCTTGCCATCGGCTACAACAAGGCGGCGCGCCTTGTGGAGCAGATGGAGGACGAAGGCCTTGTGTCGCCCGCCAACCACGTGGGCAAACGCGAAATTCTCGTGCCGGAACAGGGATAGCGACAGCTGCCTGGCATACCTCGTGCGGACGGCCTCTCACGCGGGTGAGGGGCCGTTTTGCGTTCTGCGGCCCGTTTTAGGTGGATTATGGGGAACGAATGGCGCGCGGGGGCGGTTGATATCGCATATCAGTCGGTTCGACCCTATGTATTGAGGGACGATCCGAGCAATACAGGAAGACCCCTATGCGCCCATTGAAAACCGTCACGCTGGCTGTGGGCTTTGCCCTTGCTGCCATGCCCGCACTGGCCAACAAGCTGCCGCTCAACACGCTTTCTCAGTATCTCAATGGTCTGAAAACCGTGCAAAGCGAATTTACCCAGATCAACGGCGACGGGTCGATCAGCACCGGCACCATCTATATTAGCCGCCCCGGCAAGGTCAGGTTCGAATACAACGCACCCGAAACCGGGCTGGTGGTTGCGAGCAACGGCACCGTGGTGATCCGTGACCTGAAATCGAACCAGCCGGCGGAAGTGTACCCGCTGTCGCGCACGCCCCTGTCGATCATTCTGGCACGCAACGTGAACCTTGGTCAGGCAAGCATGGTGACCGGCCACAGCTTTGACGGCACGGCGACCGTGGTCACGGCGCAGGACCCCCAGAACCCCGGCAACGGCAACATCCAGATGAAGTTCACCGGCAACCCGGTCGAATTGCGCCAGTGGGTTATCAACGACGGGTCAGGTTCGCAGACAACGGTTGTGCTGGGCGATCTGAAAAAAGGCGGCAGCTTTGGCCGCAGCCTCTTTGATATTGAGGCGGCGCGCAACTAGGCACCGGCTGACAGGCCGAACGAAAAACGCCCCCGCTGGTGCAGCGGGGGCGTCATTGTTTCAGCTGTCTTCCGGCTCAACGGCGCAGGCGGCAGCCCGCGATCTGGTCACGGTACATGAAGGACCGCGCCTCCACTTTGCCCGCCACGCCCACGAGCCACGGCTTGCGGTTGTAACTGGCCCGCGCATACCCGGTGTGGCCTTCGTGATAAGCCAGATACTGATTGCGCGCATCCGTGAGTGGCACCCCGTTCCGTTCGCGGGTGATGTTCATATACCACCCCATAAAGTCGGTGGCGTCCTTGATCCGGTCCCGCTTGGCCCCGCGGCGGCGCTGGTCGTCGCGGTATTCATCCCACGTCGCATCAAGGGCCTGACTGTAGCCAAACGCGCTGGACTGGCGGCCCATGGGGATCACGCCCAGTACGTATTTGAACGGGGTGCGCGCATCGGAAACGAACTTGCTTTCCTGATGGATCGTGGCCATCTGGACGTGCACGGGCACGCCCCATTTGCGTTCGACGGCCTTGAATGCGCGGTGGTATTCGGGGCGCTGTTTGAGAATTGTGCAGGCATTGTCGAGATCCCGCGGAGGCGATTTCGCCGACCCGCCACAGGACGCAACCAAAAGCACAACGATCAATGCGCGAAGGGAGTTTTTCATCTGCCTCGTGCCTCAATTAGTTTTTTATATTTTTTTCCAGTTTAGCCTAGTGCCACGCATTTTCCCAGCGCAAATCTAAAGCAATACCGCCAGCAATAGCGGCAATGCGCCGACCGATATCAATGTCGATACCACGACCAGTCCGGCAACAGCCTCGGCGTCTGCGCCGTATTTCTCGGCCAGCAAATAGGACGTCACGGCGACCGGTGTGGCGATTTGCAGCACCAACACCCCGAACGCCACACGGTCGAGCGCGAACCACGTGGCGGCAAGCCATGCGATGGCCACGCACAATGCCAGTTTGACCAGCGACAATAAAACCGCGCGTCCCACGCCACCGGGCGACAATCGCGCTACCGCGACGCCCAGCGTGATCAGCATCATCGGGATTGCCATCTGCCCGATCAGGTCGAGCGTGTTGGTCAGAAAACGCGGCGTTTGCCAGCCCTGCCACAGGAACAGACCGCCCAGAAGCGTCGCCCAGACCAACGGTTCACGCAGCACTTTTCCCGCGCTACCGGCCCCGGCCACCAGCCAGATCCCGAAGGTAAAGGACCAGATCGCCATGATTGCAAAGACAACCACGGCATAGCTTAACCCTATGTCGCCAAACGCAAAAAGCGCGAGTGGCAGGCCCAGATTTCCGGTATTTCCAAAGATGAGCGGTGCCAGATACGTGCGCCGGTCGAGCCGCAGGCCCAGCACCACCAGCGCGGCCACCACCGAAACCCCCAGATAGGCGGCGACGCTGGCCAGTGACAGCGCGGCGAGGGCGGTCGGGTCAATCTGCGTCTGCATCAGGGAGACGAAGATCAGGCAGGGCACCGAAAGCGTCATGGCAAGCCGGGTCACGAACTGGATACGGTATTCGAAACCCAGCTTGACCCAGACGAAACCAACCGCGGCCAAGAGAAAAACCGGGGCCACCACTTCCAGAACCGTCAGAGTCAAGTTCACAGTCTGTTTCCTATTTGTACGGCCCGCTTGATGGACAAATTGCCCTTGTTTCGGGTAGAAACGAAGCGTAGGGACCGCAATGTCATGATCAGAACACGTGCCAAATATCACCTGGGCCAAATTGTCCGTCACAAAAAACATCCCTTTCGGGGTGTGATTTTTGACGTCGATCCTGAATTCGCGAACACCGAAGAATGGTATCAGGCCATCCCCGAAGAAAGCCGTCCCGTAAAGGATCAGCCGTTTTATCACCTGCTGGCGGAAAACGATCAATCCTATTACGTCGCCTATGTGTCAGAGCAAAATCTTGTCGCTGATTATTCGGGCGAACCGGTGGATCATCCGGACATCGACGACCTGTTCGGCCCGTTCGAGAATGGATCATATCCGCTGCATTTCCAGCTGAACTGACGCCCTGCGGGGCGGAGTCACACACTGTGCACACGATGTGCACAGCACGTACACCGGTCAGTACCCCAAGGCACAGCCGTCCTTGCGCGGATCGCTGGCCCCTTCGAGCACGCCGCTGTCGTGGATGCGGATGGCCTGTGCGCCGCCGATCGCTGTGTCCGGGATCGCCACCTTGTGGCCCATGTCAGACAGCGCCGCGCGCACATCGTCGCCGTAGCCCCGCTCGACGTTGAGGGTGCCGCTGTCGGAGAACGACCGCGGCGCGTCGATGGCGGTTTGCGGGTCCATGCCGAAATCCACCAGATTGCTGGCAAAGCGCGCGTGGCCGTTGGGCTGATACGCGCCGCCCATGACGCCGAAGGGCATCGTGACCCGACCGTTTTCGCGGATCATGCCGGGGATGATGGTGTGCATCGGACGCTTGCCGCCCTTCAGCTCGTTCGGGTGGCCCTCTTCGAGCGTGAAACCCGCGCCGCGGTTCTGCATCAGCAGACCGAATTTCTCGGATGCGATACCGGAGCCGAAACCGTGGAAGATGGAATAGATCAGCGACACGGCCATCCCGTCGCCGTCAACGACAGTGATATAGATGGTATCCTTGTGCACCGCTTCGGTGAGGGCCGCAGCGCCCGGCATCGCCTTGGCCGGATCGATAAGCGCGGCCAGTTTGCGGGCGGTATCCATGTCGAGCATGTAGTCGGCGCGGGTGGTGTGATCGGCATCTGCGATAAAGCGGTTGCGCGCGTCATAGGCCAGCTTGGCGGCCTCGGCCTCGATATGGACACGCTGGGCACCGAAAGGGGCCATGCCCGCGATGTCGAACTGGGCGAGGATGTTGAGCATCAGGATCGCGGTCGCGCCCTGACCGTTTGGCGGATGCTCGACCACGTCGATGTCCTTGTAGCTGCCGGCAATCGGATCTGTCGCCGTGCAGGCCACGGCGGCAAAATCATCGGCGGTGTGTTTGCCCCCCATCCCGTTGAGAACGGCCAGCATGTCGTCGGCGACCTCGCCGGTGTAGAACGCATCGCGCCCGTCGCGGGCAATGCGGCGCAGCACCTCGGCCTGACCGGGGGCGCGAAAGATCTGCCCCGCGGTGGGCGGTTTGCCATCGAAGAGATAGTGCTGGCGGGCGGATCCTTGCAGCGTATCGGTGTCATTGGCCCAGTCAAAGGCCACGCGCGCGGCCACAGGCACACCCGTTTCCGCATAGTGGATCGCGGGGGCAAGCACCGCATCGAGCCCAAGTTTGCCCACGGTATTGGACAGGTGGCAAAAGGCATCTATCGCGCCCGGGACGGTCACCGCATGGGCACTGTGCAGGGGAACCGATGTTTCGCCATCGCGGCGCAGATCGGCCGCGTCCAGCGCGGCGGGCGCACGCCCCGACCCGTTCAGCGCGTTGATCTTTCCGGTGGGACCATCGGACCACAGCACAAAACAATCGCCGCCAATGCCCGTCATCTGCGGCTCGCAAATGCCCAGCAGCACGGCACCCGCAATGGCGGCGTCCATCGCATTGCCGCCGCGTTCCAACACGTCGATCGCGGCCTTCGCCCCCAGGGGATGCGACGTGGCGCACATGCCGTTGGTGGCAAGCACCGGAGAACGGCCGGGAAGATGGAAATCGCGCATAAGAACCTCGCCTCTGACTTGGGGTGCGCGAAACCTAGTCCGAAGTCGGGGAGATGCCAATGCAGGTAAATGAAGTGCTCCGGCGCCGTGTACTGGGTGGGGGCAATAAAACACGACGCCGGAGGAAGCTATATGCAGCTACGCCTGTGTATTTGATCCCAAAGCGTGGCAACAATGTGATCGTGAGGCGGCGGTTTGAGGGAATTCGGCGCCGGCGCTTACCGGTCAGGGGTGTCCGGCGGCAGGTTGAGCACCAGACGCAGCCGGTTGGTATGGCCGCACCGCTCGTAGTGGACATCGCAGGCCAGCGTATGGATGAGATGCCAGCCGAACCCGCCCTCGGGCAGCGCCATCAACTCAACGTCCAGATCGGGCGCCGTGTGGCGGGGGGCCTGCTCGTGCGGCATGGGCCTGCCATGATCCTCCACCAGCAAATGCAGCGCACCGGCCTGCCCCGAACAATGCAGCGTGATGGGCCCGGGTGCCTGCGGCGGGGCATAGGCGTGTTCGACAATGTTGTTGATGACCTCGGCCAGCAAAAGCTCCACCGATTCCAGCGCATCCCGCGACAGCCGCATCGGGGCCAGCCCCTCGAGCGTTTTCGACAGGATTTGCCGCGCCGCTGCATCAGAGCTGCGGGCGCAACAGACCAGTTCGAGGGGCGGATCGTTCTGCTGCATGCGCCCGCTCAGGCCGCGCGTGACGACAGGGCCATCTCGACGGTGGTGTGGATTTCGAACACGCTGTCCATGCGGGTAAGCCGGAAGACACGCTCCACCGACGGGGTCAGCCCCGCCAGCATCAGCGACCGCTGCGGCGCGAGATGCTTCATCGCGGCGACAATCGCACCCAACCCGCTTGAATCGATGAACCCCACCTGCGTCAGGTCCAGCAGCACCGGATCGGTTTCCCCGGCGGTCAATTCGCGAATACGGTCCTTGAACGCCAGCGCGACGGCGGCATCGATGCGGTCCTCGCGCACGGCGATGACCTGCGCCTGCGGTTCTTTTGAACTGATCAGCTCCATGATACATTCCTGAAAACATTGCCTCTTAGACAGGGCTAGGACACAAAAGCTAAGAACTGGTAACCCCGTGGGAGACAGAGTGATGAAAAAGGTCGTGATAGCAGGGGCATCCCGGACCCCGATGGGCGGGTTTCAGGGCGCATTCGCGGACATGACCGCACCCGCACTGGGCGGGGCCGCGATCCGCGCGGCGCTCGAGAACGCGGGGGCCAAAACGGTCGACGAAGTGCTGATGGGGTGTGTCTTGCCCGCAGGGCAGGGGCAGGCGCCCGCGCGGCAGGCCGGTTTCGCCGCCGGTCTGGGCGAAGAGGTGCCTGCGACCACACTCAACAAGATGTGCGGTTCGGGCATGAAAGCCGCGATGATGGCGTTCGACCAGATCGCGTCGGGCCATGCCGCCGTTATGGTGGCAGGGGGGATGGAATCGATGACCAACGCGCCCTACGTGCTGCCCAAGATGCGCAGTGGCGCGCGGCTGGGGCATGGGCAGGTGATCGATCACATGTTTCTCGACGGTCTCGAAGATGCCTATGACAAAGGCCGGCTGATGGGCACCTTTGCCGAAGACTGCGCGGAAACCTACCAGTTTACCCGCGAACGGCAGGACGAATATGCGCTGGCGTCCCTGTCCCGCGCGATTGCTGCGCAAGACAGCGGTGCATTCGACGGCGAAATCATCCCGGTCGAGGTGGCGAACCGTCGCCAGACGGTAAAAGTCGATGCGGATGAACAACCGGGCAATGCCCGCCCTGACAAGATCCCGACCCTCAAACCCGCCTTTCGCAAGGAAGGCACGGTCACGGCCGCCAACGCCTCGTCGATCTCGGACGGGGCGGCGGCGCTGGTGCTGGCGTCACAATCCGCCGCGCAAGAGCAGGGGCTGCGCGTGCGTGCGCATGTGGTCGGCCACGCAAGCCATGCGCAGGCGCCGGGGCTTTTCACCACCGCCCCCGTGCCCGCCACCCGCAAACTCCTCGATGCCATCGGCTGGGACGTGAATTCCGTCGATCTGTGGGAGGTCAACGAAGCGTTTGCCGTCGTACCCATGGCGTTCATGCACGAAATGGGCGTGAGCCACGACATCGTGAACGTCAACGGGGGCGCCTGTGCGCTGGGGCATCCCATAGGCGCATCGGGCGCAAGGATCATCGTGACCCTGTTGAACGCTCTGGAAAAGCGGGACCTCAAACGCGGTGTCGCGGCGATCTGCATCGGGGGTGGCGAAGGCACGGCCATCGCCATAGAACGCCCCTGACCGACGGCGAGCGACCGCCCCGCTTCATCTTGCCCTTTAAACTCACGCGGCCATGGGCCGCGCCGACACTCGCAGGACACGCAACATGCACGTTGACTACCGGACGCTGGCCACAACCATCACGTCGCTGACGGAGGGCGAAACCGATGCCGTGGCGCTGATGGCGACGCTGGCCTGCGAAATCCACCACAGCGATTCGCGCTTTGACTGGACCGGCTTTTACCGCGTCACCGCGCCTGAAGTGCTGAAAATCGGACCTTACCAGGGCGGGCACGGGTGTCTTGTCATCCCGTTCGCGCGGGGGGTTTGCGGCGCTGCGGCGCGGACGGGGGAAATCCAGCGTGTCGCAGATGTCGACAGCTTCGAAGGCCACATCGCATGCGCCAGTTCCACACGGTCGGAACTGGTGCTGCCGGTGCGCAATGGCGCGGGCCGGTTGCTTGGGGTGCTGGATATCGACAGCGACCAGCCGGACGCTTTCACCGCCCGCGACGCCGAGGCGCTCGAGCGGATACTGGCGCAGGTTTTCGCCCCCGTGGCCTGATGCGGGCGGTCAGGGAAACCGGATCGCGCCGCGCAGGATTTCCATTGTGCGGGGCAGCCGTTCGGACGCGACGCGCAGATTGTTGACGCAGGCCAGTTTGACCTGCGGATCCTTGAGCCGCGCCAGCATCTTGCGCAGGCGTTGGGGGGCCTTTTGTTCGATGAAAAACGCGGGAACGTGGATGTAGGCATCCGGGGGTGCCAGAACGTAGTCGCCCCTTTCCACGATCAGGCTGACCCCAAGCCCTCCGAGGTAGAACTGGTCCGGATGGCGGAACCGGTGCCGGATGTTGCGTTCGAACTGGCCCGGATTGGCGGCAAAATGCGCCTCGAGCAGGGGCCGGTCGAGCAGGTGGCAGATATGGGCCGCCTAAAACCCTTTTTGCGGATCGATCCCGGCGAGCATCGCGCTGTTGCGCATCTGTTTGGACCAGAGCGTTTCGCCCCGACCCAGACGCTGCTCCGGCTTGCCGCGCACGACGATCTTGCCGTCCTTGATGAAATCATCTGGGCTGAGCGGTCCGGTGGCGAATACATCATCGTTGAACAGGATGAAGTGGTCGGCGAGCCCGGGTATGCGCAGGGCGCCGCATTCGATGGTGGCGGAGTTGAAGGTCGGCAGCACGTCTTCGAAGCCCGCGAAGATCTCGGTGTGGTCGACAATGGTGATCTTGTCGCGGAACCGGGGGGGCAGGCTGCTCAAATCGGGGGTCTGATTGTCGGTGATGATCCAGATCCGCCGCACCCATCCCATGAAATTGTGGATCGACCACAGACAGATCGTGATTTCATCGAAGTTGTCCCACCGCACGTCCAGATCATATTCGAGGGGCGGGCTTGCGTTGCTGTCGGCCTTGCCCGTGTCGGCGTAGCGTTTGCGTTTTGCCACATGGGCGGGGTCATTGCCGTCCACCCACGGGATGACGACGTCAATTCCAGTGTTCATGTATATGTCCTGCTCAATACCATGCCCCGTTGATCGGCGCTTTGGGTCGTTGGCAGAACTTAGGGAACGGCGGTCCGGCCTGTCACCTGTGTTTGTGAACGTCACGTCAACCTGTCACCCAAAAACCTCTTGCGCGACTCGCCCCATATCCATTAGCGATGAAAAAACGGGTGAAATTTTCACCAGCGCGAAGACGAGCCATGCGATGATCCATTCCGATCCCTCACAGCCCCAGACGCTTGGTGCCGATCTGCGCGCCCTGCGCAAGGCGCGGGGCCTGACGCTGAGCGCGCTGGGCGATGTGCTGGGGCGGTCCGTGGGATGGCTCAGCCAGGTCGAGCGGGGCATGTCCGAGCCGGGGATGGAAGATCTGCGTCTGATCGCCCGCGCACTGGATGTCTCGTTGTCGAGCCTGTTCCGCCAGAACCCCGGGCGCGTGCAGGAGCAGGATTTCATCGTGCGCGCGCAGGGGCGCAGGCCCATCGGGTCGCGCGCGGCCGGTCTGGTCGAAGAGCTTCTGTCCCCCGATCTGACCGATGATTTCGAGGTGGTCCATTCCACCTTCATGCCGCACAGCCGGATCAGGGAAACGGTGCAGCGCCCCACGCAGGAGGTCGGATATCTGCTTGCCGGCACGCTGGAGATCGAGATTGACGGCACGGTGCACAGCCTGACCGAAGGGGACAGTTTCCGCATCCGTGGAGAGCCGTTCCGCTGGGCAAACCGGTCCGACCGCGAGGCGGTTGCGATCTGGGTCATCGCCCCGCCGGTGTATTAACATGAGCTGGGACGCGTGGATCGTATTTGCCCTGTTTTGGCTGGTGTTTGTCACAACGCCGGGTCCCAATGCGGTCAATTGCATCACCAACGGCATGACGCTGGGCTTTCGCCGGGCGCTTGTGGGGGTGTTGGCGATCCTGACGCAGGCGGCGCTGTTTCTGGGCCTGTCGGCGCTGGGCGTGACCGCGTTGATTGCGGCATCGCCCGCCGCGTTTACCGTGGCCAAACTGCTGGGTGCGGCTTTTCTGATCTATCTGGGGGTGCGGGGCTGGATCATGGCCAAGCGTCCCGTCGCCGTAGACAGCCGCCCCGCGTCGTCGGTGTATCTGCGGGCGCTGGCCATCGCGACGATCAACCCCAAGAGCGTGGCCGGATATCTCGCGGCGTTTTCGCAATTCGTGCAGCCCGATGTGCCGATCTGGAGCCAGATGGGGGTGATCGTGCCCACGGCGCTGACCCTGACCGCGCTCAGCTATACCGGTTTCACTGCGCTGGGCGCGGGGATCGGGCGGGCCGCTTTGGGGGCGGTTTTCAACGTCTGGGTTCGCCGCGTCATGGGCGCCTGTTTCATCGTTTACGGTCTGCTGCTGGGCAGTGCCGCCACGCCGGGGAGAACGTGAGATGCTGAAAGGCAGCTGTTTGTGCGGGGCCATCACCTTTGAGGCGTCCGGCGCCGCGCGGGATCCGGCGGCCTGTCACTGCGGCCAGTGTCGCAAGCAGTCGGGCCATTACTGGGCCGCGGTTCAGGTCATGGACGCCGATTTGCGCATCACCGGCACACCCGCGTGGTATGCCGCAAGTCCGCAGGCAAGGCGCGGCTTTTGCCCCACCTGCGGATCGTTCCTGTTCTGGAAGGGTCATGCGGACCCCGACACCGGCGTGGCCCTTGGCGCGCTGGACGGTCCCACCGGTCTGCGGCTGGAGCGCCATATCTTTACCGCCGACAAGGGCGATTACTACGACATCACGGACGACGTCCGTCAGGAGGAGCAAGAAACATGAGCGATTTTCCAACCACGGCCCGTGTCGTCATCATCGGGGGCGGTGTTGTCGGCACCTCGACCCTGTTCCATCTGGCCCGTGCGGGGTGGGACGACTGTGTGCTGCTCGAAAAGAACGAGCTGACCGCGGGATCGACGTGGCATGCGGCGGGCAATTGCCCCAATTTTGCGCCCAACTGGGCGGTGATGAACATGCAGCGCTACGGCGCCGAGATGTACCGCGGTCTGGCCGAGGACGTGGATTATCCGATGAACTACCACGTCACCGGCGCGATCCGGCTGGCCCACTCCAAGGAGCGGATGCAGGAATTCGAGAAGATCGCGGCACAGGCGGCGGCGCAGGGGCTGACGATGGATATCTGCTCGCCCGATGAGTTGAAGGCCCACAATCCGTTCATGGAGACCCATGATCTGGCGGGCGGGCTTTGGGATCCGCTGGACGGTGATATCGACCCCGCGCAGCTGACGCAGGCCCTGGCCAAGGGGGCCCGCGATGCCGGTGGCCGGATCGAGCGGTTCTGCCCCCTGACCGGGCTGGACCGCGACGGTGACGAGTGGATCGTCAAGACCCACAAGGGCGAGATCCGCGCCCAGTATGTCGTCAACTGCGCGGGCTATTACGCGCAACGCGTGGGCGAGATGTTCAAGCCGTTCGGCGGGCGCACCGTGCCGATGGTGGTGATGAGCCACCAGTATTTCCTGACCGGGCAGCTGCCAGAGCTGGAGGCCTATACCAAGGAGCGCGGCCAGAAGATGCCGATGATCCGCGACCCCGAAATCAGCTATTACCTGCGGCAGGACAAACACGGGCTGAACCTTGGCCCCTACGAGCGCAACTGCAAGGCGCATTGGGTCACGCCCGACGATCCGATGCCCGAGGATTTCAGTTTCCAGCTGTACCCCGATGATCTGGAGCGATTGGAGTTCTATATCGAGGACGCGATGGCGCGTCTGCCCTTGCTGGGAGAGGGCGGTGTGGAGCGCAACATCAACGGCCCGATCCCCTATGCCCCCGACGGATTGCCGATGATCGGCCCGATGCCCGGCGTCAAGAACGCGTTCGAGGGCCATTCGTTTACCTTTGGCATCGCGCAGGGCGGGGGCGCGGGCAAGGTGCTGGCCGAATGGATCATGCACGGCGAGACCGAGCTGGACATGTGGTCGGTCGATCCGCGCCGCTATACCGATTATTGCGACCATGATTATTGTCACGCCAAGGCGCTGGAGACCTACGGCCACGAATACGCGATGCATTTCCCGCATCACGAATGGCCCGCGGGCCGCGACAAGAAGCTGTCGCCGAACCACCAGAGCCTGCTGGACGCCGGTGCACAGATGGGGGCCTATAACGGGTGGGAGCGGGCGAACTGGTTTGCCAAGCCCGGTGACGACACATCCGAAGAGGCGACCCAGACCTGGGACCGCAACGGCCCGTGGGCGCCGCGCATCGCAGAAGAGGTGGCGGCAGTGCGCGACCACGCGGGCGTTTTGGATATGCCCGGATTTTCGCGGTATGCGCTGTCGGGTGCGGGCGCGGCAGAGTGGCTGCGCGGCCAGATCACCGGTGCGCTGCCCAAGGTGGGCCGCATGAACCTGGCCTATTTCACCGACACGCGGGGCCGTATCCTGACGGAGATGACCGTGATCCGCTGGGCCGAGGACGAGTTCTGGCTGATGACGGCGGCGGTGGCCCTGTGGCACGATTTCGAGCTGCTGCAAAAGGCGCTGCCCGCGGACGGGAGCCTGAGCCTGTCGGACATTACGCGGGATTGGTCGACGTTGCTGGTGACCGGCCCTGCATCGCGCGCGGTGCTTGACGGGCTGACCGAGGGCGCCGATCTGCACGCCACATGGATGTCGGTGCAGGATGCGACCGTTGCGGGCAAACCCGCCAAGCTGTTGCGCGTGTCCTTTGCCGGTGAGCTGGGCTGGGAGGTGCACACCGCCTTTGACGACAGCGCCGCCGTTTATGACGCGGTGCGTGCGGCGGGTGCGGCGCCTTTCGGGATGTACGCGCTCAATTCCATGCGGATCGAAAAGGGATACCGCACGTGGAAGGGCGATCTGTCCACCGACTATTCGATGCTGGAGGCCGGTCTGGACCGCTGGGTCAAGTTCGACAAGCCGCAGGATTTCCGCGGCAAGGCGGCGCTGGTGGGCGAGCGCGATGCCGGTGTGGCCAAACGCTTTGTCACGATGACGGTGGAGGCGGGCGAACAGGACGCGCCCTATATGTCGCCGGTGGTGTACGGCGGCGAGGTGGTGGGCGAAACCACCAGCGCCGACTGGGGTCACCGGGTGGGCAAGGCCATCGCGCTGGGCACCATCCGTGCCGATCTGGCCCAGCCCGGCACCGAGGTGGAGATAAACGTCTTTGGTCAATTGCGCCGTGCGGTGGTAGAGCCCGATCAGCCCCTTTGGGACCCTGAAAACACACGGATAAAAGCATGACTGAAATTACCCTTCTGGACGGCGGCATGGGTCAGGAACTGATCCACCGCAGCCCCGACACCCCGACGCCCCTGTGGTCGACCCAAGTGATGGTGGATCACCCCGGCATGGTGGCCGAAGTCCACCGCGATTTCGCCCGCGCGGGTGCCACGGTGGCCACCACCAACACCTATGCCATTCACCGCGACCGGCTGGCGCAGACGCCGCTGCACGACCGGTTCGAGGCGCTGCATGCCAAGGCGCTGGAGGAAGCGGCGGACTGCGGATCGGCCCGGATTGCCGGGTCTGTCGGGCCGCTGCGGGCGTCCTACCGCCCCGATCTGCACCCCGCGCCGGAAGAGGCGGTGCCGCTGTTTGCCGAAGTGGCCACGCTGCTGGCGCCGCGCTGTGATCTGATGCTGTGCGAAACCGTGGCGTCCATCGCCCATGGCCGCGACGTGCTGGAGGGCGCGCGCGCGGCGGGCAAACCGGTCTGGCTCGCGTTTACCGTAAGCGACGAGGACGGCACCGCGCTGCGTTCTGGCGAGCCGCTGGAGGAGGCGGTGGCCGCCGTTGATCCCGATGCGGTGCTGGTCAATTGCTCCACCCCCGAAGCGATCCCCGCGGCGCTGGACATCCTCGCCGGGCGGGGATTGCCCTTTGGCGCCTACGCCAACGGGTTCGAGCGGATTACGGACGGGTTTCTCGAGGATAATCCAACCGTCGCCGCGTTGCGTCTGCGCCGTGATTTCACGCCCGCGCGCTATGCCGATCAGGTCATGCGCTGGGTCGATGCGGGGGCCACAATCGTGGGGGGCTGCTGTGAAGTGGGGCCCGCCCACATCGCCGAAATCAACCGCCGCCTGACGGGCGCGGGATACACGATCGTTTAGAAAGGCAAGCTCATGGCAGATGTTCCGGCCCACGCCCGCGTGGTCATCATCGGGGGTGGCGTTATCGGCTGTTCGGTGGCGTATCACCTGACGAAACTGGGGTGGAAGGACGTTGTGCTGCTGGAACGCAAGCAGCTGACGTCGGGGACGACATGGCACGCGGCGGGTCTGATCGCGCAGCTGCGCGCCAGTGCCAACATGACCAAGCTGGCGAAGTATTCCCAAGAGCTCTACGGCAATCTGGAGGCCGAGACCGGCGTGGCGACGGGGTTCAAGCGGGTTGGATCGATTACCGCAGCGCTCACCGGCGAACGGCATGAGGAGATCCTGCGGCAGGCCGCGATGGCGCGGGCCTTCGGTGTCGAGGTCGAGGAGATCAGCGCCGCCGAGGTCAAGCAACGCTATGAGCATCTGAACATCGAGGGCGTCACGGGGGCGGTGTATCTGCCCAAGGACGGGCAGGGCGATCCGGCCAACATCGCGCTGGCGCTGGCCAAGGGCGCGCGGCAGGGGGGCGCACGGGTGATCGAGCGGACCGCCGCCACCGGCGTGACCCGCGATGGCCGCCGCATCACCGGTGTCGATTGGCAGCGCGGCGACGAGACCGGCCACATCACCGCCGATCACGTGGTCAATTGTGGCGGCATGTGGGGCCATTCGGTGGGCCGGATGCTGGGCGTCAACGTGCCGCTGCATGCCTGCGAGCATTTCTACATCGTGACCGAGGCCATTCCCGGTCTGACCCAGTTGCCGGTGCTGCGGGTGCCCGATGAATGCGCCTACTACAAGGAAGACGCGGGCAAGATGCTGCTGGGCGCGTTCGAACCGGTGGCCAAGCCGTGGACGCTGGATATTCCGAAGGATTTCGAATTCGACCAGCTGCCCGAGGATTTCGACCATTTCGAGCCGATCCTCGAACGGGCGGTCGAACGGATGCCGATGCTGGCCGAAGCGGGGATACACACGTTTTTCAACGGACCGGAATCGTTCACGCCCGACGACGCCTATCACCTAGGGCTAGCCCCCGAAATGGACAATGTCTGGGTCGCGGCAGGGTTCAACTCCATCGGGATCCAGTCGGCGGGTGGCGCGGGTATGGCGCTGGCGCAGTGGATGGACGAGGGCCAGAAACCGTTCGATCTGGGCGATGTGGACATTGGCCGGATGCAGCCGTTTCAGGGCAACCGGACCTATCTGCAGGCACGCAGCACCGAAACGCTGGGCCTGCTTTATGCCGATCACTATCCCTATCTGCAAAAGAAAACCGCGCGGGGCGTGCGCCGCACCCCGTTCCACACCCAGTTGCTGGAGCAAGGTGCGGTGATGGGAGAGCTGGCCGGGTGGGAGCGCGCCAACTGGTTCGCCCGGCCTGGTCAGGAGCGCGCCTACCAGTACAGCTGGGCACGCCAGAACTTTTTCACCAACGTCCGCGACGAACATCTGGCAGTGCGCCAGAACGTGGGCCTTTACGACATGTCGTCCTTCGGCAAGATCCGTGTGGAAGGCCGTGACGCGGAGGCCTTCATGAACCACGTGGGTGGCGGCGATTATTCGGTGCCGGTGGGCAAGATCGTCTATACCCAGTTCCTCAACCAGCGGGGCGGGATCGAGGCGGATGTCACCGTGACGCGCCTGTCGGAATTTGCCTATCTGGTGGTGACGCCGGCGGCGACACGGTTGGCCGACGAGACGTGGATGCGCCGCCACCTCGGTGATTTTAACGTGGTCATCACCGACACGACGGCCGGAGAAGGCGTGCTGGCGGTGATGGGACCACGGTCGCGCGAGCTGTTGCAGGCGGTGTCGCCCAATGATTTCAGCACGGCGGCGAACCCCTTTGGCACAGCACAGCAGATCGAGATCGGCATGGGGATGGCGCGGGTGCACCGCGTGACCTATGTGGGCGAATTGGGTTGGGAAGTCTATGTCAGCGCCGATCAGGCCGCCCATGTGTTCAAGACGCTGTTCGAGGCGGGACAGGACTTTGGCATGCGCCTGTGCGGGATGCACATGATGGACACGTGCCGTATCGAAAAAGGGTTCCGGCATTTCGGCCATGACATCACCTCGGAAGACCACGTTCTGGAGGCCGGTCTGGGCTTTGCCGTGAAAACCGCCAAACCCGATTTCATCGGGCGCGCTGCGGTGCTGGAGAAAAAGGAAACGGGGCTGCAATCGCGGCTGCTGCAGTTCCGGCTCACCGATCCCGAGCCGCTGCTGTACCACAATGAACCGATTCTGCGCGACGGCGAGATTGTCGGCTACCTGACGTCCGGGGCCTACGGTCACCATCTGGGTGGGGCGATGGGGCTGGGGTATGTGCCCTGCCCGGGAGAGCGGCCCGCCGATGTGCTTGGTTCGCGCTACGAGATCGATGTGGCGGGAACGCGGGTGCAGGCGGAGGTCTCGCTCAAGCCGATGTACGATCCCGCGTCCGAACGGGTAAAGGTGTAACGGGTACAATCTAGCGCTTTCTATGATTTGCGGTTTGACCTACCTCTTGGGTCAGATCGGAGACACCGGATGCGCAGCCCCACCACCAGCTTGCCGACACAGGATCAGGACACACCGCAGGGGCTGGCCTTTGCGATGGGAGCCTATGTGCTGTGGGGGTTCCTGCCGCTTTATATGAAGGCGCTGAGCCATGTGCCCGCGGCCGAAGTCGTGGCGCACCGCATCCTGTGGTCGGTGCCGATTGCGCTGGTGGTTCTTGTGGTGCTGGGCCGCACGGCCAGCGTGCGTGCGGCGCTGTCGTCACCGCGCACGCTGCTGATGGGATGCGTGACCGCGGCGCTGATCTCGTTGAACTGGGGCGTGTATGTCTATGCCATTGCCGCCGGTCAGGCGCTGGATGCGGCGATCGGATACTATATCAATCCGCTGTTCAGCGTTTTTCTCGCGGCGGTGGTGCTGCGTGAAAGGCTGAACCGGGCGCAGCTGGTGGCGGTCGCGATTGCGGGGGTTGCCGTGCTGGTTCTGCTGCTTGATGCGCAAAGGCCGCCGTGGGTCGCGCTGGCGCTGATGCTGAGTTGGGGCTTCTACGCGCTCGCGAAAAAGAGCCTGCCCATCGGACCGAACCAGGGATTTTTGCTTGAGGTTCTGATCCTGCTGGGTCCGGCGCTCGGATATCTGGGGGTGCTACAGGCAACGGGGCAAAGCCATTTCACGGCTGGCGATCTGCCGACGACATGGTTGCTGGTGGGATGCGGCGCGGTCACAGCAGTGCCTTTGCTTCTTTATGCCAACGGTGCGAAACTGCTGCGCCTGTCGACCATCGGTATTTTGCAGTACGTCGCGCCGACCATGATTTTTCTGACGGCGGTGTTTGTGTTCGGTGAAGAGATGGGCCGCGCACGGATGATTGCCTTTCCGCTGATCTGGCTTGCGTTGATCGTGTACACCGGCGCCATGGTGCGCCAGATGCGCGGTGCCGCAGCGCGGTAGCTGCGGGTTGCACCGGCCCCTGAATTCTGAGACGTGGGGGGCATGGACACTCTGTATGACCCGCCGGATGGCCCGCTCGAAATCCTGCACGAGGACAGCCAGGTAGTGCTGGTGGATAAGCCGAGCGGCTTGCTGTCGGTGCCCGGCAAGGGCCCGCATCTGGCCGACTGTCTGTTGAGCCGTGTACAGGCCGCATTTCCCGACGCGCTTTTGGTACACCGGTTGGACCGCGACACATCGGGCGTCATGATCTTTGCGCTGACGCCCCACGCACAAAGGCATCTGGGGCTGCAGTTCGAAAAGCGCATGACGCGCAAGACCTATGTCGCGCGGGTCTGGGGTGTGCCCGCGGAGAAGACAGGGACAGTTGATCTGCCGCTGATCGTGGACTGGCCGAACAGGCCGCTGCAAAAAGTGTGCCACGAGACGGGAAAATCGGCGCAGACGGATTGGCGGGTTGTGAAAGACGAGCAGACCACCGCCCGCGTCCGGCTGACCCCGCATACAGGCCGCAGCCATCAGCTGCGGGTGCATATGCTCGCGCTCGGGCATCCGATTCTGGGTGATCCTTTTTATGCCACTGGCCCCGCGCGGGCGTTCGACCGGTTGATGCTGCACTCCGAAGAGCTGCGCTTCAAGCACCCCGAGGGTGGCCGGTCGGTCAAAATTCGGACCCCGGCGCCATTTTGACAGGTCGGAATGAGTTTAAAGGGCAAGATGAAGTGAGGGATGACCCCGCTTTTGCCGTGATCTGACAAAAGCGGGGCTTCACCTTGCACGCGGGGTCGCTCTCCAGCTGTCCGCGCGTTCCGACAGTGCGGCTGGATGATTAAGATACGATTAAACGCTGCCGCAGCGGCTTCGCCTTGCTCTTAAACTCAATCCACATTTGCAACCATGCGCCGCGCCTTAAGGAGATTACTCGGCGGCCCAGCCTGAGACTGCTTTGACCTCGCAGAATTCTTCGAGCCCGAAGATACCGCCTTCGCGGCCGTTGCCTGATTGCTTATAGCCACCGAAAGGAGAGCCCTGCGCAAAGCCCTGCCCATTGGTTTCTACCATTCCCGACCGGAGACGGCGGGCAACGCGGCGGCGTTTTTCGTCGTCGGTGGTCTGGATGTAGTTGGTGAGGCCGTAAGGGGTGTCATTGGCGATGGCGATGGCTTCTTCTTCGGTTTCGAAGGGGATGATCGACAGGACCGGCCCGAAGATTTCTTCGCGCGCGATTGTCATATCGTTCGTCACGTCTGCAAACACTGTGGGTTTGACGTAGTATCCGCGGTTGAGCCCGTCGGGGCGGCCGAGGCCTCCGGCTGTGAGCCGGGCTTCTTCCATACCTTTTTCGATTAGCGTCTGGATCTTGTTGAATTGCAGTTCCGACACGACGGGGCCGATGTGTTTGCCTTCTTCGGAAGCGGGGCCGACGTGGGTGTTTGTCGCCACCTCGGACGCCATTTCCACCGCTTCGTCGTAGCGCGATTTATGCACCAGCATGCGGGTCGGTGCGTTGCACGATTGGCCCGAGTTGCGGAAGCAGCGGATTGCGCCGGCTTTGGCGGCTTTGGGGTCGGCGTCCTCGAAGATGATGTTGGCGCCCTTGCCGCCCAGTTCGAGGCTGACGCGTTTGAGCGTATCGGCGGCGGCCTTGGAGATCGCGATGCCCGCGCGGGTGGACCCGGTAAAGCTGACCATATCGACCTGCGGGTGCGCCGAGAGCTGGCTGCCCACGCCCGCGCCGTCGCCGTTGACCATGTTGAACACACCTGGGGGGAAGCCGGCCTCGTCCACGAATTCCGCAAAAAGCAGACCGGAGAGCGGTGCGATCTCGGAGGGTTTGAGCACCATGGTGCAGCCGGTGGCCATGGCCGGGATCGCCTTGAGGATGATCTGGTTCATTGGCCAGTTCCACGGGGTGATCAGGGCGCAGACACCGATGGGTTCCAGCAGCGTTTTTTCGGTGGCGTTGAAATCACGCTCGAAGCTGAAATTCTCGAAGGCCTTGAGAAAGCCGCCGATATGCCAGCTGCCTGCGCCGACCTGTTGGGCGCGGCTGAGGTTGATGGGGGCGCCCATCTCCATCGACATGGCTTGCGCCATTTCTTCCTGACGGCGGTCATAGACCTCGGCCAGTTTCTGGATCAGTGCGGCGCGCTCTTCCTTGGGGGTTTGTGACCAGCCGTCAAAGGCGGCGCGGGCGGCGGCGACTGCGGCGTCGGTGTCGGCCTGATCGCCCAGCGAAATGACGGCGCATTGTTCTTCGGTCGAGGGGTCGATCACGGCAAAGTCGTTGGCTTTGGCGGGGGCGACCCACGCGCCGTTGATGTAGAAGTTGCGTTTCTCCAGCATGGTGATGCTCCTTGATGAATGTCGGTTACCGGGCGTGTGCGACGGTGGTTTGCGCGCACTCTGTCAGGCGCGCAGGGCGCGGGCAAGAGAGGGGATGCAACTTGCCGGTCAAATGACTAGGTTAGGGGCAACGCAATTGCTAAGGAGGATCCTGAGATGGGTTTGCGCATCAACGATACTATCCCTGACCTGAAGGTCGAAACCGACAAGGGGACGTTCAACCTGCACGAATGGATCGGCGACAGCTGGGCCATCCTGTTTTCCCACCCCAAGGATTTCACGCCCGTTTGCACAACCGAATTCGGTGCCGTGGCACAGTTGAGCGACGAATGGGAAAAGCGCGGCACCAAGGTGATCGGCGTGTCGGTGGACGGTGTCGAGGACCACAAGAAGTGGAAGGGCGACATCGAGAAGGTCGCCGGCACGACCGCCGGTTTCCCGATCATCGCCGATGGCGATCTGACGGTATCGAAGGCTTTTGATATGTTGCCTGCCGAAGCTTACATGCCCGATGGCCGCACCCCTGCGGACAGCGCGACAGTGCGGTCGGTGTTCATCATCGGACCGGACAAGCAGCTGAAGCTGTCGATGACCTATCCGATGACGGTGGGCCGCAATTTCGCCGAAGTGCTGCGTGCGCTGGACGGGTTGCAGACCTCAACGGGCAAGGGTGTTGCGACGCCTGCGAACTGGAATGTGGGTGACGATGTGATCATCCCCGCGACCGTGTCGGACGAGGATGCCAAGGCGAAATTCGGCGAGTTCACGACGGTTCTGCCGTATCTGCGCACAACCAAAGCGCCAAGCTGATACCGGCCATGGGGCCAGAAACGAAAAACGGCCGCAGCGCTGCGGCCGTTTTTTTGTTAGTGCAGCACAACGCGGGTGCCGTTGGGCACGTATTCGTAAAGCTGTTCCACGTGGGAATTGACCATCCGCACGCAGCCGTTTGACACACGGGTGCCGATGGAACGGGGATTGGGTGTGCCGTGGATACGCAGGTACGTGTCGCGGTTGCCTTTATACAGGTAAAGCGCGCGCGCGCCGAGCGGGTTGCCGGGACCGCCGGGCATGCCGCCGGCGTGTTTGGCATAGATCTCCGGCTCGCGGCGGATCATGGCCTTGGTCGGGGTCCAGGAGGGCCATTCGGCCTTGCGCCGCACGCGGAAGGTGCCGGGTGTGTAGCGCCCCTCGCGGCCGATGCCGACCACGTAGCGGATCGCCTCGTTGTTGGGCAGGGTCCAGTAGAGGGCGTATTGGCCGGGATCGACGTGGATTTCGTAGGGTTGGAATTGCGACCGGATGTCCACCAGACGCGGGGCGTGGTGGTCGGGGACCTGATATCCCTGAGCGGCGGCAAAGGCGGGGCCCGACATCAGGGCGCCAGCGCCCGTGGCAAGGCCGGAAGCAAGAAGTGTACGGCGGTTCATCGCAGACATGGCAGTGTCCCTCGTCAAAATACAAGAATCGTAAGTTAACGCCGGTATCGCCAAAAAGTTGCATGCAAATGCACTCACGATCCCGAGAGCGGGGAAGTGTTGCGCGAATATCGCCGGGTTTCGCGGGCGTGCGGCGGGGCCGGTCGGGGATCGAAAAAGGCCCCCGGCGGGCGCCGGGGGCCTTTGATCTGTCACATCGGAAGAGGGACGTTTAGTCGTCCGCTTTCTCTTCTTTTTTGACTTCTTCGCCGGTTTCCTGATCGACCACTTTCATCGACAGGCGCACCTTGCCGCGGTCGTCAAAGCCGAGCAGTTTGACTTTGACTTCCTGACCTTCCTTCAGAACGTCCGAAGGGTGGTTCAGGCGGCGGTTCTCGATCTGGGACACGTGCACCAGACCGTCGCGTTTTCCGAAGAAGTTCACGAAGGCACCGAAATCGACGATCTTGACCACTGTACCGGTGTAGACTGCGCCCTCTTCGGGTTCGGCCACGATGGAGTGGATCATGTCGTAGGCTTTCTTGATCGCGTCGCCGTTCGGGCTTGCGATCTTGATGATGCCGTCGTCGTTGATGTCGACCTTGGCGCCGGACACTTCGACGATTTCGCGGATGACCTTGCCACCCGAACCGATGACTTCGCGGATTTTGTCCGTTGGCACCTGCATGGTTTCGATGCGCGGTGCGTGCACGGAGAATTCCTGCGCGCCGGTGATGGCTTTGGACATTTCGCCAAGGATGTGCATGCGGCCGTCTTTGGCCTGTGCCAGCGCTTTTTCCATGATCTCGGGCGTGATGCCTGCGACCTTGATATCCATCTGCAGCGACGTAATGCCGTTTTCGGTACCCGCCACTTTGAAGTCCATGTCGCCCAGGTGGTCTTCGTCACCCAGAATGTCGGACAGAATCGCGTAGGAGCCGTCCTCTTCGAGGATCAGACCCATGGCAACACCGGCCACGGCGGATTTCAGCGGCACGCCCGCGTCCATCATCGACAAGGAGCCACCGCAGACCGACGCCATCGAGGAGGAGCCGTTCGATTCAGTGATCTCGGACACGACGCGGATGGTGTAGGGGAAGTCGGTTGCCGCGGGCAGGACAGCCTGCAGCGCGCGCCACGCCAGTTTCCCGTGACCGATTTCGCGGCGGCCGGGAGGGCCCACGCGACCCACTTCGCCAACCGAATAGGGCGGGAAGTTATAGTGCAGCAGGAAGTTGGATTTGAAGTTGCCGTGCAGCGCGTCGATGAACTGCTCGTCGTCGCCGGTGCCCAATGTGGTCACGACCAGACCTTGCGTTTCACCACGGGTGAACAGCGCGGAGCCGTGGGTCCGGGGCAGCAGGCCTGTCTGGCTGACGATGTCACGGATTTCGTCGGTTTTGCGCCCGTCGATCCGCGTGCCAGTTTTGACAACGTCGCCGCGCAGAATGGAGGCTTCGAGCTTTTTCATGGCGGAGCCGAGGTTGGCGTCTTCCAGTTGCTCGTCCGACAGCTTGCCCTTGATGGTGTCGCGGGCGGCAGAAACGGCTGCGGTGCGTTCTTGCTTGTCGGCGATGGCGAAAGCGGCGCGCATTTCTTCTTCGCCTGCGGATTTCACGGCCTCGAAGAGGTCGGAATAATCAACGGGCTGGAAGTCGAACGGCTCTTTCGCGGCATCTTCGGCCAGATCGATGATCAGGTCGATGACGGGCTGGATTTGCTCGTGCGCGAATTTCACCGCACCCAGCATTTCGGCTTCTGTCAGCTCGTAGGCTTCGGATTCGACCATCATCACGGCGTCTTTGGTGCCCGCGACAACCAGATCAAGGCGTTGATCGGGGTTCAGGCGCAAGTCCTGCATGTCGTCGATTTCGGGGTTCAGGATGTAGTCACCACCCTCGAAGCCCACGCGGCAGGCCGCGATCGGACCCATGAACGGCGCGCCGGAGATGGTCAGCGCGGCGGAGGCGGCGATCATCGCAACCATGTCGGGGTCATTGACCAGATCGTGGCTCAGCACGGTGCACATCACCAGAACTTCGTTTTTGAAGCCGGGGACGAACAGCGGGCGGATCGGACGGTCGATAAGGCGGCTGGTGAGTGTTTCTTTCTCGGTGGGGCGGGCCTCACGCTTGAAGAAACCGCCGGGGATTTTACCCGCAGCGTAATATTTTTCGTTGTAGTGTACGGTCAGCGGAAAGAAATCCTGACCGGGTTTTTGCTGGCGGGCGAATGTCACGTTGGCCATGACGGAGGTTTCGCCGTACGTCACGATCACCGAGCCGTCTGCCTGGCGTGCAACCTTACCTGTTTCGAGTGTGAGCGTTTCTTCGCCCCACTGCATGCTTTTCTTCACTTCGTTGAACATCATCGTTTCCTGTGTTGGCCCATTGGCCATTGCATAGAGGGCGTATTCCCTCTGACCCCGGTGCATAAGTCATGTGGCACCACGTCATTGCAGGCGCTGGGGTCCGGGCGCCGTTCTTCTGATGGGTCGCGCATACATCAGAACACCACCGATGGAAAGAGAGCGGCGCGCCGCAGGGTGCCGCAGGGGCACTTCGCCGCCGGATTGCGCGAAATTACCGAATAATCCGACAAATCGCCCTATTTTCGCCCAACTCTGCCCCGATGATTGATGCCATATCGTGAACAAACCTATTGAATTGCATGGACTGGATCAGAAAATGAACGTTCAAACGCCCATTAGCGCCGCCGATCTCGACAAGAGCAGCTATTACGCCGCACGCGACAACGACCACAAGGATCTGCTGATCTATGCGGCGCGCGAAAGCGGCCGGTCGCCCCTGCAGATCCAGCGTGATTTCGGACAGATCTCCAAATCGCACAGCCGTCTGAACATGGTCGAGTACATCCGCAACGGGCTGTTTCGCACCGACGCGCACAGCGATGCGGACCGCGCCGCCTATATCTCGAACGATCTGCACTGGCCGATGGCACATGCCTGCAACGACCAAAGCTGGAGCGGTGCCGCAGAGGACAAGGTGCTGGCCACGATGCTGATGGAGGCGGGCGGCGTGCCCGTGCCGGGGATCGTGGGCGTGATCGACAGATCGGCGCGCAGCTATCCGTCGATTGACAAGATCACGACCGCAGATGCCCTGCGCGATCTGGTGCTGGCCCACGCCGACAGCGGTATTTTCGGCAAAATCCTTGGCGGTATGGTCAGCTTTGGCGTGTTCCATGTCACGGACGCCGACCAGACGCATATCACCTGCGCGGGTCATGCGCCGATGCGCTATGAGGCGTTCATGTCCGATTTCGTGGGCGACAATCCCTATGTGTTGCAGCGGACCTTGCGCAATCACGAGGGGTTCGCGGCCTATGCCGGTGCCCTTGCCACGGTGCGGATGATCAATCTGGTCACCGATGACGGGATCCATTGCCCGCAGGCGGTGATCAAGCTGCCGCAGGGCGACAACATCGCCGATGCGTTCTGGCGGCCGGGCAATCTGGCGTGCGACGTGGACGTGGAGACCGGCGTGATCCGCACCGTGGCGGAGCGCGGCAAGTTCGAGGTCACATTCCACGAGGACCATCCGCAGGTGGCGGGGTTGATGGGGCTGACGCTGCCGCATTGGGACACGCTGCGCGAGATCAACGCCAAGGCGGCATCTCTGTTTGCGCCCATCGCCTATCAATCCACGGATATCGCCATCACGCCCGACGGGCCGATGATTGTCGAGCTGAACTACGGTGGCGGGTTTGATCTGCCGCAATACGCCAGCGGGCGCGGCATGCTGACACCGCAGGTGCGCGCGTTTTTCGAAAGCCACGGCTACGATTTCGGGGCGGAGCGCAAAGCGAAACGCGGGCTTTTCGGCCGCCGGTAGCCGCAAGCTGTTGGGTCAGCTGGATTTTCGGGGCGCGGTGCCGGTGGGGGCCGCGCCCCGTGCCGTGTGCGGTCGGCAAATCGCCGCAGATTGGTGGAAACGTTAACGCATGGACCCGCCATAGCGGTTAAACTGTGGGTAGAATCGCCTGGGGAGGAACGATGATGCGGATCGATACGTGTAATTCCAAACTGATCGAAACACTCGACGCGCTGGAACGGCGCACGACACAGGCCGGATCAAGCCAGCATTTGCGCCTGCGCGCGGATGTGAACCGGCTGATGTCGAAGTTGATCGTAAGCGGCGACCCCGTCCCGCCGCGGCTTCAGCGGATGAAGCGGCGGCTGGACGACGATGCGTTTGACGACATGTTCGACAACATGCCGATCTAGCCGGAGAGCGACGGAAAATAATCTTCGCAGGTGCCTTCGCGGTACACATCGGCGGTGCAGCAGTGCAGACCGCCGCCGAAGGCGTAGGCATCGCGCAGGTCGACCTCGACCACGTTCATGCCCAGTTTGTCCATCTGTTCGGCCTGATAGACCTCGGATTTTTCGACGCAGACGGTTTTCGGGTCGAGCACCAGCACGTTCATCGACAGCCATGTCGAAGAGTAGCACAGCGGCGGTGGCGTGTTGTGCGCGGGCTGCGCCGCATCGACGATTTCCCAGTCGTTTGCCTCGAACATCGCGCGCTGGTCGTCGGGCAGGCGACGCTGCGGATTGTTGAGGATCAGGCCCGGCCGCAGCGGTGTGAATGTCGCGTCGATGTGGATCGGGTAGGGATCACCGGGGAAGTTGACGGTGTGCACGCGGTGGTCGGGGAAGTGCCGGCGCAGCCATTCGATGCCCTTGAGATTGGTGGTGAACCCGTGTTGCACCACCAGATCGCGGCCAAAGCGCAGGACGTCCGCCGCGTCGAAAAGCGGTTCTTCTTCGGTGGTGACGAAGAATTTCTTGGCGGCCCATTCGAGCCGTTTTGCATCGCCGATTTTCTCCGACAGGTAATCGGGGTGGTAATCCGCGTCCGTCAGCCGCGGTTTGGGGGCGGATTCGTGACGGAAATTAGGGTCCTCATTGAAATACCGCTGCATCAGGGGGCGGTAGTTGAGGTATTCGAACCAGCGGCAGCGGTAGCTCATCGTGGCCTCGAGCATTTCCGAGCCGACCGTCAGCAGCACGTCGCGCGGCGGCATGCAGCCGAACTGGCTGTCGGTGTGGAAATCGGGCGTGGTGACGGGTTTGGAGTGGTCGATGCTGTCGGGGCGGTCAACGCGGATACCGCGGTCCTGCAGCTGTTTTGCGAAACCGTCGAGCAGTTCGTTCGCCCGGTCGATGGTATCTTGGGGGCGACGGCCCCATTGACCGCGCATATCGCTGTCTTCGGGGACTTTCGCATCGAGCGCGGGTTCTTCCGGCGGGATGTGGCAATCGTCAGCGCGGCCAACGATGACATGGTGCAGCGGGTCCCACTCGTTCCAGCTGTTTACGACGGTCTTTTGCATGATCAGAGCCTCCCCGGTGGATCATTTGATCAAATCCGTAGGGTCATTTTGCGGCCTCTGCAAGTGGGTCGATGCGCCGGGGCGAAGGGAGCGGCGCAAAAAGAAAAAAGCCGCGCATCCTGTGGGGCTGCGCGGCTTGATCCGGTTCGGGTTGGCTGGCCTTAGCGGCGCAGGCCCAGACGCTTGATCAGGTCCTGATAGCGCGCTTCGTCCTTGGACTTGACGTAGTCGAGGAGTTTACGGCGTGTCGCGACCATCTTGAGCAGACCACGGCGGCCGTGGTTGTCTTTCTTGTGGGTCTTGAAGTGCTCTGTCAGCGTGGAAATACGCGAGCTGAGCACGGCGACCTGTACTTCAGGGGAACCGGTATCGCCGTCTTTGGCGCCGAATTCCTTGATCAGGCGGGATTTTTCTTCTGTTGTAATCGACATCGGGGTCTCCTTTTCGAAGGTTTGTGTGATGGCACAGGCCGGGATGTCGTCCAGCGCAGGCCCATGGAGGGTCTGCCGCGAGTCGGCGGCAGATGCGGGCGTATAGGCAAATTCGGGGGAAGGTGCAAAGGGTTATTGCGTCTGACGGCGGGTCAGAAGATGGCAAGCCCCGTCACGGCGGCCACGCTGAGTGGCATGAGCGCGATGTCGTCGACCGCGATATCGGTGCCGTTGACCTGTGCCACGACAGCGCCATTCAGGCGGATCTGGGTCTGGTTGTCCTGTTCGGGATCAATGCGCAGGCTCACCTCGGGTTCTTCGGCCGCATCACCGCTGTCGTCCCAGACGAGCAGGAGACTGTCGTCGGCGGCTTCGAAATCGGTGATGAGCGCGCCGGAGCCTTCGGCCATCCAGTCGCCCAGCACGATCTGGTCGCTGCCCGGTCCTGCGGTCACGGTATCGGCGGCGTCCATGACGAGTGTATCGTCGCCCTGACCGCCGTTGAGATAATCGCCGGCGTCGGTGTCGCTATCCTCACGTCCGTCGACCAGATCGTTGCCCCAGCCGCCAAAGAGCGTATCGGCCCCCGCCCCACCTTCGAGCGTGTCGTCGTCGTAGCCGCCCTGCAGCACGTCGTCGCCGTCGTCTCCACGCAGAAGATCGTCGCCCGCCGACCCCTGCAGGGCATCTGCGCCATCGCCGCCCATCAGCGTGTCATTGTCATTGTTGCCGATGAGGCTGTCGTCGCCCGCGTCGCCCTGCAGCAGGTCGTCCGCGTTGCCGCCGTGCAGCGTGTCATTGTCTGCGCCGCCGAGCAGCCTGTCACCGCCACGGTCGCCGCGCAGTTCATCGTCGCCCTCGTTGCCCGCGATCGTGTCTGCCCCGTCATCGCCGCCGATGCGGTCGCGGCCCTCGCCCCCGTCGAGGGTGTCGGCCCCATCGCCACCTTCCTGAACGGTGATTTCCGATCCTTCGGGGGCCAGCAGATCACCGCGAAATCCCTGATCATCGCCCCCGAGCGGATCCGGTGGACGGTCATCGTTGGACGCGTCGTCATCATCGCCTGCGGGCAAGGGGGCCATAATGCTTGCCGAGCCAACGGCCATCAGCCCCATCAATCCTGCCAACCACAACATCGCGCCTACACCGCCCCTGAATTACCCTACCGACTATGCGCAGCATTCGCGCGAATCGTCAAAACTCTAACGCCCCCAAGGTTAACGGCGCGTGACCCCCGATCAGGGATGCCAGATCTGCGGTTGCGCGGTGTAGGGCAGGTAGAGCGGATGGCGCGGATGCCCGGCCTTGGTCAGGCCGAGATGATACAGATCGCGCCCGGTATTACGCAGGGTTTGCGCCACCTGCGCGCCGCGGTCCCGGTGCGCCCCGTGCACCCCCCACGCACAGATGATCCGGTCTGCCCATTCTGCGGCGCCTATTAGCGCGGCGTCATTCTCGGGGCCATTCGGATCATTTGCCCGCTTCATGTCGCGCGGATCAGTGGCGCGCAGGGCAAAGATGTTCACGGCACGAAAACCGCCGAACCCCAGCGTGCGCGCCCGCCTTTCGCAACGCTCGATGGTGGGGTCGTTCTGTACTTCGGTAGCGGTGGAGGGGTTGAGCATCACGAAGGCCACGCGCGGGCCCGCGCCGTTCCATTCCCGCCCGAGGCTGTAGCGGTAGATTTCGCAGTCGGAATAGACGGCGGTGGAGGGCGCGTCGCCCTTGGTATGGTGGCGGGTGATCATGCGGCCCCTTTTGGCAACCTGCAGTGCGAAACGCAAACCGCCGCGTGCGGGGGGGCACGCGGCGGCAGCGGGGAGGGGCGGTGCATCAGCCGATGGTGACGGTGCTGCGCGCCTTGGGGAGTTCAAAGGACAGGCCGCGGGCTTCGAGCACCCATGCGGCGACGAGGGCGTAGATCACGTGGCCATAAAGGGCTACCCATGTGATGCCCGAAAAGCCAAGGAATGCAGGCAGCCCGGCCACGAGGTGCGCCATGACGTAAAGCGCGAAGGCCCACAGCACCACGCCGTAGACGGCGGCGGTCACGACCCACGGCAGGGCGGGCAGAACGGCGCGTTGCACGGGCCGTGCGATCAGCAGGTACCCCAGCACGTAGAACACCATGCCGGTGATCACATGCAGCAGGTGCGCCGCGCCGGAGGGGGCCGCGCCGAACACTTCCTTCAGCGTGCTTTGGGCCAGCCCGACGGGGGCCAGTTTGGCCATGCCCAGAAGCGGACTGATCGCCTGCCCGTAGGCATCGAAGGCGACGGTTGCGAGAGCGCCGGAGGCGAGAATGGTAAAGACTGTCTGTTTCATCTGTAAGCTCCACTGTTGGATCAATGTCGGTGCGTTGACATCAATCTGGCGTGGCAGGACGGCCCGCGAAAGGGGGCTCACGCCAGCCTGATCACGGGGCGCGGTTCTGAAACAATTGCTGAAACAAACGCCCCGTCAGGCTGACATCGGCGTGAAAAGCGTGACGGTCTGTAACATTAGGGACCGATTAGTCCCCAATATTGAACACCCGGCTGGGGTGCAGTTCGCCCGATTTGAAGCGTCCGACGGCCACGGCGCGTCCGTCGTGGGCGGCCCAGCACTCATCGCCGTATTCGACATCCTTGGCAAAAACCATGCCGGGATTGCCGTTGCGCAGCTTGGCCGCGCCCTCAGCGCTGGCGGTGACCATGGGCAGATCGTCCAGCCCCAGCTCGAGCGGCCGCAGATGTGCGTCGAGCGCGGGCGTCTTTGCGAGGTCATCGACGAGATCGAGCGTCAGCGCCCCTTCGACGTCGAAAGGGCCGGACCATGTGCGCCGCAGTTCGCGCACGTGGCCGAGGCACCCCAGCGTTTCGCCCAGATCGCGGGCGATGGAGCGCACGTACCCCCCTTTGCCGCAGACCATTTCCAGCGTGGCGTGGTCGGCGTCGGGCCGGTCCACGAGAAGCAGGCTGTCCACATAAAGCGGCCGTGCGGCCAGTTCCATCTGTTCGCCGTCGCGCGCCCGCTTGTAGGCGCGTTCGCCGTCTATTTTGACGGCAGAGAACTGCGGCGGCACCTGTTCGATGTCGCCGATAAATCCGGCGATCGCGTCCTTGATCTCATCGTCGGTGGGGCGGGCGTCGGAGGTGGCGAGCACCTCGCCTTCGGCGTCGTCGGTATTGGTCGAGGCACCAAAGCGCACGGTAAAGACATAGGCCTTCAGCGCGTCGGTGATGTAGGGGACGGTTTTCGTGGCCTCACCCAGCGCGACGGCCAGAACGCCCGTGGCATCGGGGTCAAGCGTGCCTGCGTGGCCCGCTTTCTTGGCGTCGAACGCCCAGCGGACCTTGTTGACCACGGCGGTGGACGTGGGGCCTGCGGGTTTGTCGATCACGACCCAGCCCGAAATGTCACGTCCCTTGCGTTTGCGTCCCATGCACGACCCCTGAAATTGCTGAGTGAAAGGCGGATTGGCGCGCTCTCTACCGTTGCTTGGGCTGCGGGCCAAGCGGTTTCGTCAGTTCTGTGTTTCTGCCATCGGCTCGACCACGCCGATGATCGGGCCAAGGGCCCCGAACCCGATGTCGGACCGGCCCAGATCGGGGGCGCGCACCCGCGAGATATTGCCGTCGAAATAGAGGGCCTGATCGAGCTGCAGATGATCGCGAAACAACCGCCCGAAATGGTGGAAGTTCACCGGCTGGTCGGAGATCGCAAAGGTCGCGGTGGTGCCGTCGGGCGAGGTGCCGACGCCGTTGCGGACGTATTTCGATGTGCTGTCGGGCAAAAAGCGCGGATGCAGGTCGCCGTCGATCACCAGCATCGGACCCGATTGCGTGGCCGAGCGGCAGGCGGGGGCGCTTTGCACAAAGCGGCGGGTTTCGATCACGTCGGCCCGCCCGTCGCGCAGGCACAGCACACCATTGGGCAACAGCCCGAAGTTGCCCGGCCCGTCGCTGGTGATGACGCGCTGCAATTCGGTGCCGTCCTCGACGTAGTGGCCGACGGGGCGGCGGTCGTCGTGGTACATGCCGGCGTTCATGGCAAAGCCGAGCCGCTGGCCGGTTTCTTCAAGCGCCTGATCGAGCGTGCCGAAATACCCGTAGGGGCGGTCATCCGCGTCGTAGAGAAAGAGCCGCAGGTCCTCGCGGGTCAGATCGACCTCGCAGATGGTGAATTCCGCCCCGTCGTAGCGGTCTGTCCGGCACTCGGCGGCGCTGGCCGCGGCGGGGCCCATCAGACACAGCAACCCCGCGAGTGCCGCCAGCGGTCTCACCCGTCACCTTCCCCGGCGGCGTCGGCATCCCGGCGGACCCGGTCTTCGGACAGCATGCGGCGGGTATCGTCCATCTGGTCGAAGGTTTCGTCCAGCCGGAAGCGCAGGTCGGGTGCGAATTTGAGCGTCAGCTTCTTGGCGGTCATGCGCCGCAGCTCGCCCTTGTTCCGGCTCAGCAGCTTGAGCACATCATCCTGCCCCTTGCCGCCGAGGGGCAGCACATAGGCGGTCGCGATTTTGAGATCGGGCGATGTGCGCACTTCGCCCACTGTGATCGACATGGCGTTGAGTTCGGGATCGTGCACATCGCCGCGCGCGAGCACTTCGGACAGCGCCCGGCGGATGGTTTCGCCCACCCGAAGCTGGCGCTGAGACGGGCCTGCGCCCTCGTGGAATTTGTTCTTACCCATATCCTCCATCTAAGGGTTACATCCGCCTTTGCCAAGCGGGGTGGCGCAGGCTAAACCAAAGGCCGCAGCGTCAACAAAAGGGACCATTCCATGGCCGACACCATCGCTATTGCCGTCACCGGGGCTTCGGGCCGTATGGGCCAGATGTTGATCCGCGAGGTGCAGGCCAACGCCAAGACCCGTCTGGTGGGGGCGATCGAGCGGTCGGGCCATGCGTGGATCGGGCAGGACGTGGGCGAGATGATGGGCGGCGCACCGTTGGGCGTTGCGGTGACCGACGATGCACTGGAGGCCATCGCGCAGGCACAGGCGGTCATCGACTTTACCGCCCCCGCGGCGACGCTGGAGTTTGCCGAGATTGCCGCACAGGCCCGCGCCGTGCATGTGATCGGCACCACCGGCATGAGCGACGCGGAGATTGCCGCGCTGGAGCCGGCATCGCGCCATGCGGTGATCGTGCGGGCGGGCAACATGAGCCTTGGTGTCAATCTGCTGACCCAGCTGACCAAACGTGTGGCCGCCGCGTTGGACGAGGATTTCGACATCGAGATCATCGAGGCGCACCACCATCACAAGGTCGATGCCCCCTCGGGCACGGCGCTGATGCTGGGCGAGGCCGCTGCCGAAGGGCGCGGTGTTGCGTTGTCGGACGTGCGCGACAGCGGGCGTGACGGCATCACCGGGGCGCGAACCCGCGGGGACATCGGCTTTACCGCGATCCGCGGCGGCGACATCGTGGGCGAACATGACGTGATGTTTGCGGCCCCCGGCGAGCGTATCGTGCTGCGCCATCTGGCGACGGACCGCGGCATTTTTGCCCGCGGCGCCATCAAGGCGGCTTTGTGGGGGCAGGGCAAAACGCCGGGCAGCTACGATATGCTTGATGTTCTGGGCCTGTCCGACGGCTGATCCCTGCCACCGGAACAGACGAAAAGTGAACCAAAGGCGGACAGGCTGCGTATATCCCTAAAGAGATGACCACGGGAGATTTGCAATGAAGCTCATTCTAGCCGCAAGCGTGGCGGTCGGCCTGACAGCCGCCGTCCCCGCGTTCGCCGAATTCCAGAAGGTTCAGAGCGCCGATGCGTTCAAATCGCTTGTCGTCGGCAAGACGCTGACGCGCCCCTTCGTCAAGCTGGAGGTCAGCCCCGGCGGGGCGATCAGCGGCACCGGAGCGGCCTGGGCCGTTTCGGGCAACTGGACATGGAAGAACGGATATTTTTGTCGCAGCCTCGAATGGGGGGGCGATGATCTGGGATATAATTGTCAGGAAGTGACCGCATCGGGTCAGAAAATACGGTTCACGTCGGATCAGGGTGCGGGCCGCAGCGCCGATTTCAACCTGCGCTGATGGTGCGGCCGGTCCGGTCTAAAAATCGACGGCAAGCCCCTTTTTCTCCCAATCGCCATAGCGGACGGGCTCCGGCCCCTGCCTGCCGCCCCGTTCGGGGGGCAGGTCAAGTTCTGTACGTGCCGCGCGGCGTTCGGCGGCTTCGGCCAGCGCGCGCAGGGCGGCGGGCGGCAGATCGGGTTCGGGCATTGGCGGATCGGGTTGCGGGGCGTCTTGGGGGATCGGCTTTTCGCGCGGGGACGGGTCCTTGGCCATTGCAGTGCTCCTGTGCTGTGTCCCCTTGATATACGGCCCCTAATGGCCCAGACAACCGCCAGACCCCATTCGGAGAAGCGACACAATGTCTGACACCGGCGTAAATGCCCGCAAATCTGCTGTTTATCTGTTGGATCAGGTGCTGGGCGAAGGCAAACTGATGTCCGAACTTCTGGGGGCGGGGGCGCTGGACCATCTGCCCGCGGATGACCGCGCCCGCGCCCAACGGCTGGCGCAGGACACGCTGCGGGGGCTGGAGCGCGCCGACCGCATCCTGCAAAAGCACCTGACCAAATATCCGCCACTGACCGTGCGCAATGCGCTGCGGGTGGGCACGGTCGAGCTATGCACCGGCACGGCGGCGCATGGCGTCGTCAATGCGATGGTCACGTTTGTTTCTGGCCACAAACGTCTGGGGCATATCAAGGGGTTGGTGAATGCGGTGTTGCGCAAGGTCGCGGCGGAAGCGCCCGATGTCTGGGTCGCGCGCCGTGCGCCGCGGATGCCGAAATGGCTGCGCGGGCCCTTGGTCGAGGCATGGGGCGCAGATGCGATTGCCGCGATTGAAAAGGTGCATTTTGCCGGCGCGCCGCTGGATCTGACGGCGCGCGACGATGCGCAGGCCGTGGCCGCGGCGCTGGACGGTGCCGAAGTTCTGCCCACCGGCAGCGTCCGTGTGCCGAACGCGGGCCAGGTCTCTGCGATGCCGGGGTTCGAGGAGGGCGCATGGTGGGTGCAGGACGCCGCGGCGGCGCTGCCCGCCATGATACTCGACGCGCAGCCCGATGAGCTGGTCGCCGATCTGTGCGCCGCACCGGGGGGCAAGACCATGCAGCTGGCCACCACGGGTGCCGAGGTGCGTGCGGTTGACGACAACCCGTCACGGATGGGACGTGTGAAGGAAAATCTGGCCCGCACGGGGCTGCGCGCGCGGACCTTCATCAAGGACGCCCGACAGTTCAAGGGCGAGTTTGACGCGATATTGCTGGATGCCCCCTGTTCGGCCACCGGTACGATCCGGCGCCATCCGGATCTGCCGTTTGCCAAGGACGGGTCCGAATTTGCGGGGTTGATGGCGTTGCAGGAAGAACTGCTGGACCATGCGTGGTCGATGCTCAAGCCCGGCGGGCGGATGGTGTTTTGCACCTGTTCGCTGCTGCCTGACGAAGGCGAGGTCCAGATTGACGAGGCGCTGGAGCGGCACGCGGACATGCGGGTGGATGCGGATGCGCTGGACCTGCCGGGGATCGATCCGGCGTGGATCTCTTCGGAGGGCGGCCTGCGGTTGCGGCCCGATTACTGGTCCGACATCGGTGGCATGGACGGGTTCTATATCGCGCTGTTGCGCAAGGCGGCCTGAGCGGCGGCGTCTGATGCGGGTGTTCCGACGGCGAGGTAGCTCGCGGCCGGAATCCGCACGATGCCGCGCAGATCGAGGGTCTGCCGGTCTGCAGTCGTGAGCGCGGCGATGGCGGTCTGCACCGCATCGAATACCGCGTCCGCGTCCTGTTCCGGCCCGGTGATATAGGGCAGGCCCGGGGTCGGCGCCGTCCACTCCAGCATCCGCAGCCGGTCGGACCACGGTTCATACCGCCGGATCATCCGCCATGTCTGCGCATCCAGCGCGGCAATATCCGCCGCGCCCTGTGCGACCGCGCGGGCGGAAGCGATGTGGCTGCCGGTTTCAAGGGTTTGCGCAAATGCGCGCCCGTCGGGGGGCAGATGCGTCTGTGCGGCCGCCCAGCCCGATTGTGACATCACGCTGTTGTAGGCGAAGCGCGGGGCCGGAAGGTCGGCACACCGGATGGCGGTGCTGTCGCGGTGAACGACAAGGGCGCTGCGGTAGGTGCCCGGCGCACAATCGGGCAGGCCGTAGTCAGGCGTGCCCACGAGGTGCACGCGCCCGTGCAGCGCCGCGCGGTAGGGCAGCCCGCAGGTCTGTGACAACACCAGCCCCGGGTCGCGCCAGATGGCAGCATCATCGCCGCCGCGCTGTAGCCGGGCGGGTGCCGTCACGCCGCGCAGTGCCAGCGCATCACGGATCAACGCCCAGTAGCGGTCATGCGCGTCTTGCACCTCGGGGCGCTCATACATTGGCAGGCTTGCGGGCATCTGCGGTGGTCCTTCGGGGGGCGGATTTCGCCGCGCGGGGCGGCATGGGCCGCGAAAAACGGTGACTCCGGAGCCTGCGCGGGTTAGAACCTCGTCAGGCGCCATGAGAGCGTATAGGCAGAGCATATGACCCTATTTCCACAGTTCAAGGCGCGGCAGACGCATCTGTTGAACCGCTGGCATGCGCGGTCTGCGACCCGTGGCAGGGCGGAGGCCCGCGGATTCGTATCCTCGCCCGAACCGCGGACCATCGGATCCTTTGCGCGGGGCCGCCAGTTGATCGCGGGGAATTACCTGTTTGCGGGCAGTCTGGTCAGCGCCGACGGGCAGTCGCCGTGGCAGGTGACCCCGCCCGACCTCGCCTTTGCCGAGGCGCTGCACGGGTTTTCTTGGCTCGACGATCTGGCCGCGGTGGGCGATCTGGCGGCGCGTCAGGCGGCGCAACGCTGGTTGTGGGAGTGGATCGAGCGATACGGGCAGGGGCGGGGCCCGGGATGGACGCCCGATCTGACGGGCCGGCGACTGATCCGGTGGATCAACCACGCCTTGTTCATGTTGCAAGGTAGCACCGATGCGCCCGACAGCGCCCTATTCTACCGCTCTCTGACCCAGCAAACGCGGTTCCTGTCCAGACGCTGGCATGCGGCGGCGCCGGGGTTGCCCCGGTTCGAGGCGTTGACCGGCCTGATCTACGCCGGCCTGTCGCTGGAGGGGCTCGAGGCGTTGGCCGATCCGGCGATCCGTGCGCTGGCGCGCGAATGCGATGCCCAGATCGACGCGCAGGGCGGGCTGCCCACTCGCAACCCAGAAGAATTGCTGGCGGTGTTCACGTCGCTGACGTGGGCGGCGGCGGCCCTGTCGGATGCCGGGCGCGGCACCCCGAACCCGCATCTGGCCGCGATCGAGCGGATCGCGCCCACCCTGCGCAGTCTGCGCCATGCCGACGGCGGTCTTGCACGGTTTCACGGTGGCGGGCGCGGGGCGGAAGGGTGGCTGGACCATGCGTTGGCGTCGGCGCGGGTCCGCTCGAGCCAGGCCGACGGGTTGGCGATGGGATACGCGCGGCTGTCGGCGGGGCGCACCAGCGTCATCATCGATGCCAGCCCGCCGCCGGGCGGGGCCGCGTCAATCAATGCCCATGCGTCCACGCTTGCCTTCGAGCTGACATCGGGGCGCAGGCCGTTGATCGTCAACTGTGGCTCGGGCACGAGCTTCGGGCTGGAATGGCGCCGTGCGGGGCGGGCCACGCCGTCGCATTCTTCCTTGTGTCTGGGCGGATATTCCAGCGCCCGTCTGGAAACGGCCGACAGGCGCACCGGTGCCGAGGCGCTGATCGACGGGCCAAGCCGCGTGCCGGTGGAAATCACGCCGGTGTCCGACGGATTGAAGTTTCAGGGCGGCCACGACGGTTTTGTCCTGACCCACGGGTTGACCCACGCGCGCACGCTGGAGCTGACCAACGACGGGCGGGCCATGGCGGGCGAGGATATGCTGGTGGCCGTTGAGGACGCGGACCGCCGCCGGTTCGACAAGGCGCTGGATGCCACCAAGCTGCGCGGCATCGGTTTCGAGATACGGCTGCATCTGCATCCGGAGGTCGATGCGACGCTCGATCTGGGCGGGGCGGCAGTGTCGATGGCGCTGAAATCCGGCGAGATATGGGTGTTCCGCCACGATGGCACCCAGAAACTCAGCCTCGAGCGCAGTGTCTATCTCGAGACGACACGGCTCAAGCCGCGGGCCTCCAAGCAGATCGTTTTGAGCGGAAGAGTGATTAATCAGGCCACCCGCGTGCGTTGGTCGTTGTCAAAAGCGCAGGAAACTGCGATTGCCGTGCGCGATCTGGAACGGGATGATCCGTTCCTCGAGAACGACTGACCAAAGGACCCTGCTCATGGCTGATCTCTATCCCGTTAAACGCGCGCTGCTTTCGGTTTCCGACAAGACCGGGCTGGTTGACTTCGGACAGGCGTTGGCGGCAAGGGGGGTTGAGCTGCTGTCGACGGGCGGCACCGCCAAGGCGCTGCGCGCGGCGGGGCTGGACGTGCGCGACGTGTCGGAGGTGACCGGCTTTCCCGAGATGATGGACGGCCGGGTCAAGACTTTGCACCCCGTTGTCCACGGCGGGTTGCTGGCGCTGCGCGATGACGCGGGGCATGTGGCGTCCATGGACGAACACGGCATCGGCGCGATCGATCTGGTGGTGGTGAACCTGTACCCGTTCGAGGAAACCGTCGCCAAGGGCGCCCCTTATGGCGAGGTGATCGAGAACATCGACATCGGCGGCCCCGCGATGATCCGGTCGGCGGCCAAGAACCACGGGTTCGTCAATATCGTCGTTGATGTAGAGGATTACGATGTGGTGTTGGCCGAGATGGAGGCCAACGACGGGCAGACCAGCTATGCCCTGCGCCAGCGGCTGGCGCAGACGGCCTATGCCCGCACCGCCGCCTATGACACCGCCGTCAGCACATGGATGGCCGATGCCGTGGGCGGCACGCCGCGCCGCCGCACTTTTGGCGGCACGCTGACCCAGACGCTGCGCTATGGCGAGAACCCGCATCAATCGGCGGCGTTCTACAGCGATGGGTCGTCCCGCGCGGGCGTGGCCACGGCGACCCAGCATCAGGGCAAGGAGCTGTCCTACAACAACATCAACGACACGGACGCCGCGTTCGAGCTGGTGTCGGAATTCGCGCCCGCGGACGGCCCCGCGGTGGCGATCATCAAGCACGCCAACCCCTGCGGTGTCGCGACGGGCGACACGCTGGCGCAGGCCTATACCCGCGCGTTCGATTGTGACCGGACCTCCGCCTTTGGGGGCATCATCGCATTGAACCAGACGCTGGACGCGGAAACCGCCGAGGCCATCACGGGTATCTTTACCGAAGTTGTCATCGCCCCCGATGCGACCGCCGAGGCCATCGCGATGTTCGAGAAGAAGAAAAACCTGCGGCTTCTGACCACTGGCGGATTAGCAGACCCGACCGCCGCGCGTCTGGCCCCGCGCCAGGTGTCGGGCGGGTGGCTGGTGCAGGACCGCGACGTCGGCCGGATCAGCCGCGATGACCTGAGGGTGGTGACCAAACGTGCGCCGTCGGAGCAGGAAATGGCGGATATGCTGTTTGCGTGGACCGTCGCGAAACACGTGAAGTCCAACGCCATCATCTACGTCAAGGACGGCGCCACCGTGGGCGTGGGCGCGGGCCAGATGAGCCGTGTGGACAGCACCCGTATCGCCGCGCGCAAAGCGCAGGACATGGCCGAGGCGATGGGGCTGCCCGCGCCGCTGACCCAAGGATCCGTTGTGGCGTCGGATGCGTTCTTCCCCTTTGCCGACGGGCTTGTGACCGCGGCCGAAGCCGGGGCCTCCGCGCTGATCCAGCCGGGCGGGTCGATGCGCGACGACGAGGTGATTGCCGCCGCGGATGAAGCGGGGCTTGCGATGGTATTCACCGGCATGCGCCACTTCCGCCACTAGGGAGATCGGGCAATGCGGATCATTCTCGGCGCGGCCATCGGGGCCTTTTTGATCGATCAGGTCAGCAAATATGTTGTGATCCACAGCATGGACCTTGCGCGGATCCGGTCCATCGACGTCTTTCCGCCATTGCTGAATTTCCGCTACGGCGAAAACCGCGGGATCAACTTTGGCCTGCTGGGTGATGGATCGGAGGCCAGCCGCTGGGTTCTGATCGGGCTGGCCGTGGTCATCAGTGCCGCGGTGCTGATCTGGGCGCGCAAGAATGCCACGGGCCGGATTGCGCAGTTGAGCGCGGGGATGCTGGTGGGTGGTGCGCTGGCCAATGTGCTGGACCGTTTGCTTTATGGCTACGTGCTTGATTTTCTCAATATGTCGTGCTGCGGGATCAACAATCCGTTCGTTTTCAACATCGCGGACATCTTTATCTTCGCAGGGGCGCTGGGCCTGATCTTTTTCGCCGATGACAACGGTGCAAAGGGCCCGAAGGCCGCCGCGCGCAAGGGCCGCAAAAAAGCTGGGTGACATTGCCATGCCCCCTGCGATATTGAAGGGCAACGGCGTGGGAGAGGTGTGATGCGTTCAACTGGTGTGCTTGTGGTGACTGCTTTGCTTCTGGCGGGGTGTGCCAACGTCGGTTTGCGCGATCTGCGCAGTGACGATGACGGCCCCGATGAATTCGGCATCCAGCCGGTAAAATCCCTGCAACAGCCCGACAGCTTCAGCGATCTGCCCCCACCGACGCCGGGCCGTTCCAACCGCGCCGATCGTGATCCGCGCGCCGAGGGCATTGCCGCCGTCGGGGGCCGCGCGACCGATCCCAACGGGCCCATCCCGGCCCGTGACGGGGGGCTGGTGCAATACGCCAGCCGTCTGGGCGTGCAGGCCGGTATCCGCGCCGAACTGGCCGCCGAAGATGCCGACTTCCGCCGCCGCAAGGCGCGCTTTGCGCAGTATCGCATCCTGCCGGTCGACCGCTATGCACAGGCCTATGAGGCGCTGGCGCTGGACCCGCAGGACGAGCTGGAGCGGTGGAAACGGGCGGGCGCGCGTGTGCCGTCGGCCCCCCCCGCAAACTGAGCCCGCAGGCCCGCCGCACCGGCGGCTGCCTGCACGTTCCTTTACATCTGTGTGATATTGCGTCCCGCGTCTTGATCCTGCGCGGGCGGGGCGTACCTATTGCACATCCGTTCCGCTGATAGACCTGATGAAAAGGACCGCCTTCATGATCCGATTTGCCCGGCGCTTTGCCGCTTTGGCCGCGCTTGTCACCCCGTTTGCCGCCAGTGCAGACATCACCGACCGTGTAACCGACTTCACGCTCGATAACGGGATGCAGGTGGTGGTCGTCGAAGATCACCGCGCACCGGTGGTCCAGCATATGGTGTGGTACCGCGCGGGATCGGCGGATGAGCCCAAGGGCGCGTCAGGCGTGGCGCATTTCCTCGAACACCTGTTGTTCAAGGCCACCGACAAGCTGGAGGCTGGCGAGCTGTCGGCAACCGTGGCGGCCAACGGGGGCCGCGACAATGCTTTCACCAGCCACGACTACACCGCCTATTTCCAGCGTATCGCCGCCGACCGGCTGGAGCTGATGATGTCGATGGAAAGCGACCGGATGAAGAACATCCGCATCACGCCCGAGAACATTGAAACCGAACGGCAGGTCATCATCGAAGAACGCAACCAGCGCACCGAGAACAATCCGCAGGCGCTGTTTGGCGAGCAGATCAACGCGGCGCAGTACCTCAACCACCGTTACGGCACCCCGATCATCGGCTGGATGCACGAGATGGAGGAGCTGAGCCTCGAGGATGCGCTGGATTTCTACCAGCTGTATTATTCGCCCAATAACGCCATTCTGGTGGTGTCGGGGGACGTGGAGCCCGAAGAGGTCCGCACGCTGGCCGAGAAATACTACGGCGTGATCCCGGCCAATCCCGATCTGCCGGAGCGGCTGCGCACGGAAGAACCCCGCCAGAACGCCGAACGGCGTGTCATTTTCCGCGACGCCCGTGTGGCCCAACCCTATGTTTCGCGCAGCTATCTTGTGCCCGAGCGCGACCCCGGTGATCAGGAAACCGCCGCGGCGCTGACGATGCTGGCCGAGATACTGGGGGGTGGCACGACATCCTATCTGGCCGACAAGTTGCAGTTCGAAAACCAGATCGTGACCTATTCGACCGCGTTCTATTCTTCGGTCAGTCTGGATGACACGACATTCCGGATGATCGTGGTGCCCGCGCCCGAGGTATCGTTGGAAGAAGCCGAAGCCGCGATGGATCAGGCGCTGGCCGATTTCATCGAGGAAGGTGTGGACCCCGAACAGCTCGACCGGATCAAGCTGCAGATCCGTGCCTCGGAGATTTATGCGCAGGATAATGTGGACGGGATCGCCAACCGTTACGGCCGTGCGCTGACCTCGGGGTTGACGATCGAGGATGTGCAGAACTGGCCCGATGTTCTGGATGCGGTGACGGGCGAGGACGTGATCGCCGCCGCCAAACTGCTGCGCCGCGAGGCGTCCGTGACCGGTTACCTGATGCGCCCCGAAGGAGAGACACAATGAGCCTTTTCAAATCTGTCGCCCTGTCCGCCGGTCTGATGACGGCATGCGTGCTGCCCGCACAGGCGGAGGTCGACATTCAGGCGATCACCTCCCCCGGTGGTATCAACGCGTGGTTGGTCGAGGAGCATTCGCTGCCCTTTGTGGCGCTGGAGATCGCATTCGAGGGCGGCACATCGCTGGACGTCGAGGGCAAGCGCGGCGCGATCAACCTGATGTCGGGATTGCTGGAGGAAGGGGCGGGCGACATGGACGCGCGGGCCTTTGCACGGCGCAGTGAGGAGCTGGCCACATCGTTCGGATTTTCGGCCAGCCCCGACAGTTTCACCGTGTCGGCGCGTTTCCTGACCGAGAACTTCGACGAATCGGTCGCCTTGCTACGGACCGCGCTGCAAGAGCCGCGCTTTGCCGAGGAGGACGTTGAGCGGGTCCGCGCGCAGGTGCTGTCCGGTTTGCGCTTTGACCAGAACGACCCCAACGAAATCGCAAGCCGCAGTTTCGCGGAGTCGGTTTATGGCAATCACCCCTACGGCACCCCCGAAGAGGGCACGACAGAGAGTGTCACCGCGCTGACCCGTGACGATATTGTCGAGGCGCATGCCAATGTGCTGGTGCGCGACCGTGTGATGGTTGGGGCCGTGGGCGACATCACGCCCGAGCAGTTGGGCGATATGCTGGATGCGTTGCTGGGGGATCTGCCGCAGTCGGGCGCGCGGATGCCGCCCGAGATCGTGCCGGACGTGCCCACCGGCGTGAAGGTTGTCGAATTCGACACGCCGCAGTCCGTGGCGCTGTTTGGTCATACCGGCATCGCCTTTGACGATCCCGATTATTTCGCGGCCGTTCTGTTGAACCAGGTGCTGGGCGGTGGATCGTTCGAGAGCCGTCTGATGACCGAGGTGCGCGAAAAGCGTGGCCTGACCTATGGAGTCTATTCCTATCTGGCGAGCCGCAATCTGGCCAATATGTACATGGGGCAAGTGAGTTCGGCCAATGACCGGATCGCCGAGGCCATCGAGGTGATCCGCGACGAGTGGGCGAAGGCCGCGACCGAGGGCATCAGCGCCGAAGAACTGCAGGACGCCAAGACGTATCTGACCGGTGCCTATCCGCTGCGCTTTGACGGCAATGGTACGATTGCGGGTATTCTCGTCGGCATGCAGCAGATCGGGCTGGAGCCTGATTATGTCAACACCCGCAACGAACGGGTGGAGGCGGTGACGCTGGAGGACGTGCAGCGCGTCGCAGCAGAGCTGCTCGATCCCGAGGGGCTGTATTTTGTGGTGGTCGGCAAGCCCGAAGGCTTGAACCCCGCCACCGAATGACCGCGCGGTAGAGGTAAAGGAAAGGGCGGGTCCGTGTGGCCCGCCCTTTTTCGTTATTCGCCGTAAGGCACCCAGATGTTTTTCACTTCGGTGGCCTGTTGCAGGAACCGGCGGCCCTCGCCCTGTGTGCCCGACCAGTCGGTGGCGCGGCCGTTCTGGACCCACGTGCGTTTGAGGTTGCTGGCGCTGGCCGCTTCGATCACCGCGTCATGGGCGGGATCGGCAAAGGACCATACCGCGTCGATGTCCATGTGCCGCGCCATGTGTTCGGCGGTGTCCTTGACCGGGCCGGTCAGGATGTTGACCACGCCTGCGGGCACGTCGGAGGTTTCAAGCACCTGCACGAAATCCGTGGCGGCCAGCGGGAAAGGTTCGGAGGCGTGCAGCACGGTCCGGTTGCCCATCGCGATGGCGGGCGCCATCACCGACACCAGCCCCAGCAGCGGCGCTTTGGCCGGGCAAAGCGCGCCGATCACGCCGACCGGTTCCTTCATCGCCAGTGCCACGCCGCGGATGGGCACGCCGTGCACCTGCCCGTCGTATTTGTCGGCCCAGGCGGCATAGGTGAACAGCCGCTCGAGCGTGGCAGAGACCTCTTTCGAGCCGGATTTGCCGCCCTGCATCGCGTCGAGACGGGCGGCGAATTCATCTGCCCGCGCGCCGAGGTTTTCGGCGATGTAGTAGAGGATCTGCGCACGCAAATGACCGGTGGTCTTGCTCCAGCCCTTGGCGGCGTGCGCCGCTTCGACCGCGTTGCGCACATCCTTGCGGCTGGCCTGGCTCGCGTGGCCCAGCAGCGTGCCGTTCTTGGCATAGACCGGCGCGGAATAGCCGCTGTCGGGCCGTGCCTGCTTGCCACCGATATAGAGTTTGGCGGTGCGGTCGATCCCGTCTGCGGGGCCGCCATCGCCGGTCATCGCGGCGGGCACCGACAGCTTTTTGCCGCTGTCCTTGGGTTTGGTATAGGCGGCCAGACCTTCCCAGCCGCCTTCGCGCCCGAAGCCGCTTTCGCGCACCCCGCCAAAGCCCGCGGCGGCATCCATCATGTTGGTGCCGTTGATCCAGACAATGCCGGACGCCAGTTTCGGCGCAATGTCGAGCGCGAGGTTGATGTTCTCGCTCCACACGGTGGCCGCGAGACCATAGCGGGTATTGTTGGCGATGCTGACGGCATCGGCGGGTGTGCGGAAGGTGGTGGAGACCAGTACGGGGCCAAAGATTTCTTCCTGCATCAGCGTATCGGCGGGCTGCAGATCGGTGATGAGCGTGGGGGGATAAAAGCTGCCTTCGGTCGGCAGATCGCAGGCGGCCACATGGGTCGTGCCGGAGGTGTTCGCATCGACGAGCGACCGGATCGTGTCGAGCTGTTTGGGATCGACGATGGCGCCCACGTCGATGGATTTGTCGAGCGGTGATCCGATGCGCAGCTTGTCCATCCGCGCGCGCAGTTTGGCGTGGAACGCGTCCGCGACGGGTTCGTGCACCAGCAAACGCGAGCCCGCGCAACAGACCTGCCCCTGATTGAACCAGATCGCGTCAACCAGCCCTTCGACAGCCGAATCCAGATCGGCATCGTCGAACACGATGTAGGGAGATTTGCCGCCCAGTTCGAGCGTCAGTGCCTTGCCGCTGCCTGCGGTCGCTTCGCGGATGCGGCGCCCCACGGCGGTGGAGCCGGTGAAGGCGACCTTGTCGACCTCGGCCGCCACGATCATCTCGCCCGTGCTCCCGTCACCGGTCACGATGTTCACGACCCCCTTGGGCACGCCTGCCTGCGCGCAGATGTCCGCAAACAAAAGCGCCGTCAGCGATGTATATTCGGCCGGTTTCAGCACCACGGTATTGCCCATCGCAAGCGCTGGCGCGATTTTCCACGCCAGCATCAGCAGCGGGAAGTTCCACGGGATGACCTGACCGCACACGCCAAGTGCTGCCGCATCGGGCAGTTCGGACGCCATCAGCTGGGCCATGCCCGCGTGATAGTAGAAATGCCGCTGGGCCAGCGGTACGTCGATGTCGCGCGCTTCGCGGATGGGTTTGCCGTTGTCGAGGGATTCGAGCACGGCAAAGAGACGGCTGTGTTTTTGCAGCAGACGGGCCAGCGCATAGAGCACCTTTGCCCGCGCGTGACCACCCGCGCTTTCCCATTTTGGCTGTGCGCGGCGGGCCGCTTTGACGGCGGCGTCCACGTCGGACTGTGTGCCCTGGCTGATCTGCGCCAGCGTGTCACCGGTGGCGGGATTGCGGCTCGCGAAGGTTTCGCCCGGTCGGGTAAAGCTGCCGTCGATGAAATGGCCGAAGGTGCCATCGGTTTTCGCGATCCACGCGAGGGCTTCGGCGGCGGATTCGGGGGCGGTGCCATAGTCCATGCTGTCAAAAATCTCGGATACGGTCATGTTGGTGTCTTTCTGCGAAACTGCGGATCAGCTTGTGGCGTGGCGGTAGCTGGCGGAATAGCTGCCGGTGACATGGTGTTCCAGCTGGCGTTCGATGTCGCCCAGCAGCGATGACGCGCCAAAGCGGAACAGGTCGGGCTGCAACCAGCGGTCGCCCAGCTCTTCCTTCATCAGCGCCAGATAGGTCACCGCGTCCTTCGCCTTGGAAATGCCGCCCGCGGGTTTGTAGCCCACGCGCAGGCCGGTGCGGTCGTGGTAATCGCGGATCGCGCGGATCATCACGAGGCTGACCGGAAGCGTCGCATTCACGCTTTCCTTGCCGGTGGACGTCTTGATGAAATCCGCCCCCGCCATCATGCACACAAGGCTGGCGCGGGCCACGTTGCGCAGGCTGCCCAATTCGCCGGTGGCCAGAATTGCCTTCACGTGCGCATCGCCGCAGGCTTCGCGCATCGCTTTCATCTCGTCATAGAGCGCCTGCCAGTTGCCCTCCAGCACGTGACGGCGGGAAATGACGATGTCTATCTCGTGGGCGCCGGCGGCCACGCTTTGTTCGATCTCGGCGATGCGAAGCGGGAAGGGCGACAGACCCGCCGGAAAGCCGGTGGAGACGGCGGCGACGGGAATTGACGTGCCGCGCAATGCCTCCACTGCGGCGGGGATCATTTCGTGGTAGACGCAGACCGCGCCGGTGGTGATCGGTGCCATGCCCAGCGCGTCGAGCGTGGCCGCGGCGATCGGCTGGCGGGCCTTGGCGCACAGGCGGGCCACACGGCGGTTAGTGTCGTCGCCCGACAGGGTTGTGAGGTCCATGCAGGTCACCGCCCGCAGGAGCCACGCGGCCTGATACTCTTTCTTGACGGACCGGCGGGCGGGCAGGCTCGCCGCGCGGCGTTCGATCGCGGAGGTGTTGGCCTGCGCCCCAAGCACCCAGTTGAGATCGAGCGGCATGCCGTCATTGCGCGGTTCGGTCACCTGCGGCAGATGCGATGCCTGCGGCGTCGCGGTGGATGTTGTTGTGTCGATGGACATGGGCAGCAGCACCTTTCCGGTCGGGGGTCACGTATCAGGGTCCGCAGGGAGTGTTACCCGTGCGAAGGCACAGGCAATAGCAAGAACGCGGCACGCCTTCAACTGCGCAAAACCTGCACAAACGCCCGCGCGGCCCTGCACATCGCGGCGTCATAACGGGATCAGCATGAATGACAGGGCAGGAGAACGGCGATGAAGATGTGTTTGATGCAGGGCGTGCCGCGCAGTGTGGTGCAGGATGGATGGTGGCTGTCGGGCGGGCCGCCCTCGCCGCCGCCAAGGGGCGGAGGTAGCCATGCCGCCGATGCGGGCGGGGCCCGTGGCGCGGTGCTTCTGGGGCTTTTGGTGTTGGGCGATCTGATGTTCTGGGGCGTGGTGCCGGGTCTGTCGCTGGCCGTGTTCCTGCTGGCGCTTGTGGGGGCCGCGCTCTGGATGACGTGGCCCCGCACGACGCCGCGCCGCCGTGCCACCGCCATGGCCATAGCGGCGATTGCGGTGCTGCCGCTGGTGGAGCTGGTGCAGGGGATTTCGGTCGTACTGGCTCTTGCGGGTGTGTCTGTGGCCCTGGTCAGTTTGCTGAACATCGCGCCCGCCATGTGGGCGCGGGCGGCGTTGCGCTTTTGGCCCTTGGGGATGATGCAGTCGGGCCGGGATATGGCCGGACCCTTGCGGGCGTCGCGCTCCCTTACACGGGGGGCCACGCTTGAAGGGCTGATTATGGGCTGGGTCTTACCGCTTGGGCTGGGGGGCGTTTTCATTGCACTGCTCGCGGTGGCCAATCCGGTGATCGACGCCGCGATTACCGCGCTGCCCAGGCTGGGGCCGGAAACGCCGTTGCGGATCATTCTGTGGCTGGTGCTGGCACCGATCTGCTGGACCGTAGTGCGGTTGGGCGCGATGGTCGAGCGGCTGCGCGCCGCCCCGCAAAAGGCAAGTCCGTTCATCGGGCCGGTGCGTCAGAATGTGCTGAACGCGCCCGCGATCCTGCGCGCATTGGTGGTTTTCAACGCGCTGTTTGCGGTGCAGACGGTCATGGATGCGGTGTATCTGTACGGCGGTGTCGGGCTGCCCGATGGCATCAGCTATGCCGCCTATGCGCAGCGCGGGGCCTATCCGCTCTTGGTGACGGCCCTGTTGGCGGGCGGGTTCGCGGTGGCAAGCAGGCCGTGGGCCGCGGCATCGCCGCTGTTGCGCGGAATGCTGGTGGTTTTCGTGGTCCAGAACGTGCTGCTGGTGATCAGCTCGCTCGTGCGGCTGGAGATGTATGTGGACATCTACGGGCTGACACGGCTGCGCATGTCGGCGGCGATCTGGATGGCGGTTGTCGCCACGGGGCTGGGGCTGACGGTGTGGCAGATCTGGGCCAACCGTGACACTGGCTGGCTGCTGGCGCGGTGCGGCTTGCTGGGTGTCGCGACGTTGTATTTGTGCGCTTTTGTCAGCTTTGATGCGGTGATTGCGCGGCACAATCTGACGGCGGATGTGGTGCCTGATCCGCGCTATCTGTGCCGTCTGGGCGAGGCGGCCACCCCCGTCATCGCCGCGCATGGCGCCGGTTTGACCTGCGGAATGAGGCACCAGTTTATTGCCGCGCCTCGCGATCTGCGCGAATGGGGCTTTCGCAATTTCCGCGCCCGCCATACCTTGGCGCGGGTACCCCGGGGAGCCCCTCAATGACGCCGACAATCCTGATCACCGACGATGATCCGCAAATCCGGTCCGTTCTGCGCATCGCGCTGACGCAGGCCGGTATGCGCGTCGAGGAGGCAGGCGACGGCGCGGAAGGGCTGCGCAAGGCGCAGACCGGACGGTTCGACCTGATCGTATTGGACATCGGGTTGCCGGAAATGGACGGTCTGGCCATGTGCCGCGCGCTGCGCAACGATCGGGACACACCGGTGTTGTTTCTGACGGCCCGCGAGGACGAGATCGACCGCGTACTGGGGTTCGAGCTGGGCGGGGATGATTATGTCACCAAGCCGTTTTCGCCGCGAGAGTTGATTGCCCGCATCCGCGCGATACTCAGACGGTCCGCGGGGCGCAGCGCGGCCCCTGCGGCGCAGCTGAAACACGGGCGGTTGCGGCTGACCCCGGAGCGGCACAGCTGCGAGATTGACGGGGTGTCCGTGGCACTGACCGCGCGGGAGATGACCATATTGCAGCAGTTGATGGGCCGCCCCGAACAGGTCATTGCGCGGCCCACCCTGACCGATGCGGTTTACGGCGCACATATACAGGTGTCGGACCGCACGCTCGACAGTCATTTGCGCAATCTGCGGGCCAAGCTGGCGGACGCGGGATGCGATAACGCCATCGAGACGGTGCACGGCGTTGGCATCCGGATGGGCGCATGCGGCGGGTAGGGTCGAAATGGCGTCCGCCGCTGGGGCTGGTGGTGGGCGGCACGCTGGCGGGGGTGTTCTGCCTGCCGCTTTTGGGGGTCGGGTATTTCAAGCTGGCGGGCAACCTGCTGAACGCGGCGGAAACCACCATGCTGATTTTTGCGCTGGCGTTGTTGTGTACGGCGATCCTGGGGTTTCTGCTGTGGCGGCTGGTGTTGCGGCCTGTCTATGCCCTGACCGCGCACGCCCGTGCGGTGCGGCGCGGGATGCGCGATGCGCCGGTGCCCGATCATTTCGGTACGCCGGAATTTCGTGAATTGGGCGAAGCGGTGGGCGATATGGCGGCGACCTTGCACAGCCGTGCCGACAGTCTTCAGGCCTATGCCGATCACGTGACCCACGAGCTGAAATCTCCGCTGACGGCGATCGCGGGGGCGGCGGAGCTGTTGCAGCACGACATGCCGCAGAACGACAGGGCGCAGTTGGCCGCGACGGTGGCCGAAGCGTCGGCGCGGATGGAGCGGTTGCTGGACGATCTGCGCGCCCACGCGCGGGCGGCCCAGCAGGCAGATCCCGCCGAAAGTGTGCTGGGCGAGGCGGCGCAGCGGGTGGTGCAGCCCGGTTTGGCCATCGATGTCAGGCAGGATGGCACGGTGCCGTTGCCTGCTGCCGATCTTCTGCTGGTGCTGACACAACTGGCGCAGAACGCAGTGGCCCATGGGGCGGATGCGATGACGGTGCAGTACGACGGAACCGTTTTGCGGATCAGCGACAACGGGCGCGGCATCGCCGAGGGCAACCGCAGCCGCGTGTTCGATCCGTTCTTCACCACGCGCCGAGACACCGGCGGCACGGGCATGGGTCTGAGCATTGTGCGCACGTTGCTGCTGGCGCGCGGGGGGCGGATTGCGCTGGCCGACACGGATGGCGGGGCGGCCTTCGAGATCCGGTTCTGAGCGCTAGCTGCCGCGATAGGTGGAATAGCCGAATGGCGACAGCAGCAGCGGCACGTGGTAATGCGCGTCCGCCTCCGAAATCCCGAAACGGATGGGAACGACATCGAGAAAGCGCGGGGTTTCGGGCGGGGTGCCGATGGCGTCGAGATAATCGCCCGCCGCAAATTCCAGTTCGTACACACCGGGCGCAAAACGATCGGCGGGCAGGATATGGCTGTCGGTGCGGCCATCGGCATTGGTGCGCATTTGGGCCAATTCGACGCGGTCCGCCCCGTCGATCCGGTAAAGCGTGATGTGCAGGTCCGCCGCGGGCACGCCGCGCGCCGTGTCGAGAACGTGGGTCGTCAGAAAACCTTCGGGCATGTGTATTCCTTTGTCGGGCTGGCGCGGCAGCGGGGGTCTGGCCCGCAGTTTGGCGTTCGATTCGTGCGGACTGCAACCGATTCGGGAAAATTTATCGAACCGATTCGTTTTTGCTTTGACCCGCGAATCACTCTCGGCCTATATCTGGATCACAACTCAAGAGATGCCACGTTTGCTGCCGCGGACGACGAGATAGGGTATCCGGGGTAGGGGGCGATATGAAACCGACAGCAGCAGTTTGCGCGGCCACGATGGCGCTTTTGCCCGCCTTCGGCTGGGCTGCCGACAGCTATGCGCAGGCGCAGGCGTCTTTCATATTCAACGGGGCGCGGATCACCATAGCGCCCGGAAATCCGCAGGCCGGCATGTATGCTGCGCGCTTTGCGGCCCTGCCGCCGGTGTGTGAGCCCGCCTGCCTGTCGACCGGCCCCGCCGCCAAGGATGTCGAGACCGTCGACGAAGCGGCCGTACTGGCGTTTCTGGTCGAAGTGGTCGGCCAGAACGACGGGTTGATGGTGGACGCACGGATGCCGCAGGGCCGTGCCGCGGGGTTCATTCCCGGTTCGGTCAGCTTGCCCCACGAGACAGTCGCTGCCGACAACCGCTACCGCGATGAGATCCTCAAGGCGCTGGGCGTACGGGTGTTCGAGGACCTCTACAACTTTTCCGATGCGCAGGCGCTGGTCGTATTCGATGCCGGGCCCACGCAGAACGATGCACAAAAGCTGATCGGCAACCTGCTTGCCGCAGGCTATCCGCCGCAGAAGATCCGCTATTACCGCGGTGGCATGCAAGTCTGGTCCGTTCTGGGCCTCACCATTCAGGAAGATATGTCGTGACGACCCGAAAACCCCGCATCACGTTCACCACCCAACAGCAGGCTGCACCGGCCACTGCGATGGCCGCGCCGGCGCGAGCGCCTGCCTATGTTGCGGCGGCGCCTGCGGCCCCGTCCGATGCCGGGGTTTCGGGGTTTGTCACGCGCAATGCGCTGCCGCTCGCGGTGGGCTGCATCTTTGTGCTGACGTTCGTGTTGGGGATCATGACGGCCGTTATTTTCATGGGCGGATCGGGGCAGACCGCAACCGCGCCTGCGCCTGTGACCTATGCCAAGGGGCTGGACGACACGGTGACCCGTGCGGTGGCGCCCGCGCTGTCCGACATCAGCGGAGCAACGGCGCCTGCCGCAGAGAACCCGCTGGTCGCCGATCTGGCGGTCGCGGTGCTGGAAGGGCTGACCCCGCAGCCGACGGTGGGCAAGCTGACCGAAGACGAGCTGGCCCAGAAAGCGGCAGAGGCCAAGGCGATCGTGCAGAACAACAAGCTGCGCATGCTGCGTGAAGGTGTGCTGGCGGGTATTTATTCGGTCGAGGCGGTCAACGAGAACGGCCAGCGGCGGATCAAGCTCAATACGGTCAACGCCGAAGTTACGGCGGAGCTGATGGCCGATATCATTCGAAAGGCATCCGACGAGGGGCGCATCGAAATTCCGGCCTCGCTCAGCACGTCGGAAGGCGGCATCGACATGGATACGATGATGTTCAATCTCGTGCAGACGTCGCTGGCCAATGACGGCACCGCAGAGGGCGCCGAGGCCGCGCGCGAAATGTCCCGCCGCGCCTTCGCTGCCTCCAACGCCAAGACGACCGATGTGGCAGGCGCGCGCGTCTATACCGTCGAAGCGGGCGACAGTCTCGCTTACATCTCACTGCAATTTTACGGCAAGCCCAGCGAATTCCAACGGATTTTCGAAGCGAACCGTGACACGCTACAATCGCCCGACAAGCTCCAGATAGGCCAGCGGTTAAAGATACCCAGCTGATAATAAACAATAATAGACGTCTCAGTGACGGTCGGTCGAGCAGCGGGTCAGACAGCAATGTCTGGCCCGACTGTCATTTGGGGGCTTTCATTTTCCCGCCGGTCGCCGCAATGAATAAGCGACCCAATCGCGCGATCGCAAAGGACATAACCCATGCAACGCTATCCCCGAGATTTTCGCGGCCACGGACCCGACGCCCCCGATGCCGCATGGCCGGGCGGGGCGCGTGTGGCGGTGCAATTCGTGTTGAACTACGAAGAGGGCGGCGAGAACTGCCTGCTGCACGGCGATGCCGCATCCGAGGCGTTCCTGTCCGAAATCGTGGGGGCCGCGCCGTGGCCCGGCCAGCGCCATTGGAACATGGAAAGCATTTATGACTACGGGGCGCGGGCCGGTTTCTGGCGGTTGCACCGGTTGTTCACGGGGGCAGGGGTTCCGGTCACGGTTTATGGCGTGGCGTCGGCGCTGGCCCGCGCGCCCGAACAGGTCGAGGCGATGAAGGACGCAGGCTGGGAAATTGCCAGTCACGGATTGAAGTGGATCGATTACCGCGATCACGACGCGGACGCCGAACAGGCCGACATGGACGAAGCGATCCGCCTGCATACCGAAGTGGTAGGCACCCCGCCGCGCGGGTGGTACTGTGGGCGCACCAGTGCCAACACCGTCCGTTTGGCCGCGCAAACCGGCGTTTTTGATTACATCTCGGACACCTACGATGACGATCTGCCCTATTGGAGCAATATCGCCCAGACCGACCAGCTGATCATTCCGTACACGCTGGATTGCAATGACATGCGGTTCGCGACACCGCAGGGGTTCAATTCGGGCGACCAGTTCTTTGCCTATCTGCGCGATACCTTCGACACGCTTTATGCCGAAGGGGCGGCAGGACAGGCCAAGATGATGTCGGTCGGGTTGCATTGCCGGTTGGTTGGGCGTCCGGGGCGGATACAGGCGCTGGCGCGGTTCATCGACTATATCAAGGGGTTCGAAGGTGTCTGGACGCCGCGGCGTATAGAGATTGCCGATCACTGGCGCACGACCCACCCGCCACAGGCCCGCGGACCGCGGCCAAGCCTGATGGACCGCGACGAGTTCATCGCTGCCTTCGGCGGGGTGTTCGAGCATTCCGCATGGATCGCGGAGCGGGCGTTCGATCTGGAGTTGGGCCCCGCGCATGACAGCCCTGCGGGGCTGCACAACGCGCTGGCCCGCATGTTCCGCTCGGCGAGCAGGGAAGAGCGTCTGGGCGTGCTGACGGCGCACCCCGATCTGGCAGGCAAGCTGGCCGCAGCCAAGAGGCTCACCGCAGACAGCACCGCGGAGCAGGCAAGCGCGGGGTTGGATGCGCTGACCGATGCGGAACGTGCGCGGTTCTCGCAGCTGAACACCGACTATGTGGCCAAACACGGTTTTCCCTTCATCATCGCGGTCAAGGACCACGGCAAGGACGGTATTCTGCGCCAGTTCGAGACCCGCATCGCCAATGATACCGATGCCGAATTTGCCACGGCCTGCGCCCAGGTCGAACGGATCGCCCGCCTGAGACTGGAACAGATGCTATGACCCGCTACGCTTTTCCGCCCGGTGGTCTGCCTGCACAGGATGTCGATCCTGCGAGTGCTGCGATTTTCACCGAAGCCTACGCCGTGCTGCCGGCAAGTACCCAGCGCGATATCGTGACGTCGTTCCTGCCCGGATGGCAGGGCATGCGGATGTGGGTTCTCGCGCGGCCCCTGTCGGGTTTTGCGGAAACCTTCAGCCAGTATGCGGTGGAGTTGCAGCCCGCGGGGGGCAGCAACGCGCCCGATGCCGATCGCGACGCGCAAAGCGTCATTTTTGTCACCCACGGGACGTTGCAGTTGAAGATCGGCGCGGATCTTCATGCGCTCGAGCCGGGCAGCTATGCCTATCTGCCGGCAGGGTCGAAATGGACGATCTTCAACACCGCCGATGTGGTCGCGGGCTTTCACTGGATCCGCAAACGGTGGGTCGGCGCGGACGGGCTGACGCCCCCGCCTCCGATGGTCACGCATGACCGCGACGTGCGCCCCGTGCCGATGCCCGAAACCGGCGGGGCATGGGCGACGCAACGGTTTGCCGACCCGCTTGACCTGCGCCACGACATGCATGTCAACATCGTGACCTTCCAGCCCGGCGGCCGCATTCCCTTTGCCGAAACGCATGTGATGGAACACGGGCTCTATGTGCTGCAGGGAACGGCGGAGTATCTGCTGAACCGCGATTGGGTGTCCGTGGAGCCGGGCGATTTCATGTGGCTGCGCGCCTTTTGCCCGCAGGCCTGTATCGCAACGGGAGACGAGCCGTTCCGCTATCTGCTGTATAAGGACGTGAACCGTCACATGCCGCTATGACCCGCGAGATCGCGATCCAGCCCCTGAGCGCAGAAGCATTTGCGCCCTTTGGCGATGTGCTGGACGCTGCGGGAGAACCGGACAGGATGATCAATGCGGGCCTGTGCGGGCGGCATCACGACCGCGCGCGGCTTGATTTCGGTGAGGGCGGTCGGGCGGGGATCTCGGTCTTCAACGCGCAGGCCCGCACCTTGCCCTATACCTTCGATCTGCTGGAACGCCATCCCGAGGGCAGCCAGGCTTTCGTGCCGATGACGGCCAATCCATTTCTGGTGATCGTGGCGCCGGACGAGGGGGGCGTGCCGGGCAGACCGCGGGCGTTTCGTACCGGACCGCATCAGGGCATCAACCTGCACTGCGGGGTATGGCACGGCGTTCTGACCCCGCTGGCGGCGCCCGGAATATTCGCAGTTGTCGACCGCATCGGGGAAACACCAAATCTGGAAGAGTTTTTCCTTGATCGGGCATATATTGTAGTCCCATAGTCCGCAAAGCCGCCGTCAGAGCGGATCAAAACGACTTCAGGGACAATGAAATGACAGATATGACTGGCGCGAACGATTTTCGCGATCCGAACGACACACCGCCGCTTGCACAGGCCGTGCCCCTCGGGCTGCAGCACGTATTGGCGATGTTTGCCTCCAACGTGACCCCGTCGATCATCGTGGCAGGTGCTGCGGGGCTTGCCTTCGGGGGCCCCGAACAGGTGTACCTGATCCAGATGGCAATGCTGTTTGCCGGTGTGGCGACCCTGTTCCAGACGGTGGGCGTGGGGCCGATCGGGGCAAGATTGCCGATCATGCAAGGCACCAGCTTTGCTTTTGTGGGCGTCTTGGCGGGCATCGCCGCGACCCAGGGCCTCAACGTCGCCCTCAGCGCCTGCATCGTGGCGGGGGTCATCCACTTCTTTCTCGGCGCGGTGATACAGCATCTGCGCTGGTTGTTCCCGCCACTTGTGACCGGTCTGGTGATCCTCGCGATCGGCCTGTACCTCATCCCCGTTGCGATCAAATACGCCGCAGGTGGCGCGGCATCGTTCCAGATGGAAGCCGAAAGCTTCGGGTCGCTCATGCATTGGTCGGTGGCGCTGTCGGTTGTGATCGTGGCGCTGGTCCTCAAGTTCTTTACCAAGGGCACGCTCAGCAACGCGGCAATCCTCGTGGGGTTGATCGTGGGGTATCTGCTGGCGCTGGCCTTCGGCATGGTGAACTTCGGCGCCGTGGACAATGCGTCATGGATCACGTCGATCCAGCCGTTGCCCTACGGATTTGAATTCTCGCTCGGCGCGGTGGTCGCAGTGACACTGGTCTCGATCGTTTCGGCCATCGAGACAGTCGGCGATACATCCGCCACAACCAAGGCAGGCGCAAACCGCGAAGCAACGGATGCGGAAATCGCGGGCGCGACATACGCGGATGGTCTGGGCACGGCCGTGGCCGGCGTTTTCGGCGGCCTGCCCAACACATCGTTCAGCCAGAATGTCGGCATCGTCGGCATGACCGGCATCATGAGCCGCCACGTGGTCACAATCGGTGCGCTGGTTCTGATCCTGTGCGGTTTGGTGCCAAAAATCGGCGCCCTCATCGCTTCCATGCCCCTGCCTGTGCTGGGCGGCGGCGTGATCGTGATGTTCGGCATGGTTGCCGCGGCGGGGCTCAACGTGCTGACCGAAGTGAAGATGAACCGCCGCAACATGGTGATCATCGCGGTCTCGCTCGCTGCAGGACTTGGCCTGAACCTTGTGCCGACCGCCGTGCAATACCTGCCGGGGGTGGTCAAAACGCTGGCGACATCTGCGGTGGCCCCCACGGCGCTTGTGGCGATCGTGCTGAACCTCGTCCTGCCTGACGAAATCTGATCCTCACGCGCGGCGGCCACACCCGGTCGCCGCGCGGTTATGCGCGCAGATGCCGCCACGTGCGACCTTGCGTTCGGCCACTGCGCAAGGCTTCATCTTGCCCATAAACTCACATCCGCCGGTCACCCCGGACGCCACATCTCTCAGGAGCCCGAATGTACGATCTTGCCGCCCTCTCTTCCTGGCTCGAATTCGCAGTGCGCTGGGTGCATGTCATCACGGCCATCGCTTGGATCGGCAGCTCGTTCTACTTCATCGCGCTTGATCTGGGGTTGCACCGTGACCGCAACCTTGCGTCCGGTGCGGATGGCGAGGAATGGCAGGTGCACGGGGGGGGCTTCTACCACGTGCAGAAATACCTCGTTGCCCCGGACCAGATGCCCGGTGATCTGGTGTGGTTCAAATGGGAAAGCTATTCGACCTGGCTTTCGGGCTTTGCCATGCTCATCCTGGTGTATTACCTCGGCGCGGAATTCTATCTGGTCGATCCTGCGGTCGCCGATCTGAAGGTCTGGCAGGCTGTCGCCATCTCACTCGCCTCGCTGGGCTTTGGCTGGGTCGCGTATGATCTCATCTGCAAAAGCCGCTTCGGCGATGACAACACACGCCTGATGATCCTTCTGTATGTGATCCTTGTGGCGATGGCCTACTTCTACACTTCCGTCTTTTCGGGGCGCGCGGCACTTCTGCATCTGGGGGCGTTTACCGCCACCATCATGAGCGCAAACGTCTTTTTCATCATCATGCCGAACCAGCGTATCGTGGTGGCGGACCTTCAGGCGGGGCGTACACCCGATGCCAAATACGGCAAGATCGCCAAGCAACGCAGCACCCACAACAACTATCTGACGCTGCCGGTGATCTTCCTGATGTTGTCCAATCACTATCCGTTGGCGTTTGCCTCCGAAATGAACTGGCTCATTGCGGCACTGGTGTTCCTGATGGGGGTCACCATCCGGCATTACTTTAACAGCATGCACGCGCGGGCGGGTCAGAAACACTGGACGTGGCTTGCCACCAGCCTGCTTTTCGTCGCGATTGTTTGGCTGTCGACCGCCCCGATGTTCCGCGCGGCCGAACCCGAAGAGGCGCGGGGCGCGGGCGTGCGTTTTGCACAGGCCGAAGGGTGGGAAGATGTGCACAACATTGTTCTGGGGCGCTGTTCGATGTGCCACGCGGCAGAACCGTCTTGGGACGGGCTGCTGTGGGCGCCGAAAGGCGTGCGTCTCGAGACGGAATACCAGATCGCGCAGGCGGCAACGCAGATCTATCTTCAGGCGGGGCTGACCTATGCCATGCCGCCCGCAAACCTGAGCTATATGCAGCCGGCGGAACGGGCAAAGATCGTCGCATGGTACCGCGACGCCACCGCGAATTAGCTGGGGATAAGCGCTCTGCGCGGCTAGCGGAATCACTGCGACCCATGCTAGGTATTGCGCTATGGCACAGACAAACCGCAATATAGAGGCTTCACAGCCCGTCATCCGGCAGTTGGACGAAGCGGCGATCAACCGTATCGCGGCCGGTGAGGTTGTCGAGCGTCCTGCCTCTGCGGTCAAGGAACTGGTCGAGAACGCGATCGATGCAGGGGCGCGCCGGATCACGGTGGAGTACGCCGACGGCGGCAAGACGCTGATCCGCGTGACGGACGACGGCTGCGGCATCGCGGGTGAGGATCTGCCCTTGGCGCTGTCGCGCCACGCGACGTCCAAGATTGACGGCACCGATCTGTTGAACATTCATTCCTTCGGTTTCCGTGGCGAGGCGCTGCCATCGCTCGGGGCCGTCGGCCGGTTGAGCATCACGAGCCGTGCAGGCGGCCACGACGGTGCGGAAATCAACGTGTCAGGCGGCACGGCGCAGCCCGTCCGGCCCGCGGCGCTGAACGGTGGTACGGTCGTCACCCTGCGCGATCTGTTTTATGCCACGCCCGCGCGGCTGAAATTCCTGCGCACCGACCGCGCCGAATCGCAGGCGATCGGGGATGTCATCAAGCGTCTGGCCATGGCCGAGCCGTTCGTGCGTTTCGTGTTGCGCGACGTGTCGGGTGACGGTGGCGGCCGCGAGGTGTTTCGCGTCGAGGCCGAACAGGGGGATCTGTTCGATGCGCTGCACGGCCGGTTGCGGCAGGTTCTGGGCCGCGACTTTGCCGAGAATGCCCTGCCTATCGATGCCGAGCGTGAAGGGTTCCACCTGTCGGGCTTTGCCGCACTGCCGACCTATTCGCGCGGATCGGCCGTTGCGCAGTATCTTTTCGTGAATGGCCGTCCGGTGAAGGACAAGATGCTGACCGGGGCCCTGCGCGGTGCCTATTTCGATTTTCTGAGCCGTGACCGCCATCCGGCGGCGGCCCTGTTCGTAGATTGCGACCCGACATTGGTGGACGTGAATGTCCACCCTGCGAAATCCGAAGTGCGGTTCCGCGATCCAGGGCTCGTGCGGGGACTGATCGTGTCGGCGTTGCGCCACGGATTGGCCGAAGCAGGGCACCGCGCGTCGACCACCGTGGCCAATGCCACGCTGGGCGCGATGCGGGCGGAGCCCGCCGGAGAGGCGCGCATCTACCAGATGGACCGTGCCGGTTTTGCGCCTCGGCCCGTGCCACCGGTGGCAGAGCCGCAACAAGGTGCCGGTTTCGCCGAAACGCGCGGGATGTGGGGGCGCGTGGAAACCCCCGCGCCGCCATCCCCGGAGCACAGCGCAGCACCCGAACCGCAGGACTTCCCGCTGGGGACCGCGCGGGGGCAGGTGCACGAAAATTATATCATCGCGCAGACCGCAACGGGCATGGTCATTGTGGACCAGCATGCCGCGCACGAACGGCTGGTGTACGAAAAGCTGAAAAAACAGATGGCGCAGAACGGCGTCGCGGCGCAGGCGTTGCTGATCCCCGAAATCATCGAGCTGTCCGCCCATGATCGTGCGGCGCTCTTGGCCGTGGCCGATGATTTGGCCCGCTTTGGTCTGACGGTGGAGCCGTTTGGCGGCGATGCCGTCGCCGTGCGTGAAACGCCCGCTATTCTGGGCGAGGTCAACGCAGAGGCGCTGATCCGTGACATTCTGGACGAGCTGGAGGGCGAGGGCGAGAGCCTGCTGGTGCAAGCGCGGATCGAGGCGATCCTGAGCCGCGTTGCCTGCCACGGATCGATCCGGTCGGGCCGCTGGATGCGGGGCGAGGAGATGAACGCCTTGTTGCGTGAAATGGAAGCGACCCCCCATTCAGGCCAGTGCAACCACGGGCGGCCCACTTATGTCGAGCTGAAGCTGGCCGACATCGAGCGGTTGTTCGGCCGCACATGAGCGCCCTCGACAGCCTGAACCCCGAGCAGATCCTGTGGATTGCGGGCGGTGTTCTGGTGTTGATCGTGTTGCTGCTGGTGGCGCTTTTGCTGCGGCCCGCGCGGTTGCCATCGGCGGTGGTGGCGCAGCTGGGCCATCTTGGTGCGGGCCAGCAGCAGCTGCGCGGCGGATTGCAGACCGTGTCCGAGACGCAGGCCAGTACCCAGAACCAACTGATGCAGACGATGGAGATCCGGCTGAACACCGTGCAGCTGGAAATGCAGCAGAGGCTGGCGGAGATGCAGGAGCGGCTGAACACCAGTTTGCACGGCAACGCCCAGCGCACCACGACGAGCCTGACGCAGCTTCAGGAGCGGTTGAAAGCGATCGACAAGGCGCAGGACAACATCACCAAACTGTCGGGCGATGTTTTGTCCCTGCAAGACATCTTGAGCAACAAGCAGACGCGGGGCGCATTCGGCGAGATACAGCTGCGCGATATTGTGTCCAAGGCGCTGCCGACTGACAGCTATGCAATGCAGCAGACCCTGTCGAACGGGCGGCGCGCCGATTGTTTGATCCACCTGCCAAACCCGCCCGGCCCGATCGTGATCGACAGTAAATTCCCGCTTGAGGCCTACGAGGCGCTGCACCGCGCCGATACCGACTGGGCGCTGAAATCGGCGGTGGCCAACATGCGCACATCGGTCCGCAAGCACATCCGCGATATCGCCGACAAATACATCATCGAGGGGGAAACGGCGGACGGTGCGTTGATGTTCCTGCCCTCCGAGGCGGTCTATGCCGAGCTGCATGCCAATTTCCCCGAACTGGTACGCGAAGGGTTCGACCGTCGAGTCTGGATCGTGTCGCCGACCACCTGCATGGCCACGCTCAATACCATGCGAGCGATTCTCAAGGATGCGCGAATGCGCGCGCAGGCGGGCGAGATCAGAAAAACGCTGGCGATGCTGCACCGCGATGTGGAACTTGTCGTGGAGCGGGTGGGCAAGCTGGACACGCATTTCCGGCAGGCCCGCAGCGATCTGGAAGGCATCGGCACAGCGGCAGAGCGCGCGGGAAAGCGGGCCGCCCGATTGGATAATTTCGATTTCGAAGAAGTCGATGTGGATGACAATGCCGCGCCCTTGCCACTGGGCGCGACGGCAAGGACGGTTCCGGAATGACGACACCCGATATCAACGCGCTGTCGCTTGACGCGATCAGGGCCAACACCGCGGCCATCGCCGGGCAGGTGGTGCGCACACCGACGTATACGCTTGGCTCTGCGTTGATGACGCGGTTGTTGGGTGGGGGCGAGGTGGTTCTGAAGCTGGAATCGTTGCAGCATACCGGCACCTTCAAAGCCCGCGGCGCGCTGTCGGTGGCGCGCAATCTGACGCCGGACCAGCGGGCGCAGGGCATCACGGCGGCAAGCGCGGGAAACCACGCGATTGCGGCGGCCTGGGCCGCGCGGCAGGTTGGCGCATCGGCGAAAGTGGTGATCCAGTCGAACGCAAATCCGTTTCGCGTCGCCATGGCGCGCGCCGAAGGGGCCGAGGTCGTCATGAAGGCGCCGGGGGCGGAAACATTTGCCGAGGCCGAGCGTCTGGTGCGCGAGGAGGACAGGTTTTTCATCCATCCCTTTGAAGGGCCGCGCACGTCGCTGGGTACCGCGGGCGTCGGTCTGGAAATGCTGGAGGACGCCGGACATCTGGATGCGGTTGTCGTGTCGATCGGTGGGGGCGGTCTGATCAGCGGGATTGCGGCGGCAGTCAAACAGATCAATCCGAACTGCGCGGTCTACGGGGTGGAGCCCGAAGGCGCGGCGTCGATGTCGCAATCGCTGGCCGCGGGAACGCCGCTGCAGCTCGACCGGGTGGATACGGTCGCCGACAGTCTGGGCGCGCCGATGTCGCTGCCGTTCAGCCACGCGCTGTGTGCCACGTATCTGGACGATATCGTGTTGCTCGATGATGACGCGATCTGTGCGGGAATGGTGGCCTTCCAGCAGGAAGCGAAGCTGGCCGTGGAACCTGCAGCCGGTGCCGCGTTGGCCGCCGTTATGGGGCCGTTGCGACACCGCCTGCAGGGGCTACGGGTCGGGGTGGTCGTCTGTGGCGCCAATATAGACGCCGAAACCTATCTGAAGCTGATGCACCGGGGTCTTCCGGCGCTTGAGCCCCTGACAGGCGACTGATCAGATACGTGCGAATTTCTGCCAGATGCGCGGGATCACCCCGTCGAACCGCAACGGCGCATCGGTAACGGCGAGACAGACGCAATCTTCGTGGATGTCGGCAACGGGGATGTGCTGCACATCGGCGTCCGCGATTTCAACGTCACCGCGGCCGAAGTAATCATCTTCGTCCACGAACGCGCCTTGCAGAACCAGCGTCATTTCCTTGCCGTTGTGTCCGTGGTCGGGCATCGCGGCACCGGCCGGAATAAAGAGCAACCGTGCTGTCGCGGTCTTGGAGGTTTTTAGGATCGCCTGTTTCACCCCCATCCCGACGGTCCGCCAGCGAATGCTGTCCAGATCGCCGCCCACGTAGTCCTGCAGCGGCGCGGGCAGGGCGGAGGCGACGCGCGGGGCAGAAGCCGGTGCCGGCAAGGGCGCGTCATCGAGGCCGGCAAGCACCTTGTCAAAGCTGCCCGCGGTCATGGCGGCCGCATCCGTATCGCCCATCATCGCACCACCGATGGCGTCAAAGGACGCCGCCGCGGCACGGCAGTCGTCGCACATGGAGATATGGGCAGCCACAAGCAGGTTGAACGCTTCGGGCAGGTTGCCCGTCGCGTAGCCAAGCAAGGTGGCATCGTCGAGATGGTGTTTGATCTTTCTGTCGGTCATGTTTCGGGTCACTTCATGGAGTGGCGCAAGCGGTCCAGCGCCAGACGTATACGGGATTTGATCGTGCCAAGTGGCAGACCGGTGATATGCGCGATCTCGGATTGGGTGAGATCGCCGAAATAGGCTTGTTCGATCAGGTCGCGCTGCGGCTTGGGCAAGGCGGCGATGGCGTCCACGAGACGCGCGCTTTCCTGCTGCATTTCCACAACGACGGATTGTTCGGGTTCGGGTTCTGGTCCCCAGGTCAGTTCTTCGGGCTCGGGTCTACGTTCGCGGCGCGAAATGTCGATGCGCCGGTTGCGCGCAATGGTGAATATCCATGTGGAGACCGATGCCCGCGCCGGATCGAACTGATCGGCCTTGCGCCAAAGTGTTGTCATCACGTCCTGCGCGCATTCCTCGGCGGTTGCGGCGTCTGATCCCGACTTTATCAGGAAGCCTTTGATGCGCGGCGCAAAGTGCTCGAACAGGGCCGCAAACGCCTTCCGGTCGCGCTGGTCACGTACCCTGACCATCTCATCGACCCACAACGCCCGTTTCTTTTTGTTGTCTTTAGAGCTGATCACGCCAGTTCGTTTCTTGGTGTTACAGGGCCTCGCCTGAAACGACACCAATCGACGTTTGTCAAAAGGAGCGCTGGACGGTGAGGATTGATCAAAGGCTAACATGCAAAAGGTACGCTGCAAGGCCCCGACTGGATCAAAAAAGAATTATGGAATTCATTTACATCCAAAGCCGCTTCTGAGCCGTATAGCTGAACGAATATAAAAATCGCAGGACACCCCCCTTATATGCCATTTGAAACCGCCGACGGGTTTGACCCGAACTCTGCGCCCAAGAGCAGACGCATTGCCGTGATTGGCGCGGGAATCTCAGGAATGGGCGCGGCCTACAAGTTGGCGCCGCACAACCGCGTGACCCTTTTCGAGGCGGGCGACCGGATCGGCGGGCACGCCCGCACCGTTGTGGCGGGCAAGAACGGCGACCAGCCGGTCGATACCGGTTTCATCGTGTTCAACTACGCCAACTATCCGCATCTGGCAGAGTTGTTCGACGAGCTGGACGTGCCGGTGGTGAAGTCGAACATGAGCTTTGGCGCGTCGATCGACGGCGGGCGGCTCGAATACGCATTGACCAGTTTCAACGCAATGTTCGCACAGCGGCGCAACCTCGTTAATCCGAAGTTTATCGGGATGCTGCGCGACATCGTGAAATTCAACAAGACCGCGCTCGACGTGGCGCAGGATACGTCGCTGAGCACGGCGGAGTTTCTGGCGAAGATGGGGACCGGCGATTATTTCCGTGATTATTACCTGTTGCCGCTTTCCGGTGCCATCTGGTCCACGCCGACGGAAAAGATCATGGATTTTCCGGCCCATGCGATGATCCAGTTTTTCGAGAACCACGCGCTGCTGAATTATTCCGGCCAGCACCAGTGGTACACCGTCGAGGGCGGTTCGGCATCCTATGTCACCCGTCTGGAGGCGGCGATGCGCCGTCACGGGGTCGACATCCGCGTCAAGGCACCCATCGCTGCGGTACGCCGCGACGGTATCGGCGTCGATGTGCGCACCGCGGGGGGCGATTGGGAGCGGTTTGACGAGGTCATTTTTGCCACCCATTCCGACGACACGCTGTCGATGCTCGCTGATCCCACCGCCAAGGAAGCGGCGGCGCTGGGGGCCATCGGGTACCAGCCGAACGACATCGTCCTGCATGCAGATACCGACATCATGCCCAAACGCCGCGCGACGTGGGCTTCGTGGGTCTATACCGAGGACCGCGACAACCGCTCCGAAAGGATCGATCTGACCTACTGGATGAATTCGCTGCAGCCGATCCCGCAGGACGATCCGCATTTCGTGACGCTCAATACCAAGCGCACCATCCGCGAGGAGTTGATTTACGATCAGGTCACGCTGCGTCATCCGGTCTACGATCTGGCGGCGCTGGCGGCCCAAAAGGACGTGCGCGCGTTCAACGGCGAGAACGGCACGTGGTTCTGTGGGGCATGGATGCGCCACGGTTTCCACGAAGACGGGCTGGCCAGTGCCGTGTCGGTTGTCCGGGCGCTTGAAGCGAAACGCGCGATGGCTCTGGCGGCGGAATGACGGCCACCGTCGATCATATCGTCGGCCAGACGTTCCACGGCCGCAAGGGTGCAGTCGAGAACGCGTTCCGCTACTCGGTGGATTACCTGTTGCTGGACGCGGAAGCGGAGCTTCGGGTGCCCCGTCTGTTCCGGCGCAATGGCCGCGGTGTGACCTCGGTGCTGGACCGCGACCACGGTGGCCCCCCCGGTGAGGGGCGCGGCCCGGCATGGGTGCGCGACGTGTTGCAACAGCATCAGGTCACCGATGTGGAGCGCATTGATCTGCTGACCCAGCCGCGTGTGTTCGGCCATGTATTCAATCCCGTCAGCTTTTGGCTGTGCCGCGCGTGGGACGAAAGGCTGCTGGCGGTCATCGCCGAGGTGACGAACACCTTTGGCGATCGCCACAGTTATCTGTGCCACCATTCCGACGGGCGCGCGATTTTGCCCAGTGACCAGTTGAAGGCGAGAAAGATCTTGCATGTGTCGCCGTTCCAGCCGGTGGAGGGCACGTATACCTTCCGCTTCGACATCACAGACAGCAGGATCGGGATCTGGATCGATTACGGGCGTGAAAAAGGCGGGTTGATTGCGACGCTGACGGGCAAGCGGCAGCCGCTGAGCAATCGCAGCATCCTGCGCAGCCTGCTGCGCAGGCCTCTGGGGGCACGGCGTGTGCTGGCGCTGATCCATTGGCAGGCGGTGAAGTTGTGGATCAAGGGGGCGACGTTTCGCAGCCAGCCCACGCCACCCGATCAAGAGGTCACCAAGGGATGACAGGGCGCGCCGAGCGTCTGCCGTCCTATGCGCTGTTTGCCGCGTTGCTGGCCTGCGCCGGGCTGCCCATCTATATCCATGCGCCGAAATTCTACGTTGACGAATTCGGCGTGTCGCTGGCCGCGCTGGGCGCTGTGCTGGGCGGGCTGCGTTTGCTTGATGTGGTGCAGGATCCGCTGCTGGGGCGCCTGTCGGAGCGGCTGCGCGACAGGCGGGGCGCGGCGGTGGCCATCGGATGCGCTGTGATCGCGTCGGCCATGCTCGGCCTTTTTGCCGTCACACCACCTGTCGCTCCGCTGGTCTGGTTCGGATTGATGCTGACGCTGGTGTTCTCGGCGTTCAGCTTTCTCACCATCTGTTTTTACGCGCAAGGGGTGGCCAAGGCCGATCGCATGGTGGGCAAGGGACACTTGCGGCTGGCGCGGTGGCGCGAAACGGGCGCTTTGCTGGGGGTCTGCGTGGCGTCCGTGGTGCCGGTTGCGCTCGGTGCCGTGACGGGGGTGCCGTTCACCGGCTTTGCCGTCGGGTTTGCGGTGCTGGCGCTGGCGGCGGCGTGGGCGATGCGCCCCGAATGGATGAGCACGGACCTGCCGCAAAGCACCGGCTTTGCGACCGTGCTGCGCGACACTTTGGCGCGACGGTTGCTGATTATCGCGCTTTTGAACGCGGCGCCCGTCGCGGTGAGCTCGACCCTGTTTCTGTATTACGTGGAAAGTGCGCTGGATGCGGTTGGCTGGGAAGGACCGCTTTTGCTGCTGTTTTTCCTTAGCGCGGCGGGTGCTGCGCCGATTTGGGGCGCCGCGGCGGAACGATTTGGGACGAAGCGTGTTCTTCTGGCAGGAATGGTGCTTGCCATCCTGGCCTTTGGCGGCGCGCTCTTTCTGGGCCCCGGTGACGTGTGGATTTTCGCGGTTGTCTGCATTGCGTCGGGTGCTGCGATGGGGGCGGATCTGACGCTGCTGCCTGCGCTGTTCGCGACACGTATGGCGCGGATTTCGCCGTCCGCGGCCGAAGGGTTCGGGCTGTGGTCGTTCGTGTCCAAGTTTACGCTGGCCCTCGCCGCTGCGACGTTGCTGCCTATGTTGCAGGGGGCCGGTTTCGAAAGCGGGTCGGGAGACAATCCCGAATCCGCGCTTGATTTGTTACGGCTGCTTTACGCGGCCGTCCCATGTGTTTTGAAATGCGTTGCGATATTTTTGTTGTGGCGCACCGAGTTGCAAGAGGACGACATCTGATGAGCGATGCTTTCTTCTATTTCTGTCTGGGGATGGCGCTGGTCATCATCACGGTCTTTGTCCGTGCGCGGTTTGCCGATTTTCGGGGCCAGAGCGCGGAGGACTATGTCGATGCGCATCCGCATTTCGATATGCGCCAGCACCTGCTTGGCCCGATGGTGTGCGAAGGTGTCATCTTTGGCCCGCTGGGCCGGATGACCAGCACGTTTGTCGCCGATTTCAACGTCAGTTGGGACGGCAATACCGGCCATATTGCCGAAGAGTTCCGTTACGACGATGGATCCACGCAGAACCGCGCCTGGACGATCGAATTGAACGACGACGGCAGCTTCAAGGCGCTGGCCGACGATGTGCCGGGCGAGGGGAAGGGCAATGTATCGGGGTCCGCGGTGTTGTTCCGGTATCCGATCACGCTGCCGCAGGATGCGGGCGGTTTCACGCTGAACGCCTTTGACTGCATGTATCTGGCCCCCAACGGGACAGTGGTTAACCGAAGCCAGTTTCGCAAGTTCGGGTTCAAGGTGGCAGAGTTGGTTGCCACGATCAGAAAGGCGGACACCGCATGAGCACATGGCAAGGAAAACGGTACTGGTTGGTTGGCGCAAGCGATGGTCTGGGTGCAGCACTTGCCGCGTCAATCAGCCGGGCAGGGGCAGATGTGGTTCTGTCGTCGCGCTCTGAAGACAAGCTGCGCGATGTCGCGGACAGCCTGCCGGGCAAAGCCGATGTCGTGACGATGGATGTGTCCGACAACGACAGCGTCAAGGAGGCCGCCGCCAAGGTGGGCGAGATCGACGGGGTCGTGTTTCTCGCAGGCGTGTACTGGCCGTTTGGCGCCAAGGAATGGGATGCCGACAAGGCCAACGCGATGGCGGATATCAACTTCACCGGCCTGATGCGGGTGATGGGGCAGGTTGTGCCGAATATGGTCGACAAGGACGCCGGCCACATCGTCATCACATCGAGCCTGACCGGATTTCGCGGGTTGCCGGGCAGCATCGGCTACACGGCGTCCAAGGCGGCAACCATGTCGCTCGCGGAATGTATGTATGCCGATCTGCGCAAGACAGGGGTCAAGGTGCAGGTCATCAACCCCGGTTTCATCAAGACCCAGCTGACCGACAAGAACGATTTCAAGATGCCGTTCCTGATGACGCCCGAAGATGCCGCGCGTGAGGTGTTCGAGCACATGAACGACGACAAGTTCAAAAAGAGCTTTCCGTGGATGTTCTCTTTGGTGTTCCGCTTGTCACAATTCCTGCCGGATTCGATCTATTTCCGGATTTTTTCGTGATCCTGCGGTGTCGCCCCTGACGGGGCGACGCTACATTTTTAGCGCTGGCATTGCGACGCTGGGGTCGCGGCCCGCACCATCCCTCAAAGCATATCCGCGGCGCGCACGGCCTTAACGCTGTCGCGGGCATTGATACGGTCGAGATAGGCCGTGATCTTGGGGAACTCGGCCAGATCGACACCGTCACCGGGCAACCATCCGCAGGCTATGAACAGGTAGCAATCCGCGATGCTGAACCTGTCGCCCAGCACATAGTCGCCGCGCAGGCATTCATTCTCGACGTAGCGGGCGCAGGCCCGCATCGTTTCGGGGACCTTGTTCTTCATGTCGTCAAAGCTGCTTTGCGCATCGGCCCAGCGGCTGCCGCGCATCTTGTGGGCGTGGGCGACGTGCATCGTGGACGCAAGGTAGTACATCACCATGCGCATGTGCGCCGCGGCAATTGCATCATCGGGAACGAGATCGGCCCGCGGGGACTGGCTGGCGATAAATTCGAGGATCGCGCCGCATTCTGTCAGGACCGTCCCGTCATTGAGCACCAGTGCGGGTACGCGCCCCTTGGGGTTCGTACGCAGGTAATCCGCGCCGGTCTGGTCTGCATTGCCGAAATCGAGACGCGCGGTCGTGTGGTCCAGCCCCGCCTCTTGCAAGGCGATGGCGGCGGCGATGGCGATGGTGCCCTTGGCGTAATAAAGCTGCATGGTTGCTCCGATCAGATGTGTGTTTTGCTGGCTGCCCGGTCGGGGTGGTCCAGATGTGGCGTCGCGTTGAAACCGACGGGCGACAGGTGGCCGCCGATCGGGAAGAAATGGTGCAGCGACGTGTGCGTAATGGCCATCGCGATGCGCGCGCGGGCCGGTACATCCAGCGCGAGGGTCTGGCCCATGACATGCGCGATCAGCCCGCCGGATGTCACCACCAGCGCAGGCCCGTCTCCCGCCGAAATCTCGGCAATGGCATCTTCGATCCGTGTCTGGAAATCGGAATAGGATTCGGGAGCGCCTTCGATCCGGCCATCCCGCCAGTAGCTGAAAACCTGCGGCAGGTGGGTCACGAAAGCGCCCTGTTCGCTGGGAAAGGGGATATTGTGTTGCTGTTCAAGCAGTGTGGAGAGCGTAAAATACTCCAGTTCGTTCAGCCGCGCATCACGGTGCGGGGTCAGGCCGCAGTCGATCCCGTTTGCCGTTTCGACATGGCGGCGCAAGGTGCCGGTGTAGAGCCGTGTATGATGCGTGGACTGCGCGCGGAAGTGGTCGCCGAGCCAGCGGGCCTGCTGGTGACCAAGATCGCTCAGCCGGTCGTAGCTTTGCTCGTCTTTGGCGCCGGAATTGGCCTGTCCGTGGCGAACAAGGGTGATGGTGGTCATGCATGCTCCTGCGGTGCTTTGGCCCAAGTGATAGGCGAGCGGACCAGCCACGAAAAGCCCCGATGGCGCAGATCGGAAACCCGCAGGGGCCGCAGTGGCGGAAATGTTGGCCTTCGTGTCGGAATACGCCCTTCCGAGCGATGAACGGAGGGCTAAGAACGCGGGGAGACAGTGGCGGAGGGCCCCATGGCACAACAGGTGACATTCACGTTGGACGGCAAAGAGGTCACGGCCGATGCCGGCATGACCATCTGGGAAGTGGCCAACGGCCGCGGTCTGAAAATCCCGCACCTGTGCCACAAACCGGCCCCGGGGTACCGGCCCGACGGCAATTGCCGCGCCTGTATGGTCGAGATCGAGGGCGAGCGCACGCTGGCGGCTTCGTGTATCCGCGAGCCGAGCGACGGCATGGTCGTCACAACCGACAGCGCGCGCGCTACATCGGCCCGAAAGATGGTGGTCGAGCTTTTGATGGCGGATCATCCCGAGCGTGCGGACGCACATGACCGGTCCAGCCACATGTGGGACATGGCCGAGATGAACGGCGTTGACGCAAGTCGTTTTCCGAAGCTGGAAGAGGGCCGTATTCCGCTGCTCGATGACAGCCACGTCGCCATGAGCGTCAATCTGGACGCGTGTATCCAGTGCGGCCTGTGCGTGCGGGCGTGCCGCGAGGTACAGGTTAATGATGTGATCGGCATGGCGGGCCGCGGCGCCGACAGCTATCCGACATTCGACATGGCCGATCCGATGGGCGCGTCATCATGCGTGGCCTGTGGCGAATGTGTGCAGGCCTGCCCCACTGGCGCTTTGCTGCCCTCCACGGTGGTGGACGCGCAGCAGCGCGGCGACAGTGCCGATTTTGACCGCGAGGTCGAGAGCATTTGCCCCTTCTGCGGTGTCGGGTGCCAGATTTCCATGAAGATCAAGGACGACAAGGTCAAATACGTTGAGGGCATCAATGGCCCCGCCAATGAAGGGCGTCTGTGCGTCAAAGGGCGGTTCGGCTTTGACTATATCCATCACAATCACCGGCTGACCAAGCCTTTGATCCGGCGCGAGGATGCGCCGGCAAAGGGCATGAACGTCGATCCGGGCAATTGGCAGGATGTTTTTCGCGAGGCCAGCTGGGACGAGGCGCTGGATGCCGCGGCCAACGGGCTGCGTGCGATCGGGGGGCGCGGGGTTGCGGGCTTCGGATCGGCCAAATGCACCAACGAGGAAGCCTATCTGTTCCAGAAGCTGATCCGTCAGGGATTTGGCCACAACAACGTCGATCACTGTACCCGCCTGTGTCATGCGTCGTCGGTGGCTGCGTTGATGGAAAATGTGGGCTCCGGCGCGGTGACGGCGACGTTCAACGAGATTGAAAACGCCGATGTCGCGATCGTCATTGGGGCCAATCCGATCGAGAACCATCCCGTTGCGGCGACCTATTTCAAGCAATTCACCAAACGGGGTGGCAAGCTGATCGTGATGGACCCGCGGGGGCAGGCGCTCAAGCGGTTTGCCTACCAGATGTGCCAGTTCCGCCCCGGTACGGACGTGTCGATGCTCAATGCGATCATGCATGTGATCGTCGAGGAAGGCCTTTACGACAAACAGTATATCGAGGCCTATACCGAGAACTGGGAGGCCGAGAAGGCGCATCTGGCGGATTTCACACCCGAGAAGATGGCGCAGGTTTGCGGGATCGATGCGGACACGCTGCGCGATGTGGCGCGTACCTTTGCCGGTGCCAATGCGGGAATGATTTTCTGGGGCATGGGGGTGAGCCAGCACATCCACGGGACCGATAACGCGCGCTGCCTGATCTCGCTGGCGTTGATGACCGGGCAGGTCGGGCGTCCCGGGGCGGGACTGCATCCGCTGCGCGGCCAGAACAACGTGCAAGGGGCGTCTGATGCGGGCCTCATCCCGATGTTCCTGCCCGATTACCAGCCGGTTGTGGACGACGGCGTGCGCGCCGCGTTCACCGAGGTCTGGGGGTCGGAGGATTTCAGCAACGAGCGCGGTCTGACTGTCACGGAGATATTGGACGAGGTGCATGCGGGCAACATCAAGGGCATGTATGTGCTTGGCGAGAACCCCGCCATGTCGGACCCCGATGTCGCCCACGCCCGCGATGCGCTGGCCAAGCTCGATCATCTGGTTGTTCAGGATATTTTCATCACCGAAACCGCGAATTTCGCCGACGTGATCCTGCCCGCGAGCGCCTTTGCCGAGAAATCCGGAACGGTGACGAATACGAACCGGCAGGTCCAGATGGGCCGCCCGGCCGTGCCACCTCCTGGTGACGCGAAAGAGGATTGGTGGATAGAGGTCGAATTGGCCAAGCGGCTGGGGCTGGATTGGACCTATGACAGCCCGGCAGATGTTTTTGCCGAGATGAAGCTGAACATGAAATCGCTCGACAACATCACGTGGGACAGGTTGGAGATGCAGAACGCGGTGACCTATCCGTCGTTGTCGCCCGAGGACCCCGGCCAGCGGATTGTCTTTGCCGACGGTTTCCCCCGCGCCGACGGACGGGCGCGGTTTACACCGGCAAGCATCATCGCCCCCGATGATACGCCCGATGCCGACTATCCGATGATCCTGACCACGGGGCGCCAGTTGGAGCATTGGCACACCGGTTCCATGACGCGCCGTGCGACCGTGCTGGATGCGGTTGAGCCGGAGGCGAATTGTTCGCTGCATCCGTCCACGTTGCGCAAGCTGGGTGTGGCACCGGGAGAGAACGTGCGCCTGACGACAAAACGCGGCACCATCGAGATCATGGCCCGTGAGGACAGGGCGGTATCGCCCGACATGGTGTTCCTGCCCTTTGCCTATGTCGAGGCGGCGGCGAATATCCTGACGAACCCGGCCGTGGACCCCTACGGGAAGATCCCAGAGTTCAAGTTTTCGGCCGTACGGGTCGAGGCCGCGCGGGCGGAGATTGCGGCGGAGTAGAGAATGAGGGGCTTTGCCCCTCAAACTCCCCAGAGTTTTGGGGCAAGATGAAGAGGTGCCGTCAGTTTCTGGCGTAGCCGCGTTTCTGCGCCCTTTGCCGGGCCGCATCAGCGGCAAGCGAGGCGTCGCGCCAATTGTTGAAGTGGTGCAGGACCCGACGGGGTTTGCCGCCTGCCACACCCCATTCGCGCGTGACCGACACGTCCGAGAACAGGGTCATCGCGATTTCGACGCGGTAGAAAAGAGCGCGTTGGGCGCTGCTGGTGCGGTACATCAGGCAGTCGAGCATACCGCAATGGTGTGCCAAACACTGTCCGGTATCAAGGGTTTACCTTGGGGCGGGTCGCATCATGCCCACGCCACATCCCCCAGAAAGATGTAGCCTGCGCCGTAGATCGTTTTGATCAGTTGCGGGTTCTTCGGGTCTTCGCGCAATTTTGTGCGCAAGCGGCTGATCCGGACATCCATGGCCCGGTCAAAGCTTTCCGATGCGGCACCGCCGAGTGTCTCCTGCATCTGTGCGCGGCTGATCAGGCGGCGGGGGGCTTCGAGAAAGAGCCTCAGCACTTCGCCTTCTGCGTGGCTGAACGGTGTTTCGGCTCCTTGGGCATCTTCCAGCACGTAGCGGTCGAAATGCGCGGTCCACCCGTTGAAGTTTGCGCGGTTGCCGGGGTGTGCTGCGGGTCGTGCGCCGCGCAGGCGGGCGCGCACGCGGGCGACCACTTCGGCGGGATCGAAGGGTTTGGAGATGTAGTCGTCAGCCCCCAGTTCAAGCCCGGTCACGCGGTCCTGTACCTGTGCCCGGCCCGAAATGATGATCACAACGGCCCCGCGCTCGAGGGCGAGCCGGTGCACCAGCGTCAAACCGTCGGTATCGGGCAGCGACAGATCCACGAGGCAGACGTCTGGCGTGCGTTTGGCAAGGGCGGCCTCAAAGGCGCTGGCGCGCCCGAAGCTTTGGGTATCGAACCCTGCTTCTTCGAGCACATCGGCCAGCAGGGTGCGGATTTCGGGTTCGTCGTCGAGGATCGAAATGAGCGGTCTGGTCATTGGGCGGCCTGTGTCTGGGGGCCGATGAGAGCGGCGAGGGCATCGGGGTCGAATGGTTTTTGCAGAACGGGCGCGTGTTTCTGCGCTTCGAGGAACAAGGCGGCATCGCCCGGAAGGGAGGTCATGAGCACCAGGGGCGGCCCGTCGGTGCCAAGACGGCCTATCAGATCAATGCCGGTGGCTTCGCCCTTGAGCTGGATGTCGGAGAGGATGAAGGCAATGTCGGGTAGATCTGCCAGCAAAGCGGTCGCTTCGTCGGCGCTTGCGGCTTCGATGACGGAGTGGCCAAGACCCATGAGCATATCACGCACCACGGCGCGCAGATTGTCGTCGTCTTCGACAAGCAGGGCAAGCCCGGTCGTGGCGGGTACGGCGGCGCGGTAGGGCAGGCGCAGGGTGACGCAGGCGCCGGTGTCCGTATTGGACAGGCGCAGGCTTCCGCCCGCAAGTTTGGTGCTGTCGTAGACCATGGGCAGCCCGAGGCCGGTGCCTTCGGCGCCCTTGGTCGTGAAGAACGGATCGAGGCCATGCTCCAGCGCGGTTGCGGAAAACCCCGGACCGGTATCGGTTACCCGCCATTCCATCCACGTGTCGTGCACGCGGCGGACGGTTATGCCGATCCGACCCGCCGTGCCGCAGGCGTCGCGCGCATTCAGGATGAGGTTCAGCAGGCTGTCGTGCAGCATACCGTGATCCAACAGTACGGACCCCATTCCGGCATCGACGTCGATGTCGAGTGTCACGGCCTGGGGCAACGTGGGCTGGGCCAACGTGGCCAGATCGCGCATCACCGCGCGGACGTCACTGGCGACGGGGCGGAGCGTGCGTGGATCGGTGACCTGCGCGATGCTGTCGAGCAGCGCCCCGCCGCGCCGGGCGGCCGCAAGGGTGCCCTCGATCAGGGGGGTCGCGGCGGCGGGCGTATCCGGTAGGCGGCCCAGCCGTGACTGCAGGCCAAGAATGATGGTCAGCAAGTTCGAGAAGTCGTGCGCCAGACCGGAAATCATCTGGGCCGCGAGCGCACGGCGGCGGGTTTGCTGCAAGGCGGCGCGGGTCTGCGTTTCTTCGGTCACATCCATCGACAGGATATAGGTGCCGCCCTGCATGTCGGGGGTAAGGGCCACGCGGATGCGCCGCGCGGTCCTTTCATCGGTCAATTCCTGAACCGATCCCGCGCCGTCGATGGCGGCACTAAGCCCCGCGGCGAGCCTTGAGTGAACCTGTTCACCCAGTACGTCGGCAATGTGCAGCCCGATAATGTCGGAGGGGCGATCGGGCAAAACCGCCGAGAGCTGCCTGTTGGAATAGGTGTAGATTCCGTTGCCGTCGATATGGGCGATATGCGCGGGCATCATTTCGGTGGTCAGGCGGGTGCGGGCTTCGGAAGCGGTAAGCTGGCGCTTGGTCGCTTCGAGTGTTGTGATCATTGCGGCCAGTTCGCGGTTGGTTTTGCTGAGCTCTTCGGTATGCGCCAGAACCTGATCGCTGAGCGCGTCGGACCGCGCACGCAGAAGCGTTTCCTGTCGTTTGGTGGCCGAAATATCGGTATAGACCGTGACCCAGCCGCCGCCCGGCAGCGGCGAGCCTTCAACGCTGATGGTGCGGCCGTTCGCGCGGGTGCGTTCCATGTAGTGCGGCTCGAACGCGCGGGCTTGCGCAGTGCGCTCGGCCACGAAGCTTTCGATATCGGCGACATCGCCGTATTCGCCGCGTGTCGCGAGGTGGCGAATGGTGTCTTCGAAAGTGGCGCCGGGGGTGACGAGGGCATCCGGCAGATCGAACATGGTCTGGAAGGGCGCGTTGCTGATCACCAACCGCAAATCGTTGTTGTAGATCGACAGGGCCTGAGCGATCAGGTTCAGCCCCGCGATCGTCATGGCCCGGCTCTGGTCGTCCTTGATCTGCATGTCGCCTCCGGTTGGACAGTCACATTTGCACCGGGCCGTGGGGCTGTCAAAGCGGAAACCCCGGGCTGTTACAATTCGTAAGGATTAGGCAATCTTTACGAAAAAGTTGACGCCGAGGCTGAGCCTGCCATGGTGAATGGCATACTGAATCGCGCCTAACGCGGTCGGGTCCGTCTCGGAGCGAGCGGACAATGGGAGGATACAACTTGGCCAAGACCGAAGCCCTGTCGGGGCAACCGACGTCCGTTCCTGCATTGCTGCACCGCAACGCCAAGAGCTTTGCCGACGCGCCGGCGTACCGCGAAAAAGAATACGGCATCTGGCAAAGCTGGAGTTGGTCACAGACCCGCGACGAGGTCGAGGCGCTGGCGCTGGGCATGATGGAGCTTGGCCTGAACGAGGGCGATTTTGTTGCCGTGATCGGGCGCAACCGTCCGTATCTGTATTGGGCGATGATGGCGGCGCAGATGTGTGGTGCCGTGCCTGTGCCGCTTTATCAGGATGCGAATGCCGAAGAGATGGCCTACGTGATGAACCACTGTGGCGCGCGCTTTGCGGTCGTGGGCGATCAGGAGCAGGTCGACAAGATCATCGAGGTGCAGGAGCAGCTGCCCGAATTCGAGCGGATGATTTACCTCGATCCGCGGGGATTGCGGAAATACGACCACAGCCATCTGGATAAATACACCGACGTTCAGGAGCGTGGCCGTGCGACCCGCGACACGCATCTCAAGGAGATGGAGGCCCGTCAGGCCAAGCTGGACTACGATTCAACCGGTGTCATGCTCTACACATCGGGGACAACCGGCAAGCCCAAGGGTGTGGTGCTGAGCAATCGCAACATCATCGAGACGGCAAAGTCGTCGTCCGAATTTGACGGGTTGCGCCAGAGCGACGATATTCTGGCGTATCTGCCGATGGCCTGGGTGGGGGATTTCATTTTTTCGGTGGGGCAGGCCCTGTGGACCGGTTTTTGCACGAATTGCCCCGAGAGCGCGGACACGATGCACGTTGACCTGCGCGAGATCGGGCCGACGTATTACTTTGCGCCGCCCCGCGTGTTCGAGACACAGCTGACGAATGTGATGATCCGTATGGAGGACGCGAGCCGCTTCAAGAAGTGGTTGTTCGACACCTTCATGGCGCATGCCCGCAAGGTCGGGCCCGCAATCCTCGACGGCAAGTCCGTCAGCTTTGGTGACAGGCTGAAGTACCGGTTGGGCGAGTATTTCATTTACGGCCCGTTGAAGAACACGCTTGGCTTCAGCCGTGTGCGTGTGGGCTATACCGCCGGTGAGGCGATCGGCCCGGAGATTTTCGATTTCTACCGCTCGCTGGGGATCAATCTCAAGCAGCTCTACGGTCAGACGGAGGCTACCGTTTTCATCACGGCGCAACCCGATGGCGAAGTGCGCAGTGACACGGTAGGCGTCACATGCCCCGGCGTGGAACTGAAGATTGCCGAAAACGGCGAGGTTTTCTATCGCTCGCCCGGCGTGTTTGTCGAATACTACAAGAACCCCGAAAGCACGGCCGACACCAAGGACGCCGAAGGCTGGGTCGCGACGGGTGATGCGGGCTTTATCGAGGATGACACCGGTCATTTGCGGATTATCGACCGCGCCAAGGACGTGGGGCAAATGGCTGACGGATCGTTGTTTGCGCCAAAGTACGTCGAGAACAAGCTGAAGTTCTTTCCCAACATTCTCGAGGCAGTGGTGTTCGGCAATGGCCGCGAGGAATGTACGGCCTTTATCAATATCGACCTGACGGCCGTGGGCAATTGGGCCGAGCGCAACAACATCGGCTATGCATCCTACCAGGAGCTTGCCCGTCATCCGCAGGTCATGGACACGATCCAGTCCCACGTGGAGGAGGTCAACGCGTCAGTTGCGCAGGACGAGATGCTGTCGGGATGCCAGATCCATCGCTTTGTCGTGCTGCACAAGGAGCTTGATGCGGATGATGGCGAGTTGACGCGGACCCGCAAGGTGCGCCGCAAGATCATCGGCGAGAAATACGACGATATCATCGCGGCCCTCTACGACGGGTCCAAGCAGGTCAGCACCGAGACGGAAGTGACCTATGAGGACGGGCGCAAGGGCAGCATCAAAGCCACGCTCGAGGTGCGGGATGCGGCGGTGGTACCGGCCAGCACCAAGAAGTTGGCCGCGGAATGAAAGCGCGTTTGCAAACGTCCGTGTCGTGCAGGCGGCAGCGCGGTGCAATGAGTTTATTTGGCAAGATGAAGACAGGGGACGTGCGTGAAAGATAGCGTCGACAGTTACGTCACGGATGACGGCCGCACGATTGGTCCGGTCGTCATGCAGATGAAGAACATCACCCTGCGGTTTGGCGGGGTGGAGGCGATCAAGGATATTTCGTTCGATATTCGTGAGGGCGAGATCCGCGCGATTATCGGGCCGAACGGCGCGGGCAAATCCTCGATGCTGAACGTCATTTCGGGGTTCTACGTGCCGCAGGAAGGCGAGGTCTGGTACAAGGGAGCGCCGCGCCCGCCGATGAAGCCGTTCCAGGTGGCCCAGCAGGGCATTGCACGCACGTTTCAGAACATCGCGCTCTTCGAGGGGATGAGTGTGCTCGACAATGTCATGACGGGCCGTTTGACCCACATGAAGACGGGGATGTTTGCGCAGACGTTCTGGAAGGGCGCTGCGGAGCGCGAGGAAGTGGCCAACCGCGAAGTGGCCGAACGCATCATCGATTTTCTGGAGATCCAGGCCATCCGGAAAACGCCCGTTGCGCGGCTGCCCTATGGGTTGAAAAAACGCGTGGAACTGGCGCGCGCGTTGGCTGCGGAGCCGTCGCTTTTGCTGCTGGATGAGCCAATGGCGGGCATGAACGTGGAGGAGAAAGAGGACATGAGCCGCTTTATCCTTGATGTGAATGATGAATTCGGGACCACCATTGCGCTGATCGAGCATGATATGGGCGTCGTTATGGATTTGTCCGACCGGGTGGTTGTCATGGATTACGGCCGCAAGATCGGCGACGGGACCCCAAGTGAAGTGCGCAACAATCAAGAGGTCATCGACGCCTATCTGGGGGTGGCGCATGACTAGGCCGGTCGCACGCGGGCGTGGGATACCGGGCTTCCTGAACGGTACATTTGCGGGGACGATCGGCGTGCCGGAGAGCCGCGGGCGGCATGCGCGCTTTGGCACCTTCGGGGGGTTTCAACATGGAGCCGACCGGATTTCCAAGGCCCCCAAATTTTCATTTAGCGTTCCTTCGGAGGGTCTGACGGATGCCTGAGCAGCTTGTTTTTACGGTCGAAGTGTTTCTGAACGGGTTGATGGCGGGGGTGCTTTACGCGCTTGTGGCGCTGGGATTTGTCCTGATCTACAAGGCGTCGGGGATTTTCAACTATGCCCAAGGGGTCATGGCGCTTTTTGCGGCGATGACGCTGGTCGGCATCCAGAACGGTCAGGTGCCCTTTGCCCATCTCATCAACGCGATCTTCGGCACCGATGTGCATAAATTCGGCTGGTCGGTTCATAGCTTTATCGCCATTGCGCTGACGGTTGTCGTGATGGTTGCGCTGGCCTGGGCGGTGCAGCGGTTCGTGTTCCGCCATCTGGTAGGGCAGGAGCCGATCATCCTGTTCATGGCGACCATCGGTCTGGCCTATTTTCTCGAAGGTGTCGCGGATCTGATGTGGGGGTCAGAGCTGAAGGCGCTGAACGTATGTGCGGCGGACGGGGCCTGTTTGCCGCAGGGCATGAACCTGTGGCTGGACGAGACAACATTTACGGCATTCGGGACGGGCATCTTTATCGATAACCTCGACATCGTTGCCAGCGTGATCGCGGCGCTTCTGGTGATCGGGTTGGTGATGTTTGCCCAATACACCAAACAGGGCCGCGCGATGCGGGCCGTGGCGGATGACCATCAGGCGGCATTGTCCGTCGGGGTGTCGCTGAATTTCATCTGGATCCTGGTCTGGTCGCTCGCCGGATTTGTCGCTTTGGTGGCGGGGATCATGTGGGGCGCGAAATCGGGGGTCCAGTTTTCGCTGTCTCTTATCGCGCTGAAGGCTTTGCCTGTGCTGATGCTGGGTGGGTTTACCTCGATCCCGGGGGCCATCGTGGGCGGGTTGATCATCGGGGTGGGGGAGAAGCTCTTTGAGTTCCTGATCGGTGCGCCTTTCCTTGGCGGGGCCACGGAGAACTGGTTTGCCTATATGCTGGCGCTGCTGTTTCTGGTGTTCCGCCCGCAGGGGTTGTTCGGGGAGAAGATCATTGAACGGGTCTAGCGTGGTGATGCCGGACCGGGGCCAGCCCCGGACCCCGGAGTTTTTGAAGCAAGATGAAGCAGGGAGCCGCGGCTGATGTTCTACCGTGAAGCAGGCGATTTTTCGACGACCTACGCCGAGGACCAGCAGACCTTTCCGATCAAGTTCGATCGGTGGCGCTATTACGTCGTGTTGTTCATCGCGATTGTGGTGGTGCCCTTTTTCATCAATGATTACTGGGCGAACAGTCTTTTGCTGCCGTTCCTGATCTACGCGATTGCGGCCATCGGTCTGAACATTCTGGTGGGGTATTGCGGTCAGGTGAGCCTTGGTACCGGGGGCTTCATGGCTGTGGGGGCCTATGCCTGTTACAAGTTCATGACCGGCGTCGACATCTGGTGGGGGGGCGAATTGCTCTTCCGGCTGCCGGAATTCAACATTTTCTTTTCCGTCATCATGGGCGGCGTCATGACGGCCCTCGTCGGGGTGCTGTTCGGTTTGCCGAGCCTGCGCATCAAGGGGTTCTATCTGGCGGTTGCCACGTTGGCGGCGCAGTTTTTCCTGGTGTGGCTGTTCAACAGGGTGTCGTGGTTCTACAACTACTCCGCTTCGGGTCAGATCAACGCGCCCGAGCGTGATTTGCTGGGTGTTCTGATCACAGGACCCTCGACGGAGCCATGGGCCACCTATCTGTTTTGCCTGTTTTTCACCATTGTCAGCGCGGTGATTGCGCGCAACCTCACGCGGGGTGCGTCGGGCCGCAAGTGGATGGCGATCCGTGACATGGATATCGCGGCCGAGATCATCGGGGTCAATCCGCTGCGCGCCAAGCTGACGGCCTTTGCCGTTTCGTCTTTCTTCATCGGCATATCGGGGGCGTTGTTTTTCGCGGTGTACCTCGGCGCGGTAGAAGTCGGCGAGGCGTTTGGCATCACCAAGTCATTCCTGGTCCTCTTCATGATCATCATCGGCGGGCTGGGCAGCATATTCGGATCCTTTGCGGGGGCCGCGTTTCTGGTGCTGCTGCCTGTCCTGCTGAAGGTGGTCGGTGTGGATTGGCTCGGCTGGCCCACCGATATCGTGGCACATTTGCAGCTGGTCATCGTGGGCCTGCTCATTATCGTATTCCTCATCGCGGAGCCGCACGGGATTGCCCAGCTGTGGCGTGTCGCGAAGGAGAAACTGAGACTGTGGCCGTTCCCGCACTAGGGGCGCCACGCATCAAGACGCAACAAACGGAGACGGGGCGAACCCCGTCCGACACCAAGCGTAACAAGTCGGATCATATCCAAGGGAGGAAAACCGATGACATACAAACTAGGTACACTGGCCGTTGCAGGCCTGATGGCAGCAAGCCCCGTGATGGCGGATCTTGTGTTTCCGTCGCTGAGCTATCGCACCGGGCCTTATGCCGCTGGCGGTATCCCGTTCGCGGACGGCTATCAGGATTATTTCACCATGCTGAATGAGCGCGATGGCGGCATCGGCGGTGAAATGGCGCGCGTGATCGAATGCGAAACCGGCTATAACACCGAAAAGGGTGTGGAGTGCTACGAGTCCACGAAGGGTGAAGGCAGCCTTGTCTATCAACCGCTGTCGACGGGCATCACGTACCAGCTGATCCCGAAGACAACGGCCGATGGCATTCCGATGCACACCATGGGTTATGGCCGGACATCCGCTGCCAATGGCGAAGTGTTCAGCCACACGTTCAACTATCCGGCCAACTACTGGAATGGTGCGTCGGGTGCGATCAACTATCTGTTGTCCGAGAACGGCGGTGATCTGAACGGCAAGAAAATCGCGCTGGTCTACCACAACTCGGCCTATGGCAAGGAGCCGATCCGCACGCTGGAAGAGCTTTCGAAGAAGCACGGCTTCGAGCTGAGCCTCGTGCCGGTCGACCACCCCGGTCAGGAACAAAAGTCCCAGTGGCTCCAGATCCGCCGCGATCGTCCTGACAACGTGATCATGTATGGCTGGGGCGTGATGAACCAGGTGGCCGTGCAGGAAGCGGCCAACATCCGGTTCCCGATGGAGAACTTCATCGGCATCTGGTGGTCCGGTTCCGAGAACGACGTGCTGGCGGCGGGTGCTGCGGCTGATGGCTACAAAGCGTTGACGTTCCACGGTGTGGGTGACAATTTCCCCGTTTTCGATGACATCAAGACACATGTCGTCGATACCGGCAAAGCCGCGGGCGCAGGTGACCAGATCGGCACCGTTCTGTACAACCGTGGCCTTTACGCCGCGATGTTGGCGGCCGAGGCTGTGAAAACGGCGCAGGAAATCCACGGTGTGGCCGATATCACGCCCGCGATGATGCGCGACGGCATGGAAGCGCTGGAAATCACCGAAGCCAAGATGGCCGATCTGGGCCTGCCGAACTTTGGTCCGGAATTCAACGTGTCGTGTGAGAACCACGGTGGGGCCGGTCTTGTCGGGATGACCCAGTGGGACGCGGAAGCGAAGGAGTGGAGCCTGATCTCCGACTTCTCCGAGTCCGATATGGAGGTGATCCAGCCGCTGATCGACGAAGATTCCACCGCTTACGCGTCGGAAAACAACATCGAGGTCGGCTGCAAGTAAGCAGCGCTCGACCCGGCCGCCCTGCTGAAGTGGGGCGGCCGGACCCTTTTGATAGATGAATGAAGGTCCCGCCATGCTGGATGATGCCACGACCCCGCAAACGCAGTCCGATACCGTGCTTGAGGTCAACAACATCGAAGTGATCTACAACCATGTGATCCTCGTGTTGAAGGGCGTCAGCCTGAATGTGCCAAAAGGAGGCATCACGGCCCTTTTGGGGGGCAACGGGGCGGGCAAGACGACGACGCTCAAGGCGATTTCGGGATTGCTGGCGTCCGAACGGGGCGAGGTCACCAAAGGGTCGATCAAGTACCGCGGGACGCAGATTCAGCACGCCGATCCTGCCGAAACCGTGAAAACGGGTGTGGTGCAGGTCATGGAAGGCCGCCACTGCTTTGAACACCTGACCGTCGAGGAAAACCTGTTGACCGGGGCCTACACCCGGACCGATGGCGCCGCCGCCATCGCGCAGGATCTCGAGATGGTTTACGATTATTTCCCGCGTCTGCGCGAACGCCGCAAGAGCCAGGCTGGCTATACCTCGGGCGGCGAGCAGCAGATGTGCGCCGTGGGCCGCGCCTTGATGAGCCGCCCTGAAACGATCCTGCTGGACGAGCCTTCGATGGGACTGGCACCGCAGCTGGTCGAACAGATTTTCGAGATCGTCAAAACGATCAACGAGAAGGAAGGTGTGACCTTCCTGCTGGCCGAGCAGAACACCAACGTGGCCCTGCGATTCGCGCACTACGGCTACATCCTTGAATCAGGGCGTGTGGTCATGGACGGCCCCGCCGCCGATTTGCGCGAAAATCAGGATGTGAAGGAATTCTATCTCGGTATGTCCGACGAAGGCCGCAAGTCGTTCCGCGATGTGCGCAGCTACCGGCGCCGCAAGCGTTGGCTGAGCTGAGCCGACAGGCGTTGTTTTCAATCCCATCCCGATTTTCGTGAGTGTGCCATGACCCAGTTCTTTGACGCGTTAGAGACCCGCAGCGCCGAGGCGCGCGCCGCCGATATCGCCGAGCGTCTGCCCGAACAGATTGCACGCGCGCAGGCTTTGCCGGGTTATGCGGGATCTTTGGACGCGGTCGCCGCTGCCAAGATCACGCGTGTGGAAGATCTGGCCGGTCTGCCGGTTTTGCGGAAATCCGATCTGGGCGCCGCGCAGGCCAAAGCCGGACCCTTTGGCGGTCTGACCACCAAGTCGGCGTCCGAATTCAGCCATGTGTTCCAGTCCCCCGGTCCGATTTACGAACCATCAAGCACGGATCCGGATTGGTGGCGGATGGGCCGTTTTCTGCATGCTTTGGGCATCGGTTCGGGCGATATCGTGCACAACTGCTTTGGGTATCATCTGACCCCTGCGGGAATGATTTTCGAAAGTGGTGCGCGGGCGGTGGGGGCCGCCGTTTTGCCTGCGGGTACGGGGCAGACCGAATTGCAGGTTATGGCCGCGCGCGACATCGGGACAACCGCCTATGCCGGTACGCCCGATTACCTAAAGATCATTCTCGAGAAAGCGGATGAAATGGGTGTCGTGCTGGGCATCACGCGGGCGGCGGTGGGGGGCGGTGCGCTGTTTCCGTCGCTGCGCGAATGGTATGCGGCCCGCGGCATCGTTTGCTTGCAGTGCTATGCCACCGCCGATCTGGGCAATATCGCGTACGAAAGCCCCGCGGCAGAGGGCATGATCGTGGATGAGCACGTCATCGTCGAGATCGTGACCCCCGGTACGGGTGATCCGGTTGCCCCGGGCGAGGTCGGCGAAGTCGTCGTGACCACGCTCAATCCCGACTATCCGCTTGTCCGCTTTGCAACCGGTGACCTGAGTGCTGTCATGGAAGGCGCATCGCCGTGTGGTCGGACCAACCTGCGCATCAAGGGTTGGATGGGCCGTGCAGACCAGACGACCAAGATCAAAGGCATGTTCGTGCGCCCCGAACAGGTGGCCCAGCTGGTCGCGCACCACGACGAAATCACACGCGCCCGTGTTGTGGCCAGTCGCGAGGGCGAGCAGGATTTGATGACGGTCCATATCGAGAGCGACACGCCTGACGAGGAAGCCTATGGCGCGTCAGTTCAGCAATTGCTCAAGATGAAAGGCCGCATTGAGGTGGTTGCGCCGGGCAGCCTGCCGCGGGATGGGTTGGTGATCGAGGATCAGCGGTCCTACGACTGAGCCACGCGCCTCTGGCAATTCTGAGTGAAATAGTCGAAATAGAGGCATGAGCCACGTATCGACCACATCTGCGGTATCGCGCAAACCCGCGCGTGACGGTCTACGCGCCCTGTCGGGTATTGCCTTGGGGGTGGCGGCGGTCTGCGGGCTGCCGATGTTGGCGGTACTGGTGGCGGCCCTGTCGGGCGGGACTGACACCATCAGCCATTTGCTGGGGACGGTTTTGCCGGGATACGCGGGTGCGACGCTTGCTCTGGTGCTTCTGGTCGGCAGTGGCACCTTTGCAGTTGGTGTCGGGGCTGCGTGGTTGGTAACCATGACCCGCTTTCCAATGGTGCGGCTTTTGGAAATCGCTTTGGTTCTGCCCTTGGCGTTTCCCGCCTATGTCCTAGCGTACGCCTATACCCATATTCTGGACCATCCGGGGATCGTACAGACATTGCTGCGTGATGCGACGGGGTGGGGGCCGCGCGATTATTGGTTCCCCGAGATCCGGTCTCTTGGCGGTGCTGCGGTCATGCTGATCCTTGTGCTGTATCCTTACGTTTATCTTCTGGCGCGGGCCGCGTTCCTGCAGCAAAGCGGTACGACTTTTCTCGCGGCGCGGGCTCTTGGTTCTAGCCCGCTTGCCGCGTTCTTCCGCGTGAGCCTGCCTTTGGCGCGCCCGGCGATTGCGGGGGGTGTTCTGCTCGCGGTGATGGAGACGATCGCCGATTTCGGAACGGTTGCCTATTTCGGGGTGCAGACCTTTGCCACGGGCATCTACACCAGCTGGTTCTCGTTGTACGATCGTGCGGGTGCGGCCCAGTTGGCCTTGTGTTTGTTGAGCTTTGCTCTGTTGCTGGCGATGCTGGAGCGGTATCAGCGGGGGTCTGCGAAATACCATGATCCTGCGCGGCAGTCGAAGTCCGTGATGGCCGCCGAGTTGCGTGGATGGCGCGCGGTCGGGGCGTTTGCGTTATGCGCCATCCCCGTGATGCTGGGTGCGGTGCTGCCAATCGTTGTCCTGTTCAGCATGGGGCTCGGATCGGAGCAAAATCTGCTGAGTGCCCGCTATCTGGGTTTCATCAAGAATTCCGCCACGCTGGCCGGAGTGGCCGCTGTCGTCACCGTGCTGGCGGCGGTGTCTGTCGGGTTTTTTCGCCGGTTGGACGGGGGGCGCATGGCAAGGTCTGCGGCCTATGTTGCGCGGCTCGGCTATGCTGTGCCGGGCGGCGTCATCGCTGTGGGTCTTATCGTGCCGTTCGCGGCCTTCGACAATGCGCTGGATGCGTGGATGCGCGAGACGTTCGATTATTCGACCGGACTGCTTATCACCGGGTCGATCTGGTTGCTGGTCGCAGCCTATATGGTCAGGTTCCTGGCGGCAGCGCTGGGGGCCTATGAAGGCGGACAGGCGATGGTACATGTAAACATGGACGCCGCCGCGCGATCATTGGGGCAGACGCCTATCGGCACGCTGCGGCGGGTGCATTTGCCGATCCTCGCGCCTAGCCTTCTGACGGCACTACTTATTGTTTTTGTCGATGTGATGAAGGAATTGCCCGCGACGCTGATCATGCGGCCGTTCAATTTCGACACATTGGCCGTGCAGGCCTACCGGCTGGCCAGTGATGAACGGCTGGAAGGTGCCGCGGTGCCCAGCCTTGTGATCGTTGCGATGGGGCTGTTGCCGGTGATCCTGATTTGCCGCCAGGTGGGACGGCGCTAGCATTCTCAGGCGTCGGGTTTGCCCTGCGGTTGCGCAGTGAGTTTAAAGAGCAAGATGAAGCGGGTGCGCGCGGTCGAGGTCAGCCCGACCGCGCGCGGGTAGATCAGGATTTGCCGATCTTGTCCTGGGTCCGGTTTTCAAAATCGGATGCGTCGTGACGTTCATGCAATTGCATTTCGGGTTCGCCGAAGGGCCGGTTGACCATACGTCCGCGCAGGACCGCGGGACGTGCATCAATTTCTTTGGCCCACCGTGTTACGTTTATGTAGCTTTGCACGTCGAGGAATTCGGCAGCGTCGTAGAGACGCCCAAGTACAAGTTGGCCATACCACGACCATATCGCGATATCTGCGATGGAATAGTCACCGGCGAACCATTCGTTGCTGGCCAGATGCTTGTCCATCACGTCGAGCTGGCGCTTGGCCTCCATTGAGAAACGATTGATCGGGTATTCGAACTTTTCCGGTGCATAGGCGTAGAAGTGGCCGAATCCGCCGCCGAGATACGGCGCCGAGCCCATTTGCCAGAAAAGCCAGCTGAGCATTTCGGTGCGTTTAGAGGGATCGGTGGGCATGAACGCACCGAACTTTTCCGCCAGATACATCAAGATTGCGCCGCTTTCGAATACCCGTTGTGGCGTATCACCCGACCGGTCGAGCAGCGCGGGAATTTTCGAATTCGGATTGATCTCCACAAAGCCGGAGCCGAATTGATCGCCTTCGCCGATGTCGATCAGCCATGCGTCGTATTCCGCCCCTTCGTGGCCAGCGGCGAGCAATTCTTCGAGAAGGATCGTCACCTTGACCCCGTTGGGCGTTGCAAGCGAGTGCAATTGAAGCGGGTGTTTTCCGACCGGAAGGTCCTTGTCATGGGTAGCACCGGCGATGGGGCGGTTGATGGAGGCGAATTTACCGCCGCTTTCGCTGTCCCAGGTCCAGACTTTGGGGGGAGTGTACTCGGTCATACGCGGACTTTCTGTGGATTGTTATGCATCGGATTGGTTTCAGGTATGTCATCTAGGGGCAGCCGCAAGGGGCGGGAGGTGAATGCGCCACGTGATCGCACGAATGTGTGGCTTTGCCACCAAGGCAAATCGGCATATGTTCAAGCCATGCTACGGGTTGGTTATATCGCGCTGCTGTGCGCAGGAATGTTGTTTGGTGCCTCTTGCGTGCGGGCCGAGACCACTGCGCCGCGATCGGGATTGATGTGGAACCGGACCGGTCTGCCTGCCGTGTTTCCCCTGCTGGTCAAGTCGGCGTTCGGTCAGAGTTACATGGTGGTATTGCGTGATAGCGAGACGGACGCGCCCGCGCTGGCCGCATTCTTTGAGGGCGGGGCGGTTTTCAGGGTTCTGGTTCCGCCGGGGTCTTTCCGGGTCCGGTTCTACTACGGGCAGGAATGGCAGAGCGAAGACACGTTTTTCGGCCCGGACACCGGAGTTATCGATCTTGAGGCGCCCCTGACGTTTGCGGTGCGCGGGTTCGCCGTGAAGGGCGGGCATCTGGTGGATATCAGGGACGCAGGGCCGGGACAGGTGGCGCAGGTCGATGTAAAACCGTCCTTTGATTGCCAAAGGTTTGCGTTTTCGGGGGCACAGGCCGATGTCAACCGGTTGGAACGGTTCGATTATTTAGGCGAAACCGACGGGTATGGCCCGCGCCGGCCTTTTGCTGCCTTGCCCGGGTGGCGGGGGCCGGGAGGGGTGGATACCTATCGCCGGGCACCGCGGGTCGACCGGCGGTTTGGTGGATTTGATCAGGGCGCGGAAATCGAACGACTGCGTCAGGCCGAGAGCCGCAGGGTCCAAAGCCGGCCCTGTTGAGACGCAATCGCCCATCGTGCAACAGAAAAAGGCCGCCCCGAATGGAGCGGCCTTTGTGCAACTTGGTGTGCGTGCGGTTCAGCCTTGGCGGGCTTTAAACCGGCGCTGCGTCTTGTTGATTACGTAAACGCGGCCTTTGCGACGCACAACACGGCAGTCGCGGTGCCGGTTCTTGAGCGAGCGGAGCGAATTGCGAACTTTCATCAGTTCCATCCTTCCAGTTGTGGCGCGGGCCAGCGCCGGGTTACGGGCAGCCCCGAAGGGCCGGTGAATACGTGGTGGGCGATACTGGGATCGAACCAGTGACCCCTTCGATGTCAACGAAGTGCTCTACCGCTGAGCTAATCACCCACTTTCAGGCACTTAGACAGTCACCCCAAATAAAATGGGGCGCGTCATCGCCGCGCCGTCGTGGCCGTATAAAAGGAGTCGCGACGGTGATCAAGGCCTTTTGGCTTTCTATCTTTCCGGGCTATGTTTTTTGTCAACCAGGAGGACGTCCTATGCCATCGGCCGCTTACGATGTGTCGCTGCCCGCCAAGCCAACGTCATGCGTTGTGTTTGCATCGCCCCATTCGGGGCGCGATTATACGTGGTCCTTCCTGCGCAAGACCGTTTTGAACGAACACGCGATCCGGTCGTCCGAAGATGCTTTTGTCGATGAGCTTTACGCCTGTGCTCCGCTTTACGGGGCGGCGTTTATCCAGGCAGGGGCGCCGCGTGCCTTTGTCGATCTGAACCGGTCGCCAGATGAATTGGACCCTGCGTTGATCGAAGGTGTGCGCCGCGTGGGGCAAAATCCGCGTGTGGCATCCGGCCTCGGTATCATTCCACGCGTTGTCGCCAATGGGCGTGCGATCTACCGCGGAAAGATGACGCTGCACGAAGCGCAGGACCGCATTGCGAAGGTCTGGACACCCTATCACGACAAGCTGCAGGCGCTTCTGGATGCGGCGCGCGCGCGTCATGGGCAGACCGTTTTGATTGATTGCCATTCCATGCCCCACGAGGCGATGGACGGTGTTGTCCGGAAGGGCATGCGACGGCCTGATGTGGTGCTTGGTGATCGGTTTGGGGCCGCAGCGGGCGGTGAGGTCGTCGACCGGATCGAGGCCGCATTTTCTGCGGCGGGGTTTACGGTCACGCGCAATGCCCCGTTTGCCGGGGCCTATATCACGCAGGCCTATGGCAAACCCGCAAAGGGTCAGCATGCTGTACAAGTTGAAATTGATCGCTCTCTTTACATGAACGAGCAGTTGATCCGGCCAAATGGTGATTTCGAAACAGTGCAGGCCGCGCTTCAGTCTGTGGTGGCAGAAGTGGCTCAGATCGGGCAAGGGCGCGTGCCATTGGCCGCCGAATAGCCCGCATCAACGCAAGGCGCGCCCTTTCACGATGGCCCGGCTGCCAAAGCGGTCGCGAATGGCATCGGTTGCTTTTTCCGCCTTGCTGCGCTGGCCAGCTTGCGGGTCCAGCAGATCGCCCAGTTTGTCCGCGTCCACCGCAGCGCTAATGTCGGACAGGCCGCACCCCAAAAGACGATACGGTCCCTGATTGCCGACCTGATCGAAAAGGCCCCGCGCCGTGCGGTAAATACGGTCCGCCAACTGGGTAGGGTCGGTCAGAGCGACCCGCCGCGACAACAGGGAATGGTTGGACCGTTTGAGTTTCAACGTCACCACCCGCCCGGCGAGCCCTTTCGCCTTGGCCCTGTCGGCGACTTTTTCGGCCATGCGCCACAGGTGGCCATCGAGAATATCGGGATCGTTGGTATCTTCCCCGAATGTCGTTTCATTCGAGATGGATTTCATCGGGGCGTGGGCGGAAACGCGGCGCCTGTCCTGACCGCGGGCGAGATAATAGAGCCGTTCGCCCATGCCACCGAACCGCGCCACCAGATCGGTCTTTTCCCAGCGCAAAAGGTCCGAGAAGGTCCGGATTCCGGCCTTGTCCAAAGAGGATTGTGTTGCGGCGCCGACGCCCCAGATCATCCGCACCGGTTTGTCGCGCAAAAACGCGGGCGTGCCCGCTTTGCTGATGACCGAGAACCCGTGGGGTTTGTCCAGATCGGACGCGACTTTGGCCAGAAATTTGTTGTGGCTGAGCCCGATGGATCCGGTAAGCCCCAGTTCCGTTTTCATGCGGCGCACAAGACCTGCCAGCATCACCGCCGGTGGGGCACCGTGCAGGCGGGCGGTGCCGGTCATGTCGAGAAACGCCTCGTCCAGCGACAGCGGCTCGATCGCGGGGGTGAGTTCTTCCATCATGGCGCGGATGGCGCGGGATGCCTCGACGTAGACGTCCATGCGGGGTTTGATCACAACCGCTTCGGGGCAGAGTTTGAGCGCCTGAAACATCGGCATGGCCGAGCGCACGCCGCGGATTCGGGCAACGTAGCAGGCCGTTGACACCACACCGCGTCTACCGCCGCCGATGATAACCGGTTTGCCGGCAAGATCGGGATTGTCGCGTTTTTCGACAGAGGCGTAGAAGGCATCGCAATCCATGTGGGCGATGGAAAGATCCCACAATTCATCGTTGCGCGTGACGCGGGGGCTGGCGCAGGCAGGGCACCGGCGCGCGTCATCGAATTGGGTCAGGCAATCACGGCAGAGTGCGGGCATGGGACAGGCGCGGTTGTAGGATTGGAATGCAGCCATCATACCTGTGGTCAAAGGAGAGGGCCATGCATTTCATCGGGTCAAAGATCGCGCTTTATGTCGGGGGGAACCTTGCGGTGATCCGGCGCGACACTTTTCCCGGCCTGCCTTATCCCGATCATTGGGATTTGCCCGGCGGTGGGCGCGAGGGTGACGAGACGCCGCTTGCCTGTGCCCTGCGCGAAACGCGCGAGGAGCTTGCATTACACGTGCCGCCGTCGGCGATCCGGTGGCAACAGGCTTTCATGCGCAAGAGCACTGTACGGTGGTTTTTCGTGGCCGAAATCGAAGCGACCGCGGCGGCAGAAATCACGTTGGGGTCGGAAGGGCAGGAATGGTGCCTGATGTCAGAGGATGCCTATATCGCGCATCCGATGGGGATCGCGTCATTTCAGGCCCGGATCAGGCTCTGGCAGGTTTTGCGAAAAAAGGAGTTGCTCTCAGAAAAGCCCCCCGCAGCTTGATGCGGGGGGAGGTGACGAACCTCAGGAAGTCCGGTCCGTCGGGGAGTATCACCATAAATACCGTACCACGATTGCCTGAAAAGACATAGTAAGGGATACCTGACCTTTCGGGATCGCGGCGGTGTGTTGTGTTTTCGGCACAATCACAAGGTTATTCGCTATGGTTGAATCAGCTCGTTCGTAATGGCGCATGCCGCGGCGGCAGGATCTTCTGCCTGCCATACCGGACGTCCGACCACGATGTGATCCGCGCCATTTTCGATTGCTTTTGCAGGGGTTTGCACTCTCTTTTGGTCGCCGAGCGCCGCGCCTTGCGGGCGTACGCCGGGCGTCACGATCAACCTGTTTTCAGCTTCAGGTTGCGCCCTGATGAGGGCTGCTTCCTGCGGAGAGGCGATCACACCGTCGGCGCCAGCTTCAAAAGCGTGAATTGCACGCTTGACGACGAGTTCGGCTACGTCACCTTCGCGGATCAGGCTGTCGTCTAGGTCTTCGCGGTCCAATGAGGTCAGGATGGTCACGGCGAGTATTTTCATGTCGCTGTTGGCGGCACCTTCCTTGGCGGCGCGCACGACGTGCGGGTCCCCGTGGACCGTCAGAAAATCCAGATCGAACTGGGCGAGGCCACGCACGGCTGCTTCGACGGTTGCGCCGATGTCGAACAGTTTCATGTCCAAGAAGATGCGTTTGCCGTGTTCCTGCTTGAGCTCATTGGCCAACGCGAGACCGCCACCCGTCAGCATCCCGAGGCCAATTTTATAAAACCCGACCGTATCGCCCAGCTTTTCGGCCAGCGCCAATCCCGCGACTGCGTTCGGGACATCAAGGGCGACTATGAGGCGATCATCTGGCATGGCGGGCTCCTGCGAATGTGACAAACAGGTCAGCAGATACGCGCTCGGCGGGGGACTGTCCACGATGCTGTGTCTCGGCGCAGCGCAAAAAAAGCCCGATCACGCAGCAAGTGCGGACCGGGCCAGTCATCAGAGACAGTGCAGGCAGGCAAACGTCTCTGTCATTGTGGGGCCGACGTCATGCGGGGACAGGAAGCATGAGGTCATGTGGCCACGCCACAATATCGGTATTTCAAGCGACGTCGCGGTTGGACATCAGGCCCAGCTGTGCAAGCCAGGTACGTGGATCGAATGTTGCGCGACCGGCCCGTAGGCGTGGGGCGTGGCGGCGCATCTGCGAATAAAGACCCGACCCGGCAGTGTGCCGACGCAGGGCATGCTTTTTCAGACCGCGCGCGGCGTCTTCGAAGCTCATGGTGATCGGGGCGTCAATTGCGCAGGGATAATTTTTGGTAACGTCGCCTTCGTGTACTGTTGCAACGGCTTCGAAGGATTGCGTTGCTGCATTGTAGACCACGTTGCCAAGATGTACCGTCGTGTTCGTCATTGCTCTAACCTCATGTGCCTAAACTTTTTTTCCAGGCTTCATTGTGCTCTTGTGATTATTTGACCACGTTTTTCAAAAATTAAACGCCCGAGGTTAAAAATAGTTTCTTTTTTCAGCGGGTAGAATCAAAAAATCTCGAAAATTGAACATTAACAATGTGTTAATATCGGCATATTTTAGCCGACGGGCGCAAAATCGCCCCTGAAACGTAGATTTTTGCGTTCACGCTTCTTCACACCGCCGAGAGAAATCCACCCGCCGGCCTCTTGATCGGCGGCACCCCGTTCCCAAATATGAAGCAAGGTTTTCACGATCCCATGCCGCCGGGCGGGTGGGGTCACAGCAAAACGCTTATCATAAAGGAGAACACCATGGACTTGAGCAAGTTCACGGAGCGGTCGCGCGGTTTTGTGCAAGCGGCGCAGACGATCGCCACACGGGAAAGCCACCAGCGGTTGGCACCCGAACATCTACTCAAAGCATTGCTGGACGACGAAGAGGGGCTTGCAAGCAACCTTATCGCTGCATCCGGCGGGAATGCCGCACAAGTGCGTCAGGCCAATGATCTGGCGCTTGGAAAAATCCCGAAGGTCACGGGCGACGGGGCGCAGCCGTATCTTGACGGTGGCACAACGCGTGTCCTGACCGAAGCCGAGGCGCTGGCGAAGAAGGCGGGCGACAGTTTTGTGCCCGTTGAACGGTTGCTGACCGCTTTGGCGCTGGTCAAATCCGCCGCGAAAACCGCGCTCGAGGCCGGTAAGGTGTCGGCGCAGGGTTTGAACGGTGCGATCAATGATCTGCGCAAAGGCCGGACGGCTGACAGTGCAAGCGCCGAAGACGGGTATGATGCGCTGAAGAAATATGCGCAGGATCTGACGGAGCGTGCAGAGGCGGGCAAGATTGATCCCATCATCGGCCGCGACGAGGAAATCCGCCGCACCATGCAGGTGCTCAGCCGCCGCACCAAGAACAATCCCGTTCTGATCGGGGAACCGGGCGTGGGTAAAACCGCGATTGCCGAGGGTCTCGCCCTGCGCATCATCAACGGTGATGTGCCCGAAAGTCTGCGCAACAAACGTCTGCTGGCGCTGGACATGGGCGCGCTGATCGCCGGTGCAAAGTATCGGGGCGAGTTCGAGGAACGGCTGAAGGCAGTTCTGACGGAGGTGACCGAAGCCGCCGGTGAGGTCATCCTTTTCATCGATGAGATGCACACGCTGGTAGGCGCAGGCAAGGCGGATGGCGCGATGGACGCGGCCAACCTGATCAAGCCTGCGCTGGCGCGCGGTGAGTTGCACTGCGTAGGTGCCACTACTCTGGACGAATATCGCAAATACGTCGAAAAAGACGCGGCGCTGGCCCGTAGGTTCCAGCCGGTGATGGTGCTGGAGCCTACGGTCGAGGACACCGTGTCCATCCTGCGCGGCATCAAAGAGAAGTACGAGCTGCACCACGGTGTGCGTATTTCCGACAGCGCGTTGGTGGCGGCGGCTACGTTGTCCCACCGCTATATCACGGACCGGTTTTTGCCGGACAAGGCGATCGATCTGGTAGACGAGGCCGCGAGTCGTCTGCGCATGGAAGTAGACAGCAAGCCCGAAGAACTCGATGCGCTGGACCGTCAGGTTCTGCAAATGCAGATCGAGGAAGAGGCGCTGAAGCTCGAGGATGATCAGGCCAGCAAGGATCGGCTCGAGACCCTCCAGAAAGAGCTGTCGGATCTGCAGGAACGCAGCGCCGAGATGACCGCCGCATGGCAGGCCGAGCGGGACAAGCTGGCCGGTGCACGCGACATCAAGGAAAAGCTGGACCGCGCGCGCGCCGATCTGGATATCGCCAAACGGGACGGCAATCTGGCCCGTGCGGGCGAGCTGTCTTATGGTGTCATCCCGCAACTGGAGCGCGACCTTCAGGAAGCCGAAAGCCGTGACGACAGTATGATGGTCGAGGAGGCGGTGCGCCCGGATCAGATCGCTTCCGTGGTGGAGCGCTGGACCGGCATTCCGGCGGGCAAGATGCTGGAAGGCGAGCGGGACAAACTGCTTCGGATGGAAGAGCAGCTGCACGCCCGCGTTATCGGTCAGGACGCCGCGGTCAAAGCGGTGGCCAACGCCGTGCGCCGGGCCCGTGCGGGTCTGAACGACGAAAACCGCCCCTTGGGCAGTTTCCTGTTCCTCGGCCCCACCGGTGTCGGCAAGACCGAACTGACCAAAGCTGTGGCGGAATTCATGTTCGACGACGACAGCGCGATGGTGCGTGTCGATATGTCGGAGTTCATGGAGAAGCACGCGGTGGCGCGTCTGATCGGTGCCCCTCCGGGTTATGTCGGATATGACGAGGGCGGGGTGCTGACCGAAGCCGTCCGCCGCCGCCCCTATCAGGTGGTGCTGTTTGACGAGGTCGAAAAGGCGCATCCCGATGTGTTCAACGTGCTGTTGCAGGTGCTGGACGACGGTGTGCTGACCGATGGTCAGGGCCGTACCGTCGATTTCAAACAGACGCTCATTATCCTGACGTCGAACCTGGGCGCGCAGGCGTTGAGCCAGTTGCCCGAGAACGGCGATATGGCTGGCGCACGCCGTGATGTGATGGACGCCGTGCGCGCCCATTTCCGGCCCGAGTTCCTGAACCGTCTCGACGAGACCATCATCTTTGATCGCCTCAACCGCGAGAACATGGACGGTATTGTCGACATCCAGATGGCGCGCCTGCTGAAGCGGTTGGCCGCCCGGAAGATCGAGCTGGAGCTGGATGAGAGCGCCCGCAAGTGGCTGGCGGACGAAGGCTATGATCCTGTGTTCGGGGCACGTCCTCTCAAGCGGGTCATCCAGTCGGCGCTGCAAAACCCGTTGGCCGAGATGTTGCTCGCGGGGGATATTGCCGACGGGTCCGTTATTCCGGTCAGTGCGGGTGCGGACGGGTTGATCATCGGTGATCGCGTGTCGCCCAGTAATCGCCCCAAACCGGATGACGCGACTGTCCATTAAAAACAAGGAAGGCCGGTGCACTGCACCGGCCTTTTTTTGGCGTTTCGCTTGAAGCGTCCAAGCGCTCTGGACCTGATAGGTCCCGCTGGCAACGCAAGCGCCAGCGGGGCGCGTATCCGGTCAATCAACTGGCGGATCTTCAGCTTTCCGGCATGATCACTTTGTCGATGACGTGGATGACGCCATTGCTTGCCTCGATGTCGGCAGAGACGACGTTTGCGTCATCAACCATCACGCCGCTGTCGAGATCGATCATCACGGTGTCACCTTGGACGGTTGCCGCTTCCATATCGTCTTGCAGGTCGGTCGACATCACTTTGCCGGGGATGACGTGATATGTCAGGATCGCCGCAAGCTGGTCCTTGTTTTCGGGCTTGAGCAGTTCCTCGACAGTGCCTTCCGGCAGTGCGGCGAATGCTGCGTCCGTGGGCGCGAATACGGTGAACGGACCATCGCCCTTGAGCGTATCGACAAGATCGGCGGCTGCGGCAGCGGCGAGCAGGGTCTCGAAATCGCCTGCGGCTGTCGCGGTTTCGACGATGTCGGCGTCGGACGCGGCATATGCGGCGGTGCCAAAGGCGGTTGCTGTGGTCAGTGCCAGTACAGTTGTGCGGAACATGGTGTTACTCCTTCAGAAAAGTTTACCGATGCGTCCTTGTGCATCGTAGGGGATACGCCGCCCGCGGGCTTTGGTTCACTGAATTTGTTGGAAAAATCGGCTTGAATTGCGGGGTTGGCGACCAAGTGGTGCGAAACGGGCGGGATCGCGCGCACGGGGGCGTAGTCTTGGCAGCTCCCCGCCAGTTCGCACGTGGTCGGTGCGGCATTTCATCCGTTGCCCTTGTCGTATAGAGAAGCTGTATGTGGAAGCCTGACTTTGTGTGTTTTGATTGCGACGGTGTGCTGGTGGACAGCGAGCCGTTGACCAATGCTGTGCTGCGGGATGATCTGGCCGATCATGGTCTGGACTTGCCCGCCGAAGATATGTTCCGGCTGTTTGTGGGCGGCACGATGAAAGGCGTCATGGAAAAATCGCGGGCGATGGGGGCGCAATTGCCCGATACATGGCTCGACCATATCTATGCGCGGATGTTTGACGTGCTCGAAACCGAGTGTCAGCCGATTGCCGGGGCACATGATCTGCTGGCCCGTCTTGATCGGGCAGGGATCGGGTATGCGGTATGCTCCAACGGACCCACCGCAAAGATGGATATCACGTTGCGGGTCTGCGAGTTGAGCGGTGCTTTGTCGGGCCGTGTGTATAGTGCATACGATTGCGCCGCGCCAAAACCTGCGCCTGACGTGTATCTTTGGGCCGCGCGTGAGGCTGCGATGCTTCCTGCGCGGTGTGCCGTGGTCGAAGACAGCCCATCGGGCGCGCGCGCGGGTCTGGCCGCGGGCATGCGTGTCCACGGGCTGGCCACGGATGAAACGCGCGCCGCGCTGATGCCTGTCAGCAATGATGTGGTTGAAACCCTGGCCGAATTGGCGGACCGCTGGGGCATCTGAAACCTGTCGCTATTCTGACAAAGCGGTGTCTTGTCTGTAATGTCGGGCGAAACTGTTTGGTCCGTTGCGACGTTACTCCTACCTATGAGGCAACTCAGATGAAGGAGACGCGCCATGGCTATGCGCTGGAAGAACACGCTCAAGGACCATCACGTCACGGATGAGGCTGTCTATCTCAACCGGCGCCAGATCATGGGCGGCGCTGCCGCGGGTCTTGGCCTCGGCTCGATCATGGGGAGTGCCGTGCAGGCGCAAGAGACGCTGGAGCCGAACCCCTACGAGGACATCACGCAATACAACAACTACTATGAATTCGGGACCGGCAAGACGGACCCGGCGCAAAACGCGCACACGCTCACCACCGAGCCGTGGTCGGTCAAGATCGACGGGATGGTCGACAAGCCGGGCGATTACGCCTTTGAAGACATCATGGCCGCCATGACCATCGAAGACAGGTTGTACCGTTTCCGCTGTGTGGAGGCGTGGTCGATGGTCATACCGTGGAACGGTTTCGAACTGGCAGACCTGCTGGATATGGCCGGCGTCCAGTCGGGGGCCAAATACGTGGCGTTCGAGACGGCCCTGCGGCCCGATGAAATGCCCGGCGTGCGCTTTCCCGTGCTGGACTGGCCCTATGTCGAAGGTCTCCGGCTTGATGAGGCGGTGCATCCGCTGACGATCATGGCCACGGGAATCTATGGCAAAGACATCCCCAACCAGAACGGCGCACCGCTGCGATTGGTGGTGCCATGGAAATACGGGTTCAAATCGATCAAGTCGATCGTGCGCATTACCCTGACCGACAAAGAGCCGCCCACAAGCTGGAATAAAGCCAACGCACGGGAATACGGTTTTTATAGCAACGTGAACCCGACGGTGGATCACCCGCGTTGGTCACAGGCCAGCGAACGCGTCATCGGAGGCGGCTTGTTCTCGAAGCGCCAGCCGACATTGATGTTCAACGGCTACGAAGAAGAAGTTGCCGATCTGTACGACGGTATGGACCTGAGCAAATTTATCTAGTCGCCGATCTGGTCTTTGTGCGGGCCGGGCGATCTGCTGTCCGGGACCGCACTCAGTCCGGGCATGGCGACGGGAGCTGATAATATGACAGTTACAGACCGCTTGAATGGCGTGCTGCGCCGAATCCCGACGTGGGTTGTATATAGTGTGTACCTGCTACCCGTGCCCTACCTACTCTATCTCGCGCAAACGGGCGGGCTGGGACGCGAGCCGATCAAGGCATTGGAGCATGAGTTAGGCGAGATTGCGTTGCAGCTCCTGATCATCGGGCTGTGTGTCACGCCCCTGCGCCAATACCTTGGTCTCAACCTCATGAAGTTCCGCAGAGCATTCGGTGTGCTGGCGTTTGTCTACGTTGCTCTGCATCTGTTTGTTTGGGTCGTTCTCGATATGAGCCTGCTGTGGGGCCAGATGTGGGCGGATATTCTCAAACGTCCGTACATCACCGTAGGCATGGCGGGGTTTGTTGTGCTGCTGCCGCTGGTGGCGACATCGAATAATGCTTCTGTGCGCAAATTGGGCGGTGCCGCATGGCGGAAGCTTCACAAGCTGACATATCTGGCGGTCCTGCTGGGCGGGGTGCACTTCTTGTGGCTCTCGAAAGGCTTCCAGCTTGAACCGATGCTTTATATGGCGGTGATCTTGGGGCTGTTGGCACTGCGGGTCATCAAAAGGCGGCCGCGAGTCGCCTGACAGGTCCGACTCGGAGGGGGCGATTCACACTGAATCGCCCCTTTTTGCATCCTCAACCCTAATGTCTTTGTGCCGCGCTGGTGCGGCGGCACCAGATGTGGATGATGGGGCAAAAGCAGTGACCCATGGTCAGGGTAACATTCCATTCGTTTCAAGGCCCGTTTGCGCAATCAACGCCAAGAAAAGCCTTGTTTTTATGGGAAAAACAGAAAGTTTGGAAAAACTGCATTTTCCATTAAAAAAGCGCTTGCGGGTTTTGTTTGTTGGGCTTAGAACCCCCTTCACCGGCGGCGCTGAGGCGCACCGGGGCGCCACGGAGGCGGGACGGAGCGGATGCTTCGGAGTGTCTTCGGGGTGAATATCAGAGTAAGAGTTGGCGAGGCGCGCCGTTAAGTTAGGGCGCATCTTGTTGGTTTTTGTCTC
>NZ_CP081120.1:3065000-3215000 GCF_025141935.1 Sulfitobacter sp. S190 | reverse complement strand
CGATGAAAGACGTGATACTCTGCGATAAGCCATGGGGAGCCGAGAATAGGCTTTGATCCATGGATTTCTGAATGGGGCAACCCACCTGATACTGTGTTATCTCACCCGCTTCGGCGGCGACGGATAATGCGGTCAAACAGGTATTTCTAGACTGAATACATAGGTTTAGAAAAGCAAACCCGGGGAACTGAAACATCTAAGTACCCGGAGGAAAGGAAATCAATTGATACTCCCCTAGTAGCGGCGAGCGAACGGGGACCAGCCGAGCCTTGAGTGTGGTCAGAATGCGTTGGAATGCGCAACCAGAGTGGGTGATAGTCCCGTATGAGAAGCATGATAGGACGTATTAAGTAGGGCGGAACACGTGAAATTCTGTCTGAAGATCGGAGGACCACCTTCGAAGGCTAAGTACTCCTTACTGACCGATAGTGAACCAGTACCGTGAGGGAAAGGTGAAAAGCACCCCGACGAGGGGAGTGAAACAGTACCTGAAACCGAACGCCTACAATCAGTTGGAGGGCCCTTGCGGCCTGACAGCGTACCTTTTGTATAATGGGTCATCGACTTGGTCTCTCAAGCAAGCTTAAGCCGTTAGGTGTAGGCGCAGCGAAAGCGAGTCTTAATAGGGCGAATGAGTTTGAGGGATCAGACCCGAAACCGAGTGATCTAGGCATGGCCAGGTTGAAGGTAAGGTAACACTTACTGGAGGACCGAACCCACATCTGTTGAAAAAGATCGGGATGAGCTGTGCCTAGGGGTGAAAGGCCAATCAAACTCGGAGATAGCTGGTTCTCTGCGAAATCTATTTAGGTAGAGCGTCGACCGAATACCCTCGGGGGTAGAGCACTGGATGGGTAATGGGGCCCCACAGGCTTACTGATCCTAACCAAACTCCGAATACCGAGGAGTACTAGTCGGCAGACACACGGCGAATGCTAACGTCCGTCGTGAAGAGGGAAACAACCCTGACCTACAGCTAAGGCCCCTAATTCATGGCTAAGTGGGAAAGCAGGTGGGACGACCAAAACAACCAGGAGGTTGGCTTAGAAGCAGCCATCCTTTAAAGATAGCGTAACAGCTCACTGGTCTAAATAAGTTGTCCTGCGGCGAAGATGTAACGGGGCTCAAGCCATGAGCCGAAGCTTAGGATGCATTTATTGCATGGTAGCAGAGCGTAGTGTGACATAGTTCCATGTCTCCTTACCGGGTTCGCCCGGATTGGAGACGCGGAGCTTTCTGTGAAGCCGGCGCGTGAGCGATCCGGTGGAGAGATCACTAGTGAGAATGATGACATGAGTAGCGACAAAGAGTGTGAGAGACACTCTCGCCGAAAGTCCAAGGGTTCCTGCTTAAAGCTAATCTGAGCAGGGTAAGCCGACCCCTAAGGCGAGGCCGAAAGGCGTAGTCGATGGGAACCAGGTTAATATTCCTGGGCCAGATGGAAGTGACGGATCATGAAGGTAGTTCATCCTTATTGGATTGAATGGGCTGCTAATTGGTCCCTGGAAATAGCTCCATCGCTAGATCGTACCCTAAACCGACACAGGTGGACTGGTAGAGAATACCAAGGCGCTTGAGAGAACGATGTTGAAGGAACTCGGCAAAATACCTCCGTAAGTTCGCGAGAAGGAGGCCCGGTTCCTAGGCAACTAGGGGCTGGGGGCACAAACCAGGGGGTGGCGACTGTTTATTAAAAACACAGGGCTCTGCGAAGTCGCAAGACGACGTATAGGGTCTGACGCCTGCCCGGTGCCTGAAGGTTAAAAGGAGAGGTGAGAGCCTTGAATTGAAGCCCAGGTAAACGGCGGCCGTAACTATAACGGTCCTAAGGTAGCGAAATTCCTTGTCGGGTAAGTTCCGACCTGCACGAATGGCGTAACGACTTCCCCGCTGTCTCCAACATCGACTCAGCGAAATTGAATTACCTGTCAAGATGCAGGTTACCCGCGGTTAGACGGAAAGACCCCGTGCACCTTTACTACAACTTCACACTGGCATTAGGCCGAACATGTGCAGGATAGGTGGTGGGCTTTGAAGCAGTGACGCCAGTCGCTGTGGAGCCTCCCTTGAGATACCACCCTTGTTCTGCTTGATGTCTAACCGCGGTCCGTTATCCGGATCCGGGACCCTGTGTGGTGGGTAGTTTGACTGGGGCGGTCGCCTCCTAAATCGTAACGGAGGCGCGCGAAGGTTGGCTCAGAGCGGTCGGAAATCGCTCGTTGAGTGCAATGGCAGAAGCCAGCCTGACTGCGAGACTGACAAGTCGAGCAGAGTCGAAAGACGGCCATAGTGATCCGGTGGTCCCGAGTGGAAGGGCCATCGCTCAACGGATAAAAGGTACGCCGGGGATAACAGGCTGATACTGCCCAAGAGTCCATATCGACGGCAGTGTTTGGCACCTCGATGTCGGCTCATCTCATCCTGGGGCTGGAGCAGGTCCCAAGGGTACGGCTGTTCGCCGTTTAAAGAGGTACGTGAGCTGGGTTTAGAACGTCGTGAGACAGTTCGGTCCCTATCTTCCGTGGGTGTAGGATACTTGAGAGGAGTTGCCCCTAGTACGAGAGGACCGGGGTGAACGATCCACTGGTGGACCTGTTGTTGCGCCAGCAGCAGTGCAGGGTAGCTATGATCGGAAAGGATAACCGCTGAAGGCATCTAAGCGGGAAGCCCCCCTCAAAACAAGGTATCCCTGAGAGCCGAGGTAGACCACCTCGTCGATAGGCCAGAGATGTAAGCGCAGTAATGCGTTCAGTTGACTGGTACTAATGGCTCGATAGGCTTGATTTGATCCAGTAACAGAAAGACTGTTACCAGAACAAAAGCATACACACACATTAGCCGTACTCGGCTTGGACATTTTTTGATTTTATTTGGTTTGGTGATCATAGCGCGAGCAAAACACCCGGTCCCATCCCGAACCCGGCAGTTAAGTGCCGCCGCGCCAATGGTACTGCGTCTTAAGGCGTGGGAGAGTAGGTCATCGCCAAACCTAATAAGATCAAAAAATGTGTATCTCTCTTAACGATAACAAAACAATCCGCCCAAAAATACACTACACACCCGGCGGCTTGTGCTTAACAAGCTCACAAAAAAATACTGCAATACAAGCTTTTGCTTTGAAGGCGCATCAAGTGTCTCAGCGAAGCACAGCAATGCAAGGTCATCGCCCAGTCTAACACCGCTTGGACCCTGCCAACGCTGACTGACTTCATGGCAGCGCTGGTGGCGACACCCACAGGCGATCCGTAGCCTGTGTAGGTCTGAAAGAGTAAGCAGACATTGACAACCTGCTCGTCCCGCTACTGTAAAAATTCGCTTACGGATTTCTTTCGTGGAAAGTCGCTTTTTGCGCTTGAACTCTCTTGGGGCCAGGCGTAGATACTCCAAACATTGACGCGGGATGGAGCAGCCCGGTAGCTCGTCAGGCTCATAACCTGAAGGTCGTAGGTTCAAATCCTACTCCCGCAACCAACAAAATCGAACCCCACCCTTAACGGGTGGGGTTTTTCGTTTCTGGGCCCTCGCAACGCTGACATTGCAACCGCGTCCGCGTACAATTCAATCACAAGACCAACTTGATGCAGCTGCACGGCGGACAATGGCTGCCACTCACATTGGTGCAAGGTGCTCACTTGCGCGGTGAGCGACGCAAGCCGAACGCTATCTGAAGTCAATGAAACCTGGGCGGTCCTCACGCGAGACACGTGGGATTGGCTATCTTTTCATACGCCTTGGCCATACCATGCGAGTATTGAATTTATGCGATACCACGGATGATTATGCATGGCACGAGCCGACTCTGAGATGCCTACGGATGCGTTTTCTGCTACTCGGAAGGGCCATGGTGCCTCCCCGGATATGGCCGCGCATTTTGCGGCGACTTCGGAAATTTTGCGCCTGATCGGGTCTTCGCGCCATGACGAAACGCCGATTTTCGAGGCGATCATCCGGCACAGCCAGACCTTGTGCAATGCGCCCATGGCGGGGCTGATCCTTGCCAAGGTAGGCGACACGGCGCAGCGTCTTGCGGCACAGGCAGGGATCTATCCGCAAGTGGTCGAGCTGTTCGAGACGGGCCAGATGAAGGTGGACCCCGACCTCTCCTATGCCGCGCGCTGCATTGTAGAATGCAAGCTGTTCGCTTTCGACGACATGGGTCAAAGCGACCTTTACGCGGCAAGCAGTCCGGTCGTGCGGGGGATGGTGGATGACCACGGCATTCGCAGTGTTCTGTTCGTGCCGCTCGTGCTTGAGGGCACGGCGTTGGGCTTGATCACGTTGTTTCGCGAACGCCTTGATCCGTTCTCGGCCAGTGAAATCGCGTTAATCGAGACCTTTGCCGCACAAGCCGTCATCGCCATTGAGAATGTACGCCAGTTTCGAGAGGTGCAGGCCCGCACCGTCGAAGTGGAACATGCGCTGGTGCGTGAACAGGCCAATGCCGAAGTGCTGCAGGTCATTTCAGAAGCGACGTCCGATTTGCAGCCCGTCTTTGATCTGATCGTGCAAAAATCTTCGGAGCTGAGCGATGCACGGTTTTGCGTTCTGGACCAATTCGCCGACGGGAAGCTGCATTTTTGCGCGCAGCACGGGTTTACAGGGGATCTAAAAACCAAGCTGTTGGCGGATTATCCGGTAACAGACATGGCCGGGCACGTGTCGTCGACGGCGATCGAGACCGGGGCGCCTGCGCATATCGAGAACGCGCAGGAGGCCGTTTACTTTCGTCCCGAAATTGCGCGTATGGCCGGGTGGCGGCGCATGTTGGGGGTCCCGATCAAAGTAGATGGGCACGTCTGGGGTTGCATCACCATGGGGTGGCCCGGAACCGAGGCGCCTGCGCCCGAAATGGTCGAGTTGATCCAGAGTTTTGCCTCTCAGGCGAGTATCGCCATCGAAAACGTGCGCCTGATGCGCGAAGCACGCGATCGCACGGCCGAGGTCGAAGTGGCCCTTGAGCAGCAGCAAGTCAGCGCCGAAATTCTGGGGGTCATCAGTCAGTCCGTCGAAGACACCCAGCCCGTTTTTGACCGCATCACCGAGGCAGCGACAATATTGTGCGATGTGCGGTGCTGCATGCTCTATCAATTCAAGAATGATCTTGTGCATTTCAAAGCCAGCTCCGGTTTTGAAGCCGCCTATATGGAACGCTACGCCAAGAACTGGCCTGCGCCGGCGGTCCAGGGGTCCATCACGGGCGCCGTGTTTGAACATGGCACGATCCAGCATTTCGAAGACACACAGAATGAAGACTACTACGATCATGCGACCGCACGTGAGTTCGGGTATCGCCATCTGGTAGGTTTCCCGATCCATGTCGGCTCAGATGTCTGGGGCTGTATTGTTCTGGGCTGGCCCGATGGGCGCAGTCCGCAAAAGTCGCACATCGATCTTGTCTCAACCTTCGCGGATCAGGCTGGCATCGCGATCCAGAATGCGCAGCTGTTCCACGACACCCAAAATGCGTTGTCCCGCCAGACGGCAAGTGCCGATGTGTTGCGGGTCATCAGTCAATCACCAGATAGCGCGCTGCCAGTCTTTGAAGAAATCGTGCAGGCAGCGATCCGGTTGATCGACTGCGACCTCGCGATTGCCGGTCAGACCGACGGCAAAGAGGTTTGGCAAACAGCAGTTGCCACGCCACACGGTCTTGAAGAAAAAATATCAGACGCGCGCGCCCCTTTGGATGCTTTGGACAATGCGCCCGCAAAGGCAATGCTGAGCGGCAGGACTTTACAGCACGAAAGGCTGCGGTCCGAAGGATTGTCCGTGCGCGACAAAGAGCGTGCGGACAAGCATGGTTTCAACATCGGTCTGCATGTGCCGATGATGAAGGATGGCAAGCCCCTCGGCGCGTTAACGTTTGTACGAAAAAGGGACCTTGCCTTTACGGATGACGAGATTGCGGTCGCTGAATCCTTTGCCAATCAGGCCGTGATTGCGGTTGAAGGTGTCCGGTTGTTCAACAACACACAGAAGTCACTGGCCCGTCAAACCGCCAGCACAGATGTGCTGCGGGTAATCAGCGGCGCGCAAAGGGACGCGACGCCGGTGTTCCACGCCGTTGTGACTGCTGGATGCAAGCTACTGGGGTGCAGTGGTGGCGCTTTGGCTATCCGAAGTGACGACAGCTTCGTGCCCATCGCCGGCATGCGGGACGGGCAACCGATTGAGAACCTCAGCCCCGAGCCTGTAAGGATCGAGCCCGACAAGAACTTTCCCTCTCGGGTCATGGCTTCGGGAAAGATGGTGCACATCGAAGACGCAAGCGCCATCGAGCTGCCGGAACACGAGAAGGTCAGCTTTGAAAAATTTTCCCTTAAGTCGGCGCTTTACCTGCCGCTGTTGAAAGAGGGGGTCTGCATCGGCACTTTGATCTTTATTCGTACCGATCACGCCCGTGCGTTTACCGAAGACGAGATGGAGCTGACCAACTCCTTTTGTGATCAGGCGGTCATTGCCATTGAGAACGTCCGGCTGTTCCGCGAGGCCGAAGAGGCCCGCAAGGTTGCTGAAGAAGCGAATGAGGCCAAGAGTGCGTTCCTTGCCACCATGAGCCATGAAATCCGCACCCCGATGAATGCCGTGATCGGCATGAGCGGGTTGTTGATGGACACCGATCTAAACCCCGAACAACATGATTATGCCAGCACGATCCGCGACAGTGGTGATGCGCTGTTGGGCATCATCAACGAAATCCTCGATTTTTCCAAAATCGAAGCCGGGCAGATGGACATCGAAAACCATCCGTTCGACCTGCGTGATTGCATTGAATCCGCGCTGGATCTGATCAGCGGAAAGGCCGCGGAAAAGCAGCTCGAGATCGCCTATCTCATGGAGGATAGCGTGCCCCAAGGCGTCAGCGCGGATCTCGCGCGGCTGCGCCAGATCCTGCTCAACCTTCTGTCCAATGCGGTGAAATTTACCGAGACGGGCGAGGTTGTTGTCAATGTGACCGCTGTTCCCGGTACCCGGGACGACCATATGTTGACCATCACGGTACGCGATACAGGGATCGGTCTGACAGAAGCCGGCATGTCGCGATTGTTCCAGTCCTTCAGCCAAGCAGACAGTTCAACGACGCGCAAATATGGCGGGACCGGCCTTGGGTTGGCGATTTCAAAACGGCTTGCCGAGTTGATGGGCGGCACGATGTGGGCGACGAGCGATGGCGCCGGCAAGGGGGCGACCTTTCATTTCACCATCCAAGTGCAGGCTGCCGAATTGCCGGAGACCAAATCGCGTAGCCTGATTGGTGAGCAATCGGAACTTGTCGGCAAGCGGATCCTGGTCGTGGATGACAACGCCACAAATCTGAAACTGCTGTCCCTGCAGACCCAGAAGTGGGGTACGCAGACCAAAGCCTTCCTTAACCCCGAAGACGCGATCTCTGCGCTTGAGGATGGCAAGGTGTACGACCTCGCCGTTCTGGACATGCACATGCCGCAGATGGACGGGGTCGCCTTGGCCGAAGAAATCCGCAAGCTGGATCATTCCATGCCTCTCATTTTGTTCAGCTCTTTGGGAGTGCGGGAAGAGGCGGGCGCAGGTGATTTATTTGCAGCGCATCTGACCAAACCCTTGCGGCAATCGCATTTGTTCGACACGTTGGTCACCCTGTTTGCGCCCAAAGATAAAGCCGAACAGCAGATCAAGCGCACGGCAAAGCCGAAATCCAACCCGGACATGGCAAAGGCCCACCCGCTGCGCATTCTGCTGGCCGAAGACAATCTGGTGAACCAAAAGCTGGCCATTCGGCTGCTTGAACAGATGGGATACCGCGCCGATCTCGCCAGCAACGGCGTTGAGGCGTTGGAAAGCGTGGCGCGCCAGACCTATGATGTCGTCCTGATGGACGTGCAAATGCCTGAAATGGACGGGCTCGAAGCGGCGCGCCGGTTGAACGCGCTATATGCTGAGGACCGCCCGAAGATCGTCGCGATGACCGCGAATGCCATGCAGGGCGACCGCGAGATGTGTCTGCAAGCGGGTATGGATGACTATATCGCCAAGCCTATCCGCGTGGATCTTTTGGTACAGGCTCTCTTGAACACAACCCCTAAGCAACAGGACGTTTGAATGACGCATGATGATCTGATCGACCCATCGGTTTTTGCAGACTTGCAGGACGCCGTGGGAGAGGAGTTCGCCTTTGAGCTGTTGGAAACCTTTCTGGAGGACGCGCCGAACCTGTTGAATGCCCTATCGGCATCTGTCGCCGCACAAGACGCGGATGCCTACCGCCGCGCCAGCCACACGATCAAGTCCAACGCCCAGACATTTGGCGCGACGGCATTGGGTGCCAAAGCGAAAGACATGGAAGTGTCCGGTGAGATTGACGGTGCTGCGGCGCAAGACCTGCAGGTTCTGTTTGCCGAAACCGCCGCGGCATTCGAGGCGCAAAGGGATGACTGATGCGCCCGGTAAGATGTTGATTGCAGACGACAACAAAGTGAACCGCCTGTTGATGACCCGCAGTGTCGAGCTGTTGGGGCACAAGGCCGATGTTGCCAAGAACGGCAAAGTCGCGCTGCAAATGCTTGCGCAAAGCGACTACGACGTGCTGCTGCTGGACATCGAAATGCCTGAAATGGACGGGTTTGAGGTGCTTGAGGCGCTCAACGCAGATCCGGCTCTGCGCGACATTCCGGTGATCGTGACGTCCTCGCTGGAGGGTTTGGAGAATATCGTCCGGTGCATTGAATTGGGTGCTGCCGATTACATCCCGAAACCTGTGAACAAGGTGCTGTTAAACGCGCGCCTGGGCGCCTGTCTGGAACGCAAGCGGTTGTATGACGAGCAAAAGCGATTGCTGCGCCGGTTTGCGACAGAGGAGGTTGCGCAGGATTTGCAGACTTCGGGCTTTGCCATCGGGGCGAGCCGGACCAACGCCAGCATCCTGTTCTGCGATATCCGGAACTTTACGGTAATGTCCGAGAATATGGCCCCCGAGGCCACTATTGAGCTTCTGAACACTTACTACACTTTGATGTTCGAGGCCGTGACCAGCCACGGAGGGATGATCAATCTTATGGTCGGCGACGGGTTGATGGCCATCTTTGGCGCACCGCAGCCACTTGAGAATGCTGCACAATGCGCAGTCTCTGCGGCGCAGGAAATGCTGGCGATGATTGATATGCTGAATGCCGAACGCACCGCTGCCGAAGACCCCGAACTGCGCGTCGGTTTCGGGATTGCAAGTGGCGAAGTGGTGGCCGGATATGCAGGCACTGACGCGCGCGCCACCTATACCTGCATCGGAAAAACAGTGAACCTTGCCGCCCGATTGGAGGCCCATACGAAAGTTGTCGACCGAAATGTTCTGATCGACCGCGCAACATATGACGGCCTTTCTGATCCGGCGATTTGCACGGCAACGGCACCGGGAAAGTTCAAAGGCTTTTCAGAGGAAACTGCGGTATTCGCGATCTAAGCCGCTACTGTCGGGCTATATGTATGCGATGCTTTCTTTGGTCCGATCTTCCAGCTCATGCAGCGAAAGTCCGGTGAAGGGGCCGCGTGCGCTGATCCGTTGCGGCCTGAAAAGAATTGGTCATCCGCCACGGATATATGGTTGGGCGACGTCCAAGTATTGAACTGGCAAGACGAGCCCCGATAAACGAGAGAAACTGATATGCGCGCTATACTATTTGCGATTCTGGTGGGGGTAGCCCTTGGTACGATCGGGAACGCCGGTGAACTCAGCGGTACTGCCAGTTACAGAGAACGCATAGCGTTGCCAGCCGAGGCAACATTCCGGGTGGTTCTTTATGACATCTCGGACAACAAGCAGATCGAGATCGGTCGGTTCGAGGCGCCGGGCGACGCCGGGCCGCCTTATACCTTCACCGTTGAGTACGACAATGCCGCTGTCGTAGCAGACGGGCTTTATTCAGTTCAGACCGAGGTGATCTGGCCGGACCGGGCATTTGTTGCAGCGGGCGATATTCTCGATGGTTTTCCGGGTACGATACCGGAAATCGATCTCGTCATGGTCCGCCCCGGGTTTACGCCAGCCGCAACGGGCCTAGAGACACAATCGCCGAAGGCGCGGATGGTTGGCGCGCACGGGTTGTCCCTGCCTGCCGTCTATGGGGGTGTCGTCGATGGAAACGCAGGTGAAGAGACATGGCGCCTTTCGCTTGGCGCAGATCAGACCTTTATGCTGTCTCGGACGTTCCAGACTGGCGAACGCGACAGTCTGGGGCGGTGGGCGGCCGATCCAACTGCGGGTACGCTGGTGATGCGCGACGGGGCCGAAATGCCGCTGGTCATCCGGCGCACCAACGCGGGCGGATTAAGCGTGATTGATGCGCATACCGGCGAAGCGTTCTCGGGCACCCTGACCCTGTCCGATGCCGAGCCTCCGACGCTTGCGGACATGATGATGGGCGGCATGATGACCTATATGGCTGACGCCGCAGTATTCGAGGACTGCGTCAGCGGTGCGACCTTCCCGGTAGCACAAGAGCGCGACTATCTGGCGGCGGAGCGCGCGTATCTTGCGGATCGCGCGGCGCCGGGTGCGCCGCTTTATGTCATGATCGAAGGTGGTATTCAGGTACGTCCGGCAATGGAGGGACCGGATCGTCAGATGGTGATCGTAGATCGTTTCATCCGCACACGCCCCGGTGTGTCCTGTGACCGCCAGCGGGCGGAAGCAACGCTCCAGAACACCTATTGGCGCATTGACGCGTTGACGGGCGAACCCGTGACGATGGGCGATGGTGGGCGAGAACCGCATATCGTATTGGAGGCCTCCGTTACCGGTGCCTATCGCGCGACGGTCGGGTGCAACAGGATGCGCGGCCGCTATATTCTCGACGGTAACTCTCTGACGTTCTCGCCCGCAGCGTCGACGATGATGGCCTGTCCCGAGCCTATCGGTGCTCTTGAACGCAGGCTTGGCGAGGTGATGGCAGAGGTGGCGACCTATGTCATTGAAGGAGAGACGCTTGTTTTGAGGAACGCAGACGGCGATCCGTTGGCAGTGCTCACCGCAGTGTACTTCTGAGGAGGGATCGGGCGGCGGCGTGGCACAGCCCGTCGCGGCGGCTATTGCGATCATCACGCTTCTGGACGATTTGCTGACTGCTCTGATCAAGATGTCCGAATGGCAGACGCGCCCGGTGCCTAACCCAATACTGATTTCGGAAAGTAAAAGCTTACCACCCAATTCGGCATGTCGACGATTTCGGAAATCCGCAAATCGCCCGCAACGCTGCACAGCATATAGGCCTCGACCGGAGAGATTTTTGCAGTCGTGCAGATCCAGTCAATCATTTGCCGCACCGCGTCGCGTGAAGATTGCATCAGATCAGGGCCAATGCCTGTCGTCACGCGGTATCCCTGCTGATCGGTGTGGTTCGTCACCGGACCATTCGTTTCCAGCCGGGGAAACGCTATCTTTACGTCCTTGATCAGGTCGATCTTGATCTCCACGTCCATCGGACTTTCGATGGCAGTGCCGCAGATTTCGCCATCCCCTTGCGCGGCGTGCGTGTCGCCCAAAGACAACAGACCGCCCGCCACTTCAACGGGCAGATAAAGCGTTGTGCCAAGACAGTTGTCTCGGATGTCGAGGTTTCCGCCAACGCGGCGCGGTGGGACGACACTGTGCTGGCCGGCCTCGGCCAGCGCCAACCCTATTGTGCCGACGAAAGGCTTGAGTGCCACTTGCCCAAAGGGCGCATAGACGGCAGGTTTCGACAGGCCGGTATCATACGTCCAGACATGCAGGGCAGGATCGGGAAATTCGTCGGCCAGCAGCCCGAAGCCCGGGATGTTCGCGGTCCATCCCCACCCTGATGCATGAAAAGCCTGAAAGGTGATCGCGACGGTATCGCCCGGTTCCGCACCCTCGACAAAGATCGGACCGGTCACCGGATTTACCTTGTCGAAATCCAACGACTTAAGATCATCCAGCGTCGCACGCGCGTGCAGTTGCCCGCCCGAGGCGTCGATGGTTTCAACCGCGATGGTGTCTCCGGGTGCGACGCGGAGCGCCGGGTCTAGCGTGTTGTCCCACCCCAGATGATGTTGGTGTTTGTGGATTGTGTGATTGCAGCTCATGCGTGCTCTCCGCTGTTGGGATATGCTGATGATCGACGATGGGCACAGTGTACCGCGCTATCGGCAAAACGATAGTTGGTCCAAGAGATTATGCGCCCAGCTTGATCGGGCCATCGGTTTCATAAGCATCCAAAGGCGACGGGTTGTCGGCCGAAGTGGTCCCGCCGAAATGTGCGATGATGCCCGCAACTGCATTAAGAGATGTCTGAACAGCCCCCTCGACCCAGGCAGGCGTCCAGCTGACGCCGTCCCCGGCAATGAAAATGCCGCGTTGCGACGGGGGCATGTCATGTTGCACGAAATGTCCGAACATCCGGTGATTGTAGCGGTAATGGCCCGGCAAAGCACCTTTGAAAGCGCCGAGGAAATTTTGATCGGCCTCCCAGCTGACGGTGATCGGATCGCCCATAATGTGACCTCTGATGTCGACCTCGGGATAGATCTTTGACAGCGCGGAAAGCGCAAGTTCGACGCGGTGCTCGACGGGCAGGGGAAGCACCTTCAGCGCATCGGTCATCCATGCATAGCTCAGGCATATGACCGACGGTTTATCGGGTCCGTTGTCGAACAGGTAGGTGCCGCGCGTCATCCTGTCGGTCAGCGTCATCGACATCGTGTCGCGGCCCGTTTCAGGGTGCTTGTCTTTCCAAAAGGGCCGGTCAACCATGACAAAGGTTTTGGCCGATTGCATATATCGCGTGCGGTCCAGCGCCATCCAGAGGTCTTGCGCGAACAAATCTTCTTCCGTGTCGATCTGCGTGGTCAAAAGGTGGGTCTGGCAGGTGACCAGCACTGCATCAAAGGCCTCCGCGCGGCCCCATGTGTCGGTCACTTCGATCTGATCGGTCGTCAGACGCCTGATCCGTTTGGCACCTGCGCGTGTGGCCCCGTTGTTGAGCCGGCTCAGCGACGTACCGACCGGCCAATGGGTCAGGCTGTCGGGCGCATGGTGCCACAGTTTGCGCGGTACCTGTTCGACACCGCCCACGATATAGCGTTGATGGTCGTCGCATTCGGTCACGTTCACCCGCAGGATTTCCAGCATGGAGTTGGGGAAGTCACTGTCCCAGCCACCCGTGCCAAACCCGACCTGGCCAAATACCTCGCGGTGATGAAATGACAGCTTTTGAAACGACTCGGACGTGGTCACGAAGTCATAGAACGTGCGCTCATCCCAAGCTGCCACCAGCGGGTTCCAGATCTCCTTGATCCGGGCAATATCACGGTCCCGTATGGCCTGCTTCAACGCGCTAAAATTTGCGCCCTCTTCCAATGCGGTATCATAGGCGGTCGCCACTTCCTGAAAGAGCGGGGGCAGATCTTGCAGGGTTTGCGCGTAATAGTTTTGCCCCAGAAGGTCGATCACGGTTGATCCGGCAGCGGGGGTGAGCGGGTTGGGAAAAGGCCTGCTCTCGATCCCCAGCAGATCGACGTAAGTGTAGAAGCCGGTGCTGGACACGGGAAAGCGCATGCCGCCCAGCTCCGCAATCACACCCTCCGCGCCCTCAAAGGGCTGCGAGCGCAGGCGTCCGCCGAGTTGGCCGGCTTCGAACAGGATGGGGTGCAGTCCAAGCTTCATTAGCTCATAGCCGGCGATGACACCCGCAGCCCCGGCGCCGATGATGGCAACCCGCGCTCCATGGGCCGAGGCGGGCAGGGTGCCCAGACCATTCGGGTGTGTGATCCAATCATCGTAGGCGAAAGGGAAATCCGGCCCAAAGACGGTGACAGGCTTCATAAGATGTCCTTGTAAAAATTGGCGCGCCGATCCGCCAAATGTGTTTGCGCCTGTCGCGCACGCACCAACGCGGCACGATCCAGCGTGGCGTAAAGCAGTGTGGGTGCGTCGGCCCCACGTGCGCGGTCTTCGCCATCGGGACCGACCAGACAAGACAGCCCATTGTAGGTAAATTGCCCTTCGGAACCGACGTAGTTGCAGTAGGCGACGTAAAGCCCGTTTTCTTCGGCTCGCGCGGGAACCAGCCGAGTTGCGACGCTGTCGAACGGCGCCATATTCGCGGTGGGCGTCACGACGATTTCAGCCCCCTGCAGCGCCAGCGCACGTGTCACTTCCGGGAATTCAACGTCATAGCAAATTGCCAGCGCGACATTCCAGCCGTTCAGCTCGAACACGTCAGACAACGCCGCGCCTTGGCTGAACTGTGCGCGATCGACATCACCGAAAAGATGCGTTTTGTGGTAGCGCGCAACTTCCAGTCCTGTGGCATCAACGGCGATGCAAGCGTTGTAAGGGCGCGACTGCCCCGGCAAGGTCAGGCCAACGATCAGCCCGATGTCATGCGTGCGAGCGATTTCCTTTAGGTCGTCCAACACCTGCGCCGACTGATCGGCATGTGCCGCGATGTTAGCGGCCCCGATGTTATACCCGCCCACGTACATTTCCGGCGTGACCAACAGGTCAGCCCCGTTTGCCGCAGCCTCCTTTGCAGCTTCGCCAAGCGTCTGCAGGGCCGTCGCAATGTCCGACTGTGGCAGGGTTTGCCAAAGCGCGAGTTTCATCCGGTGCTCCTAATAGGTGTCGGCATAGGCCGCACATTTTGCGTCGATGTCCCTATCGGCCAGATGTGCGATCTCTGCCAGTTTATGCGCGCGGTACACGTCGGCGAATTGGTCGGGGAACCATCCCGTGACGGTGGTACTGGCAGCAAAACTGTCCAATGCCGCTTCCAGAGTTTCCGGCAACCGTGCATATCCGCGCGCAGCCAGCGCATCGGCTGACAAGAGCGACAGGTCTTCTTGGGTTGCCTCAGGTGCCGTCAATCCATCCTCGATGCCCTGACAGCCCGCATGAACCACTGCGGCCAAGGCCAGATGCGGGCACGCAGCGGCGTCAGCGGCGCGGTATTCGATGTTGAACTGTTGGGCGATCGAGGCAGGGTCTTTTGCCGTGACCGGACACACCCGCAGCGATGCTTCACGGTCGCGAAAGCCGAGGTTATTGTAGGCGGCGGACCAACGATGCGGCGTGAGCCTTTCGTATGACACAACCGATGGCGCCGTCAGGGCCAGGATATGCGGCATGTACTTCAAAACACCCGCCGCAAATGCATCCGTCAGCTGCGACATGCCGCAGGGACCGTTTTCGTCATAGGTCAGCGGCACATCGTCATCATCGTGAAAGCTGAGATGGATATGTACCCCGTTCCCGACAGATGCAGGGTCAAGGATGGGGGCAAATGTCGCCTCCTCACCCAGATGCAAGGCGGCTGACCGGGTCAATTCGCGCAAGATCACCGCCTGATCGGCAGACTTCGCTCCATCCGCGGGGGCGACCACGACTTCGAACTGATTGGGGCCGTATTCTTTCATGATACTGTCGGGGGAAAGACCCGCTTCCTTCAGCGCGCCCATCAGGGTTTCCAGCATCCTTCTTTGGTTTTCAAACGCATTGCGACCGAATCCTTGATTGGGCAGGCCGCTACCCTTCAACTGAAACTCATGCTCGAAGGCCGAGTGCAGGTTTGCGCCCGAAAGCCGGTGCAAGCGCGCCAGTGCGTCGCGCAGGACTTGTCGCGTGCAGAAGTCCCACGGCTCTCCCTCCAATGTTACGATATCGCCAAGCATGAAGTGCTCGGGCGGGGCGTCCCCGAAGGCGATGTTCACCTCTGACGCGGGATCGGGGATCAGCAATAGGTCACCCAAAGACCCAAAGGGGCTGTCACCGATGCCATCAAAGCAGGTGATCTGCACATTTGTCGGCACCCAACCGACACCGCGCTTCAGGCGCTTTTCCAGCTGGTCCGCGGGAAAAGCCTTGCCGCGCATCTTGCCCGCAATGTCGCAGGTGGCGGCGAAAATCAGTGGCATCGGCGTCATTCGGTCGTGTCCTTTGTTGTCACGCGCAGCCTGTCCCAGGTTTCAATCCTGTCTTTGGTATGCACCCAAGTGTCTTCAGCAATCCGCGTAACGATGGCTTCGGTGATGGCGAGGGCCGAGGAGTAGGTATCCCATAGAGTTCCAGATTCGATCGGCACAGGCAGAACGTCGGTTGCATGGCGCGCGACGGGCGAAATCCATTTGTCTGTCATCACCATCACGCGCGCACCGCGTTCGTCCCGCGCCAGTGCCGCAAGCTCCGCTAGCGAGGTTTGATACCGTCTGAAATCCACAACGAAAAAGATATCGCCCGGTTTCATCTGCAACAGGTATTCCGGCCATGTTTCGGGATCAGAGGGCAGGTGGTATACGCCACGCCGCGCTTGGCGCAGGTGAAACGACAGGTGCGCCGCAATGGTATCGCTGATGCGACCGCCGATCACGTAAACGCTGTGCTTTGTGCTGGCGAGAAGGGCGCAGACGCGGTTGAATTGCTCTTCGGTTATGGCATTCCCGGCGATCGCCATCTGCGCGCTGGCCTTGGCCAGAAAGTCAGACAGAAAGTCACCTTCGATGTGACGGTCACGCTCGTGTACTTCCACGGGACTGCGATCCCCGTCTTTGAGTTCTGCAATCAAGGAGCGCTGGAATTCCTGATATCCGGTCAGCCCGATTTTGGTCATGAACCGAGAAATAGACGGAGCAGACACCTCTGACCGCGACGCGAGGTCCTGGATCGAGGACAGACCGGCGTAGGGGTAGTCCGACAGGATCGCGGCCGCGAGTTTGCGTTCGCCCGCGGTAAAGCTGTCGGACGCCTGTTCTATCTTCTTTTTGATGTGCACTGTCTGCATGCGAATGCTCCGGTTCGTGCCATCGTCCATGAAAATAAATTTTCAGTCAATACGTATCTATTGACTCTGAAAGGCCTCGTTCGTTTACTTTGCTATAACGTGGGGAATGCCGTGAATCGTTTGGACGCCATTAAACTATCTCAGCCGAAAGGGAGCGACGCGGGCGGTGCCGGTCTGCTGGGGGCAGGTGATCCCGACCCAGTCGAAATCCGACATGCGCAATCGCCCGCGCCAATGTTCCTTTTGTGTGAACACGCAGGCCGGGCTGTGCCGCGTGCGCTGAACGGTCTCGGATTGCCTGCAGGCGCGATCGACGGACACATCGGGTGGGACATTGGGGCGGCCAGCCTTGCCTGTGCCATTTCGGACCGGCTGCGATGCCCCTTGATCCTCCAGAACTACAGCCGCCTCGTCATGGATTGTAACCGCCCGCCGTTGTCCGCAGGGTCCGTCCCTGTGCACAGCGATGGCGTGGGCGTGCCGGGGAACCTCGGGTTGGGCAAAGAAGATCACGATCACCGCAGGCAAGCGATTTTTGATCCAATGAATGATGCTATCGTTGCGATGTTCGACGCCCACCCCCGCAAGGCCGTCTTTTCGATCCATTCCTACACGCGTCATTTCCAAGGCGCTGAACGCCCGTGGGATGCCGGATTTCTCACCCGAGATGATACTGAGGCGGCGCATCACCTGATGGGGGCAATCGCCACTGCCGCGCCCGAGCTGAAACTGGCAATAAATGAGCCCTACCAGATAGACGATGAAAGCGATTGGTTCATCCCCCGTCACGCCGAAGTTCGCGGGATGCGGCACACTCTGATCGAAGTGCGCAATGACCATTTGCAGGACCATGCCGGAATTGAGCGCTGGGCAGATTTGTTGGCCCCGGCGATCCAGACAGTATTGGAGAGAACGGCATGACGCTCACGCGCAACCTGCCTTTGGTGCCCGCAGATGCGGCGCTTTTGTTCATTGATGTGCAAAACTTCGCAGCACACCGCGATGGCGCCGAGTACGAAGGGCTGAGCGAAAAAGATTTCGCCGCAAAGTATGGATGGTTCTTCGACGAGCTGAACACCCGTGTCTTCGCAAACATGCAAGCGATTCAATCTGCTTGCCGCAAAGCCGAGATCGAGGTGATGTACACCACGATCGAAAGTCTGACGCTGAACGGGCGGGATCGGTCGCTGGATTACAAGATAACCGGTTTCAATGTGCCCAAAGGATCATGGGATGGCAAAGTCATCGACCAGATTGCGCCGCAGGGCGATGAGATCGTGCTGCCAAAGTCGTCATCGTCAGTCTTCGTCTCAACCCATATCGACTATGTGCTGCGCAATTTGGGCGTGAAGCAGTTGGTCATCTCGGGGTTGCTCACCGACCAATGCGTCGAGAGTGCGATCCGCGATGCGTGTGATCTGGGATATCTCGTGACGCAGGTGACGGATGCCTGCCTGAGCTACACGCCGGAACGGCAGGCGAACTCGATCAGCGCCATAAAGGGATACTGCCGGCAGGTGACCACTGCCGAGCTGCTGGCAGAGCTGGAGAACCTGTGATGGGAACGGGCATGCTTCTACGCGTTCAGAGCCTGAGGTCGGCATGCTGGAACTGAAGGGCATCGATAAATCCTTCGGGGGCGTACATGCGGTGCGCGATGTCACTCTGACCATAAATCGTGGTGAGGTCCGCGGATTGATCGGCCCGAACGGGGCAGGCAAATCGACGCTCGTCAATCTCATCTCGGGCCTGCTGACCCCGACGGCAGGGTCGATCACCCTCGAAGGGGAGGCGCTGACCCGCAATAGCGCGCACCAACGCGCCCGCAAGGGTATCGCACGCACCTTTCAGAACCTGCGTTTGTTTCCCAGCCTGAGTGTGGAGCAGAATATCGACGTCGCGCGCTATGCAGGGCGCGGTTCTGCGCTGCCTGAGGCGGCAATCGACCAATTCGGGTTGCGTGACAAGCTCGTTCAGCCAGCCAATACCTTGTCCTACGGCGATCAACGGCGGTTGGAAATCGTGCGGGGTCTGGCGCTGCATCCCAAAGTTTTGATGCTCGATGAGCCTGCCGCGGGTATGAACGAAGAAGAGACCGAAGCGCTCGGGCGCGCACTAAGGTGGGTGCAGCAAGAGGCTGACTGCGCGCTGTTCGTGATCGATCACGATCTCAAATTTATCATGACCCTCTGCGAACGGATAACCGTTCTCGATATGGGCGCGATCATCGCCGAAGGCACCCCCAAAGAGGTGACCCGAAATCCCAAGGTCATCACCGCCTACCTCGGAGAAGAAGCGGGCGCAGATGCCTGAAATCAGAAAACGACCAACAAGGAGAACGTTATGAAAAAGTCAATCCTCGCGGCGCTGGCGTGTACCGCTTTGGTGACACCTGCTGTCGCCCAAGACACGATCAAACTTGGCCTCGGTGTTCCGATGACGGGCGATTATGCCCCCTACGCCGAATGGCAGGGTGCCCGGTGCATGGCGGAAATGATCAACGCGGAAGGCGGTGTCGACGGCAAGATGATCGAGGTTCTCGTGCAGGACGCTGCGGCCGACACGCAAACCGCGGTTTCACTTGCGCAAAAGTTCCTTGATGAAGGCGCGGTCATGCTTGGCACCATCCCGTTCTCGGACACCATGATCCCGGTGGCACAGGTCGCGCAAAGCTATGGCGTGTCGATCTTTCAACCACAGTCGACGCAGGTCGAGATGCACGCAGGTATCGTCGATAACTTTTTCACCGGCGTCTCACCTGATCCGTTCACAGCCACGGCGGCAGCCAACTACGCGCTTGAAAACGGGGTGAAGAACGTCGTTCTGCTGACCTCTGACGAAGGGGGCAGCTGGTCTGCAAAAACGCCGCTGTGGTTCGGCGAAGTGATCGAAGCAGGCGGCGGCAAGGTGCTGGAAACGCTGAATTTCAGCTTTGGTACCTCCGACTGGTCACCGCAGATTGCCGAGATGCGCGCCTTGGGTGAGCCGATCGATGCGGTTTATATCTCATCGATTATGCCGGATGTGGGGGTATTGGTACGCCAGTTGCGCAGTGCGGGCATTGATGCCTGGGTCGTGGGGTCGGACGGGTTCGACGATCCCTCGCTGGACGCCATCGGCACCGATGATCCCTCGATGCTCGACAAGGTGTTCTTTGCCACGCTGGCCCCAAGCCACGCGGATAGTGCTGTGGTCAAGTTTATCGCCGATTGCAAAGAGATGGGCATCGACGTGCCAGGACTGTTCCCGGCGACGGGTGCCGATACGGTCAAAGCGCTCGCCTGGGCCGTGGAGCAGTCGGGCAGTACGGACCCCGCGACCATCGCCAAGACCATTCGCGAGGCCGATAGCATTCCGGTCATGACCGTTGACAGTATCTCGTTCAAGGACACCAAAACCTACGCGCAGCGTACGATCCCCGTCATCGGGTTCGAAAACGGCAAGCGGGTGCTGATTTCGAACAAGATCCCCGATAACACACCTTCCGACTGGTGAACCGGAGAGGGGCGCGGCGTGCGCGTCCTGCCCCGATAGTCTGATGCTGGACATCCAAGACCTTTGCGTTTCGCATGGCCCTATCGAGGCGGTGCATGGCATTTCCCTGCGGGTCAAAACGGGGCAATGCGTGGTTTTACTTGGCCCGAACGGGGCTGGAAAAACCTCGACGATTTCTGCCATTTGCGGTGTTGCTGCAGCCACCGGCGCAATCCGGCTGGAAGGCGATGACCTGACCCATGCCAGCGTCGAAGACCGTATTCAGCGCGGCATCGCTGTGTCCCCCGAAGGCCGCCGCATTTTCAGCAACCTGAGTGTCGAGGCAAATCTGCGCATCGGTGGCGGTATCCGCGCGGATAAAGGTGGGGTTCAGGACGACATCGACCGCTGGTTCGATACCTTTCCGATCCTCGGTGAACGCCGCAACCAACCGGGTGGCACCCTGTCGGGCGGAGAGCAGCAAATGCTCGCCATTGCGCGCGCCTTGATGTCGAAGCCGAAGATCTTGCTGTTGGATGAACCCAGCCTCGGGTTGGCCCCGCGCATCGTTGCACAGGTTTTCGAGTTGATCGCGCAACTGCGCGCCGACGGCATGACGATCCTGCTTGTCGAACAGAATGCGCGTCAGGCACTGCGCATCTCTGACTACGCATACTTGTTGAACAACGGCCGCATCGTATCCGAGGGCACGGGCGAAACCTTGGGCGGCAGCGAAGACATGATGGCAAACCTGACGGGACTGGGCTGAAATGGAATACGCGGCACAACAGATCATCAACGCGTTGTCTTTCGGGGCAGAATACGCGCTTCTGGCGCTGGGCCTCGCGATCGTTTTTTCGGTCATGGGGCTGGTAAACTTTGCCCATGGCGAAGTGATTGCGGTGGGCGGCTACACGATGGTGGCCTTTGCCGCGCTCGTGACGGAAAATCCGTGGATCATCATCTTCGGGGCCGTCGCTGCCGCCACGCTGACCTCTGTCGCGTTGGAACGGGTCGCTTTCAGACCGGTCAGATACGCGGACCCCACAACAGGGCTATTGACCGCATTTGGCGTCTCTATCGTGCTGCAAAACCTGTTTTTGCTGTTCATCTCACCGCGCCCAATCGCGGTGACATCGCTTTATTTTCTGGACGCGCCGGTCACGCTCTTTGGCATCCAGATATCATCGTTGCAGATATTCGAATCCATAACGATCTTCGTTGTGATCATCGGGCTCGTTCTTTTTTTACAAAGAACAACGCTGGGTCTTGCCATGCGCGCGGCGTCGCTTGATTTCGAAATGGTGCGCCTGACCGGTATCCGGGCGGACCGCGTGTTTGCGCTCGCTTTCCTGATCTCTGGGCTTCTGGCGGGGCTTGCCTGTATCTTTATCATGGCGCGGCGTGGATCGGTTGATCCCCACTTCGGCTTCAACCCTGTGCTGAAGGCCTTTGTCGCCTGCGTTGTTGGCGGATTTGGCAGTCTGCCAGGCGCGGTTCTGGGCGGCTTCCTGCTGGGCGCGATCGAAGTGGGCATGCTGGTGATGCTGCCGCAGGAATACGGAGGGCTGAAGGACGCCTTCGTTTTCGGGATCATCGCTTTGGTGCTGGTCTGGCGGCCTGACGGCATCCTCAGCCCCGCCACGGAAAAGGGGGACAAGCTGTGACCCTAACCCGTGGCCAGAAACGCGGCGTCGTCGGGGCCTGTATGCTCGCCGCCATCCTGATTGGTATCGGTGTCTTGGCGACATATTTCGCCTCCAGATACCAATTGCGACTGATCTACAGCGCCTATGTGAACCTGATTGTGGTTCTTGGCCTGCAGGTATTCATGGGCAACTCGCGACTGACAAACCTCAGCCACAGCGCGTTCATGGGGATCGGGGCCTATGCCGCTGCAATTTGTGTCACGCCCGTCGCGATGAAACAGATCGCCTTGCCGGATGCGCCTTGGGGCCTGAATGCCTTTGCCCTTGATCCGGTCATGTCTGCTGTTGTCGCATTGGTGATTACGGGGGTGATCGCCTTCCTTGTCGGCATCTTCATCGTGCGCATGACAGGCACGGGGGCCACGATCGCCACTCTTGCGATATTGGTCATCGTGCATTCGATATTCCTGTACCGGACGGATATTTTCAAAGGCAATCAGGCGCTCTTTGGTATCCCTCAGGTATTCTCGCTGACCTCCATTGTCATTCTTGCGGTGATCGTCGTCTTTATCGTGCGCGGTTTCCGCGAAAGCGCGTGGGGCGTGATGCTGCGCGCCTCGGCGGATGACGAAACCGGATCGGCGGCGATGGGGGTCAACGTCGTGCGCCTGCGGTTGATCGCCTGGGTGCTTTCCGGCCTTGTCCTTGGCTGCGCGGGTATCGCCTACGCCTATTTCCTTGGTACGATTTCGGCGCGTCCGTTCTATTTCAACCATGTGTTTTTAACCCTCGCAATGCTGATCTTCGGCGGCATGCGCACAGTGACGGGGGCCGTCCTCGGCACATTTGCGATCTCTTTTGGGCTGGAGGTCATCCGTTGGCTGGAAACCGGCCCTGTGATCATCGGCATCGATTTGCCGGAAGTTCTGGGCCTGTCGGGCGTCATGCTGGGGCTTGTGATCGTTTTGACAATGGCGCTGCGGCCGGTGGGTGTCATGGGGGATCGGGAGATCGAAGAGCTTGTCTTACGAAACAAGTGATCCCCGTGTTCCACACCAAGGGCCTACGCGATACGGTACCGCATAGGTCTGCTGGACGAGGCCGTCACTCGCACAGCTGGGTTCGAAGTCATCAATCAGAAGCCGTGTGGTCGTGAGCCGTGTTTTCGCATCCGCGCAGAAAGGCATTTGCGCGGCTTTACCGTAGCTTAAAATCGTATCTTGCGATCGGCTTTGGCATGTCCTTTCGAGATAACGCAGCGGAAGAAATTCCGCAGTGCGACTGCCTGCCAAAATTGAGGTTTGCCCGGACTCAAGGTCAGGCGCGCTTGTCTCCCATTTTATCGGGTTCATGCGTCCATTCACGTTTGAGATCGTGTACCGCTTCAATAGCGCGGCGTGTCGCCGGGCTGGCGTCGGTGAATGCGTTGGTATCGGTGGATACCAAGGTGATGGCTCCAGCGAGCGTCTTGTCATGATTGAAGATCGGCAAGGCTATGGCGCACAGGCCGGGAATGTATTGTCCACTTGCCAATGCGTAACCGACCGTTGCGGTTTTTCGGCACAGCGCATTCAATTCTGCGCGGTCGGCCTGATCCGAGGCCCCTTGCGATCTCACAGCATCCGCTGTGGCAGCTTCCGGCATGAAACTGAGATAGACAAAACCGGACGCTGAACGCTGCAGTGGCAAGACCGTCCCGACCGCGACGGGAGAAATCACGGGCGGGCCGCCATGGGCGCTGCGGATTACAACCGGGCCCACATCCGACCAGACAGACAAATGGCCCGACGTACGCAGTTCATCGCAAAGGCTGACCAGAACTTCGTAGGCCCGTTCGATGATGTCATGCTGCGCTATGGCAGAGAGCCCCATTCGCAACGCCAGCGGGCCCAGCCCGTAGCGGCCCGTATCATGTTGCAGGGTCAGACCGATCTCGCAAAGGCTCGTAAGGTACCGGTGTGCCTTCGCAGCCGGCAGGCCCGCTGCTGCGGCGATGTCCGACAAGGGAGCCGGTGCGCCGAGCTGCACCATCGCCTCGAGCAGATCGCCGCCAATCTCAATCGATTGAACACCACTGCGCCGCGCGCGGGCCGGTGTGTCTGTGGGCTTTTCCATAGGGTCATCCTTCTTTGGTCCGGCGATACCAGTTCGAAACCTATTGCGTCCAGAGCCGTAAGCGGTTATGCAGAGCGTAATTAAATACGCATTGCGTAAATATGATGGGAGGAGAGATATGGCGGTGCAAGACGCTATGGCCGATGACGGGGCTTTCCGAGAGAGGTTGACGCAAAAGTCGGTATCCCCGCTCTGGGATGTGATGGCCAATCTGGTGACAGAAACACCCCAGCCCCGTGCCTTGCCGCATGTGTGGGCCTATACCGACATCCAGCCACAGTTGGTCGAAGCGGGACAGCGCATCACCGCCGAACAGGCAGAGCGACGTGTTCTGATCCTCGAAAATCCCGGTACGAGGGGTGATCATACGGTGACGGATGCGCTGTATGCAGGTCTGCAGCTGGTCTTGCCGGGTGAAACGGCCCCGGTACACCGGCACACGCAATCGGCGCTGCGGTTTGTTCTCGAAAGCGAAGGCGCGTGGACTTCGGTGGATGGTGAGCCGGTACAGATGTCGCCCTTCGATCTGGTGCTGACCCCTTCCTGGCGTTGGCACGAACATGGCGGTGCAGCCGCGCCGACCATCTGGCTCGATGGGTTGGACATTCCGATCGTGCAGCGGTTTTCAGCAGGGTTCGCCGAGCGGGATGGCAACGTGCCGGCGAATGACGACGCGGTTTCAGGGCGTACGCGCGCGGCCTATGGCGCGAATCTTAAGCCCACGATCGGCCACGATCTTGATACAGACACACCGCTTTTTCACTTCCCTCATGCGGTCTGGTCCAAATCATTGGCCGAATACGCGGCCAAGGTGCCGGCGGATGCCCACCGAGGCTGGACCCTTGAGTTTACCAATCCGCGAAATGGTGGGTCGGTCATGCGCACCATTTCGGCCTTTGTGACCATGGTGCCCCCCGGGATGAAAACGAAACCACGCCGCCAAAGCGCGGGCGCAGTTTACGCCGGCGTCACGGGCAGCGGCACCCTGCATGTTGACGGTGCAAGGTTCAACGTAGGGGCGCGCGATGTAGCGGCGGTTCCCTCTTGGGCCGCGCTCGAAATTGAAAATACGGGCGACGTGCCATTGGTGCTCTTTTCCTACTCGGATCGCGCCTGCCACGAAAAACTCGGGTTCTGGAAGGAAAGCCTCGACCAATGACAGCCATGTTTCCCGCCGACCCCCCCACCATTCTGAATACCACGGACAACCGCGATTTTCCCGTCGCCCGCGTTTTCTGCGTGGGGCGCAACTACGCCGCCCATGCCCGCGAAATGGGCAAGGATCCCGAGCGCGATCCGCCTTTCTATTTCACCAAATGGTCAGAAACCGTGCGCAACAGCGCGCCTTCGGACGCGCTCGAAATTGCGTATCCTCCGGCGACGGAAAATTTCCATCACGAGGCAGAACTGGTTGTTGCCATCGGCATGCCCGGTTTCTGCATCGCCCAAACGGATGCGTTGAACCACGTCTGTGGCTATGCCGTGGGCCTCGACATGACCCGCCGCGATCTGCAACTGGAAGCGCGCGAGAAGGGGCGGCCTTGGGACACCGGCAAGAATGTGGCCGACAGTTGCCCCACCGGACGCTTGCAGCTTGTTGAAGGGGGGGCGCATGTCAGTACTGGGCAAATCCAGCTTTCGGTCAACGGTGAAACCCGGCAAGACGCGGATGTCAGTGATCTGATCTGGTCTGTGCCCGAAATCATCGCGGATCTGTCACGATACTATGCCCTGCGAAGGGGTGATCTGATTTATACCGGAACACCCGCGGGCGTCGGCCCGGTGTCCCCGGGCGACGAGATATCCTGCACCATCGCCGGCCTGCCCGACCTGAAGGTGCGGATCGGTGCCCGCGCAGGCAACAGCTAGGGCATCGGGATGACACTGCAGATCGCCTCCGCCACCCTTTACGATTTCCCGTTCTCCTCGGCGTCCTACCGTCTGCGGATCGCGATGCATCTGAAAGGTGTTGCACCGCACGCTGTGCGGGGCATCAACCTGCGGACAGGCGAGCAATTGGGGAAGGCGTTCACTGACGTGACGGGCGCCGCTTTGGTACCTGCGCTGGATTTTGGTGAGCGGGCGTATGGCCAGTCCATCGCGCTGATCGAATGGCTGGACCGCGTATATCCCGACCCACCGTTAATTCCCGAAGATGCGGACGCCGCTCTGGCCGTGCGCAGCCTCGCGCTTACCATCGCCTGCGATATCCACCCGCTGAACACGCCGCGTGTGCTCAAGCATCTTTCCGGCCCGATGCAGCAATCAGACGCAAAACGCGCGGACTGGTATGCCCATTGGGTCCGCGAAGGGTTCACCACGCTGGAGCGGCAACTGACGCAGACGGCGGATCGCGGCCCCTTCTGCATCGGCACCACGCCCACTTTGGCCGATATCTGCCTTGTGCCGCAGGTGCTGAACGCGCGCCGTTTCGGCGTAGCTATCGACGAATTCGAAAGGGTCTGTGCCGTCGAGGCGCACTGCCGAACGCTCGAAGCCTTTACAGCAACGGCCCCAAAAACGGACTGACAGTCAACACGATCAGGGAGGATCACATGACAACTGGATTCACACGCCGCGGCGCATTGGCCGCCATGGGTGCAACATCGCTGGTGACAATGGCCGGTCAAGCACAGGCCGCCGACGTCACGCTCAAGCTCAGCAACTATCTGCCTCCGCGCCACGGCTTTACCGCCAGTTTCATGGCCCCCTGGGCCGCAGAGATCACGGAACGGACCAACGGGGCCGTCGCGGTTGAACTCTTTGACGCCACCAGCGCGTTCGGAAAAATCGACCGTCAGGCTGATCAGGTTCGCGCAGGTGTGATCGACATCGCCCTTGGCCTCAACGGCATACCCCGCGACCGCTACCCGTCGGCAGCAGTCATCGAAATGCCATTCCTGGTCGAAGATGCCGGAGCCGGATCGAAAGCGCTCTGGGAGCTCTACAAAGAGGGCGCACTCGGCACCGACTACGAGGATTTCAAGGTGTTGGGCCTTTTCACACACCATGGCGGCCTGTTCCACACGGTCAATAAACCCGTTCGCAGGCTCGAAGACCTCGCTGGTCTGCGCCTGCGTACACCAAGTCCGGCCGTATCCGCCATGCTCGAAGCTACGGGCGCATCGCCGGTGGGCATGCCGCCGTCGGCCATCTATGAGAATTTGCAGAAGGGCAGCCTGAACGGCGTTGTCACGACATGGGACCTCGTCGGGGCCATACGCGCCAATGAATTGCTGAAGTACCACACGGATGCACGCGCCTATGTGGCGGGTTTCCATGTGGTGATGAACCAGGGCAAATATGACGGCCTCCCAGCCGAAATCCGCGATGTGCTGGACGATATGACTGGCGACAATCTCGTGGCCAAGTTCGGAGAGTGGTGGGGTGCATGGGATGCGCGCGGCAGGACCGACGCGATCGAGCGCGGCAATGAGATCATCGAGATCGACGCAGGCACACGCATGGAATGGCGTGCGCAATTGCAACCGATGATCGACGGCTTCCTTGCAGGCATGGCCAAGCAGGGCGTAGCCGATCCGCAGGCGCTTTATGCCCGCGCGCAAGAGCTTGTCTCCGGGTTCGAGAGCGCCTGACGCCGGGGATGCCAGACGCCCAACACCATAAACGCGAAAGAGGGCGCCTGACCTCCTTCGCAACGCGTCTTGATCAGCAGCTCCTGAAGCTGACAGGCGGCCTTGCGATCTTTGGCATGTGCGCGCTCGTGGTCGCGATTGCCGTGGTGGTGGGGGATATCATCTGGCGGCGTGCGGGCGGCGGGTCGTTCATCGGATCGGTGGACCTGACCCAATTCAGCGTAATGATCGCGGTTTCCATGGCCATTCCGTATGCCTTTGCCACCGGTGGTCACGTAAGCGTCGACCTTCTCACGCGTTCGCTCAGTCCGCGGGCAAATCGGATCCTCGACGTTTGCGCCAGCCTCGCCGGGGTGGCGATCACAGGATTTCTCTGTTGGCTCACGGCTGGACGCGCCTCCGAAATCTGGGCCTATGGTGACGTCTCGCAAGATCTTGCCCTGCCGATGATCTGGTTCTGGAGTGCGCTTGTGGCGGGACTGGCCCTTTCATCCGTCGTTTGCACGGTGCGCGCGCTGCGACTGACCCTGACAGGTACCCACTGACATGGCGTGGATTGGTGTCGCGGGCTTTGGCATTGCCCTGTTTCTCGCCATGTGCCGCGTGCCGGTCGCGCTTGCGATGGCTGCGGTGGGCATTGTCGGTTCTCTCCTGTTGGGGGATTGGTTTTCTTCTACCTATGTTATCGCCAGCCTGCCCTTCGAGACGATCTTTCCCTATGGCCTGTCGGTCGTGCCGCTCTTTATCTTCATGGGGGTATTCGCAGGCCATTCTGGGCTGTCGGATAACCTGTTTCGCGGGCTGATCGCATTTGTCGGACATCGCCCCGGCGGTCTTGCCTCGTCCACCATTGGGGCATGTGCGGTTTTCGGCGCCATCAGCGGCTCGTCGCTTGCCACCTGCGCGACCATGGGCAAAATCGCTCTCCCCGCAATGGAAAAACAGGGCTACGCCCCACGCCTCGCCGGGGCGGTGGTGGCAGCGGGAGGGACGCTGGGCGTGCTGATACCACCTTCCATCCTGTTGGTAATATACGCACTGATGACCGAGGAATCGATTGGCGCACTCTTCGCAGGTGCGCTGATCCCCGGCATACTGGCTGCTGCGCTCTACATGATCGCCATTCGCCTTCTTGTGATACGCAATCCCCAGATGGCCCCGCCAACGCCGTTTGTGCCGTGGGCAGGCCGGATCAGGGCACTGGCAGGTATGTGGGACGCAATGGTGCTGATTACTCTGGTCATCGGTGGCATCTATGCCGGTCTCTTTTCTCCGACCGAAGCCGCCGCCGTCGGCGCAGGCGGGGCGCTGCTTATCGCGGCGCTGCGCCGTCGCCTCAATGCCGCCAGCCTGCGCAATGGTATGCTCGAAACGGCCTCCATGACGGGCATGATCTTCATGATCCTGATCGGCGCCACGTTGTTCAATTTCTTCCTCGAACAGTCCCGGCTGACGGAGAGCCTGCTGGCCTGGATTACTGCCGCGAACCTCGCGCCCGGTACCGTGATTCTCGCCCTTTTGGTGTTCTACATCGTACTGGGCTGCTTCATGGATTCGCTCTCGATCATTCTGCTGACCGTGGTGCCGGCACACGGTCTGGTCACCAGCCTCGGCTATGACCCGATCTGGTTCGGGGTATTGATGGTGTCGGTCGTAGAAATCGGGTTGATCACACCGCCCATCGGCATGAACCTTTTTGTGGTCAAGGGCGTGGCCCCGCGCATATCGCTGGCCGAGATGTCACGCGGCATCCTGCCATTCGTGGGTGCGGATGCCATAAGGCTGGCTCTGCTCGTGCTTTTGCCGGGTCTCGTCCTGTGGCTGCCAAACGCACTCGGGCTCGGATTTTGAGGACACCATCCGAGTGATTTGTCAGACGACAAAAACTTTGTCGGGAACCAAACAGTACAAGGCGCCTTAAAATCCAGAAATTCCTAGCCCTTTCGTCCGCCCACTCTCATCTGCCAGCATCTCGACTACCGGCGTCAGCAGCAACCATCAAGCGGCGGATATGGCTCGCAAAGTGCCGCGTGTCCGGCGCGCCGATCATATTTCCGAGGCCGATGGACTACGCGCACAGTGCGACCGTGCCTCCGACCCCGCCGCCCTCAGTTTGCGCCAGCGCAACGTTTCATCGGAATGCTTGCCTACGATGATCGGTGAAAGGAATGGTGCATGCGCCGTGTCCATCTGGATGATCCCGACTTGCCGCTGGCTGACCTGATGACCGAATGGCCACAGACGATCCCGGTCTTCGCAAAGCACAACATGCTCTGTGTCGGATGTTTGATCGGACCATTCCATACGGTCACGGATGCCTGCGCCGAGTACAATCTTGATCGGGAGACGTTCATAGGTGAACTGATGCAGGCTGCGGGGCTGACCTGACAGAATTCAGCCTTGGCCGAGAACCACCAGCGCGTGGGGATCACGGACTGTGATACGTTTGCGTTTGCTGGTCACAAGGCCCTCCTTTTCCCACGCGCTGAGCAGTCTGCTGACCGTGTGCAATGTGGTGGCCGTCAACTCGGACAGATCCTGTCGGGTGATCGGGAAATCAATCTCGATCCCGTCTTCGACCTTGCGACCCGTCTGGTTGATCAGCCGCAGGATCGCATTTGCGACGCGCTGTTCTACCTGTTGGGTCGCAAGTTCGACGATCCGGTTGTTCATCTCGCCCACGCGTTCTCCGACGATCTTGTAGGTTTCGGTCGCGAACCCATCAAAATCCTGCATGAAACTTTCCCATAGACGCATGGGCCAGCTTAGCAGGATGGATTCTGACGCCGTGACTGCGGAGGCCGGATACGTGTCCCTGCCTAATGCCTTTGCTATCCCGAGCAACTGGCCTGCGGGAATATGCAAAGACGTCACCTGCTCGCCCTCGGGTGTGACCCGTGTCACGCGCACATACCCGTCCAGCAGCATATAGAACCGGTCCGCCACATCGCCTTCGCTGAAAACGCAATGATCTGCCTCGCAACGGCGCGAGGTTGCCTGATCCAGAACAGAGCGGATTTGCCGGGTGTCGAGCTTGGAGAACGGAGGCAGATGGCTCAGCAGGCTTTCGTCAAGCCGCGGAAATGAAGTCTTTTTTGCGGCCACACCCATCCGAGCGATCCTGCCACAGACTAACGCAAAACGCCACGTCCATCTGCCTGTTCGACATTCGCAGCTTTCTTTGCTCCAGCACAAACTCCTCTCCCGCACCGTCTGTCACCATTGGCCTCGACCGAAGCTGATCGAGAAGGGAACACAACGATGATCCGTACAATCGCAACCACGCTTGCATTTAGCGCCCTCATGGGGTCGGCCGCATTTGCCGAAACCTTCGAGGTACAGATGCTCAACAAGGGCTCTGACGGTGAACGCATGGTGTTTGAACCCGCCTTTGTTCAGGCAAACCCGGGCGACACGATCAAATTCATCGCCACGGACAAGGGGCATAATGCCGAGGTGGGTAAGGACATGCTGCCCGACGGTGCCGATGCGTTCAAAGGCAAGATCAATGAAGAGATCGAAGTGACGCTGGATGTCGAAGGCATCTACGGCGTGATCTGCAAACCGCATTACGCCATGGGGATAGTAATGACGATCGCCGTGGGCGACGTCACAGCGCCCGACAGCTTTCTGGAAGGGCGCGTGCCTAAACGCGCCAAGAAACGCTTTGAGACGGAACTGGGAAACCTTTGATCCCGGCCGCGAACAATACGACATGAACTGGAGGAACCAATGAACAAACTTATCAATCCCGGCGTCGTGAAAACTAATCGCCGCAACGTCTTACGCGGATCCGTTCTGGTGGGTGCCGCCGCAGTGGCAGGCACAGGTGTCAGCGCGATGGCCACCCGACGCCCCGCCAAATTCGACGCGATCAATGCCGCGTCAGCCAAGCTCTACAAGGCGGCAGGCGAGCAAACGGCTGCAACCGATGCCAAACCGGCGGACCTGTCAGGTTACACCCGTGTGAAACAAGAACTTGTCGCCCCACCCTTTGCGCCCGAACACGAACAGGTCGCCACAGGCGGGCCCAAGATCATCGAAGTGACCATGGAAACCACCGAAAAGCTGATGGTGGTGGACGAGGACTCCGGTGCTGAGGTCTGGGCGCTTACCTATAACGGCTCGGTTCCCGGCCCGCTGATCATCTGCCACGAAGGCGACATGGTCGAACTGACCCTGCGCAACCCGGTGGACAGCATGATGGAGCACAATATCGACTTCCACGCCTCGACCGGGGCGTTGGGTGGCGGTGGCCTGACCCATGTCTATCCGGGCGAAGAAACCGTGCTGCGCTGGAAAGCGACCAAGCCCGGTTGCTTCACCTATCACTGTGCGCCCGGTGGCGCGATGATCCCGTACCACGTTTGCCACGGCATGAACGGTGCGATCATGGTCCTGCCCCGCGAGGGGCTGAAGGACAGGGACGGCAATCCGCTGCGATATGACAGCATCGCCTATATCGGAGAGCAGGATTACTACCTGCCCAAAGACGAAAACGGCGATTACAAAACATACGAGGCGGCAGGCGATGACTACGCCGACAGCATCGACGCCATGCGCACACTGGTGCCAACCCACCAGGTCTTTAACGGGGCCGTGGGCGCTCTGACCGGCGAAAACGCCCTCAAGGCAAAGGTCGGCGAAACCGTCCTCATGGTGCACAATTCGTGCAACGCGGACAGCCGGCCGCACCTCATTGGCGGGCACGGCAACTATGTCTGGGAAACCTCGTTCACCGATCCGGCGCTTACAGGGGTCGAGACATGGTTCGTGCGCGGTGGGTGTGCGGCAGCGGCCATGTACACCTTCGAACAGCCGGGGGTCTACGCCTACGTCAACCACAACCTGATCATCGGCGTTTTGCTGGGGGCCACCGCGCACTTCGTGGTCGAAGGACAGTGGGACAATAACCTGATGGAGCAGGTCGTCGCCCCGCGCGACTTTTCGACCTGATGATCGGATAAAATATGACCTCCGCCAAATCCAACAAAGGCCCCCGTGCGCAATCCCTTTTTATGATGGGGTTCGGGGGCTTGGCTTTGGTCATTGTCGGGGCCGTGCTCTGGCGCGGTCCCGATATGTCCGTGTTGCCCGACATGGCGGATCAACCGGTCTCCCTTTCGGGGGGCGGTACGCTCTACGTCCAGCGGCACGAAGTCACGATCGCCGAATGGAACATCTGTTTTGCAAGGGGCGGTTGCGGCCTGAAACTGCGGGCCCGCCCGGATCAAGATGCGCGGGTTACCCCGGCCACCGGGCTCAGCTATGTCGATGTCCGACAGTACGTGGTCTGGATTAACGACACGACCGGACACAGCTTTCGCCTGCCCACAGCCACCGAATGGTCCAAGATGGCCGCGCCCGTCTTGCCGGACGAACCGGACCCGATCTTTACCGATCCTGCTTTGACTTGGGCCTCGGCATATATGCTCGAAGGTAACGCGCCGCGCGCGCTGAAACCTCAGGGCAGTTTTTCCACCTCGCCCGAGGGGGTGGTCGATCTGGACGGCAGCGTCTGGGAATGGACGCAGGACTGTTATGCCGGGTCTGCGCGCATGACAGACCCAGAACGATGCCCTGCCTTTTTCGTCGGCGGTGAACATATCGCAGCCATGTCATACTTGGTGCGAGATCCCGCGCGCGGCGGATGTGCCGTTGGCACACCGCCTGCACATCTCGGAATGCGGCTTGTTTCAGACGCGCCGGTTTGAAACCGGTAAGACGCCCTGTGCTTTTGCAGCTTAGTGGCCGCCCCCAACTGAAGAGCATTCGATTGTCTGTGCCCGGGCCTCTTGCGGCCTAGCCCAAACCGATCAATCACTCACCGCTCAAATTGACGCGGTGCGACCCTTTCTTCCCGACAAACGCGGCGGCTAACCGGCCTTTACCTCGAGCCGAGCCTTTGCCGAGGGCGGCCTGTCCGTTGCAGGGACAAATAAGGCGCTTGCAAAATGCCCCGCTAAACCATCACGGCATCGGGCCACCTGAAAAGAAAGCAGTGAATTTTTGTGTGTTGATAATAGAATTTCTCATCGATACTAAATCGAATTCTGGGCAGTCATTATGTACCAAGGCAGTAAGCCCTTCTTTTGATCGAGTTGAACGAAAGAATTCAATCCACTCACCGCGTATGTCGATCGCTTAAATACCGACATCTAATTACGACCAATTATTAGGGGCTCGATCTATTTCAGGCGCAATCATTGTCGAAACAGAGCAATATATTGGCTTCGCGTCACCGCACGTTTTAAACGTTGGGGACGTTTTCAGAGGAAGCATCCAAAGCTCCCCCGGTTACGATGATTACGTTGGCATTCATGTCGAAGAAGGCGAGAGCTATGTTGTTAACGTAACGCCCTCGTGGTCTTATTTCCCAAGTAGTGTAAGGCTTTTGGAGGAAAGCAGAGGCTTTATTGCTTGGGGTGACCAAACGAGTGAAGATGGTACTGCAACCTTGAAATTTGTGGCCGACAAGACCGGCTTGTTGCATTTGGCAATATCCAAACAAAATTTCGGCGTTGGTAAATACGAGGTGACCTTCGAAGACAATCCCGAATTTCAGCCGTGGCACTTGTCTGAAATTGCGGATTATCTGACCGATGGATATTGGGTGGCCGCCGATGAACCACTGGCGCGATGGGATTTTTCCGATCAAGACGGGTCCAAGGTGCTTACCTATGATGCAACCGCTCTGGGTGACAGCGGTGAAGCGGCCGCCCGGCAGGCATTTCGGGCTTGGTCGGACGTTTCGGGTATCGAATTCGTAGCCACGACCGACGCACCGGATATTCTCTTTACCCAAGGCGGCTCCCGCGCGTTTGCATCCCACGAGGTTGATGACGGTGTGCTGACGGGCGTCGTCATAAACATGTTCGAAGCCGGTTTCGAAGAACAAGGGGAATTTTTGGTCGACGAGCACGAAGTTCTTTTGCATGAAATCGGCCATGCTTTGGGCTTGGGTCATGCCGGGCCGTATAACGGTCGAGGCATTTACGAGGTGCAAGCGCTGCATGCCGCAGACACGGTGCGCACATCCGTGATGTCGTATTTCCGCGTAACCGACCAGGCATTTATCGACATGTACGACGATATGGTCATGACGCCGATGCCCGCGGATATTCTGGCGATCCAAACTCTTTACGGTGCCGTCGATATGAACGTCGGCGACACGATATATGGCGATAACGCCGATATTTCCGATATCTGACAGCTACCGACTGGCCTGCTAGGAAGCTATTCCGCCGCATTTCAAGACCTTCTGGGGGAAGGTCAGTTAAATACGGAACGCTACACCTACACAATTCGCGATGACGGCGGAACGGACACTTTGGACTACTCCCGTTATTCCTTTGTTGCCAACATCGAACTGACAATTGCCGGGCCCGGCGATGTTACGACCGCAGAACGGAACATCGTTTTGGCTCCGGGAACGATTATCGAAAACGCAATTTCGGGGCGGTTTGGTGACACCATAATCGGCAATGCCGTAGCAAATAACCTATCAGGTAACGCGGGTGACGACACGCTAACGGGGCATGGAGGTGATGATATCCTTATGGGCGGTGCCGATAATGATATTTTGGTGGGTGGCGCAGGCGCCGATACGATCCATGGTGGGTCTGGCAATGACGAATTGTCTGGCGCTCGTGAAAACGATTGGCTTTATGCCGGGGGTTTCGATGATCTGGCCACAGCTACAAACGTGCTGAATGGCGGTGCGGGTGATGATTTTCTGCAGGGAGGCGACGGGATAGATACCCTGTTTGGCGGTCCTGACGATGATGATCTGCGCGGGGGCAGCAATGTTGATGTCCTGTACGGTGACGATGGTGCCGATCAGCTTTACGGCGAAGCCGGAAATGACATGGTGTTCGGGGACAATCTGCCAGTTCACTACTTTGCCGATACGTCCGCGTCTGTATACCGCCTGTATCTGGCGACATTGGGCCGGGCGCCGGATGCCGCGGGCCATCAAGACTGGACTACCCGTTTGGCCACCGGCGACTTGACCTTGGTTGAGGCGGCGGACGGCTTCGTGAATTCAACCGAATTCAATACCACATACGGTTCCTCCGACACTGAGGACTTCATCAATCGGCTGTATCAGAACGTGCTGGATCGCAATGCGGATGCCGCCGGTCGGTCCAACTGGAGCGGCGAGCTTGAGGGCGGTCTGTCGCGTGCTCAGGTCGTGCTTGGATTTTCCGACAGCCCGGAATTCCAGAACAAGACCGCCACCGAGGCCGCGCAGTACGGGCAGGCAAATACGCAACAGACTTGGACCGCCGATGTGTTCCGGCTGTATCAGGCCACGCTGGATCGAGCACCCGACGTCGACGGCATGTTTAACTGGTCCGAACGCTTGGGCTCGGGCACGGAATACCTTGATGCCGTGAACGGATTTGTGGACTCGCGAGAGTTTAAGAACCGTTTCGGAGATGAGCTCGACAACACAGATTTTGTCAAACTCATGTATCAGAACGTGTTGAAGCGCAGTGCCGATGAACCCGGTCTGGCGGGATGGGTCGGCGACCTCGAGGATGGTGCGCCACGTACCGCAGTTGTACGCGGCTTTGCCCAATCGAATGAATTTCGCAACAGTACCGCCGATGGCTTGCAAGAATGGATGCGCGACAATTTCGCGGGCGACGAACTCTCTGGTGGGGCAGGCGACGATGTCATGGCTGGCGGGTTCGGATCGGATATCTTCGTATTCCGTCAGGCAGATGCAGGCCGCGATGACGTGGTTGATCTGGAGGCATGGGATTACGTTGATCTCAGCGATTTCGGGTTTGCCACTTTGGCAGCAGCGCAGGCGGCATTTACGCAGGATGGTGCCGATGTGGTGTTCACATCGGGCGAAGTCGAAGCTGTTTTCCGCGGAGCCGTTCTGAGTGACTTTGATGGCGGATTGCTGTTGCTCTGAAGGTCCCGAAGGTGCCGTTTGGTGCTCCTCTTTCCCACTAAGGGTCTATCCCGAACCTTCGTTTTTCCCCGTCTGACGTGAGCCTTCATACGTTCAACTGCGCTTGACTGCGAAAATCTGTTGCGCCCCGTTAATATGCCCCGTCGACGTGACTGGTAGCTTCTGCCGGATGCACCCTTTCCTGGTCTGAAAGGCCATGCCTTAGGGTGCGGCCTTCCCTTCTGTGTCGCAGTGCCCTCAGCTCCACGATTGTTGCCCGAAGCACTTGACTTCACCCCCCGCGAAAGGTGTACGTCCCTTCCAACACAGCCCATTGAAAGGGAGCGTCATGCACGCCTACAGAAGCCAAACCTGCGCCGATCTCAACGCCTCGAATGTTGGCGATAATATTCGCCTTTCGGGTTGGGTCCACCGGGTGCGGGACCACGGCGGCGTGCTCTTTATCGATCTGCGCGACCACTATGGCATGACACAGCTGATTTGCGATCCGGACTCTGCCGCGTTCTCCGAAGTTGAGAAGGTGCGCGCCGAATGGTGTATCCGCATTGATGGCGAGGTCAAAGCACGCGCGCCCGAGTTGGTGAACCCCAAAATTCCGACTGGCGAAATCGAAGTGTTCATCCGCGACATCGAAGTGCTGGGCCAGGTCAACGGTGAACTGCCACTGCAAGTTTTCGGCGATCAGGAGTATCCTGAAGAAACCCGTTTGCGGTATCGTTATCTGGATCTGCGCCGCGATAAAATGCAGCGTAACATGGTGCTGCGTTCGGATGTGGTGGCTTCTATCCGCAAACGCATGTGGGACCGTGAATTCCGGGAGTTCCAGACGCCGATCATCACCGCGTCGTCGCCCGAGGGCGCGCGCGACTTTCTGGTGCCGTCCCGTTTGCACCCCGGCAAATTCTATGCGCTTCCGCAGGCACCACAACAGTTCAAGCAGCTCTTGATGGTTTCGGGCTTCGACAAGTATTTTCAGATCGCCCCGTGTTTCCGCGATGAAGATCCTCGGGCGGATCGGTCACCGACCGATTTTTACCAGCTCGATATCGAGATGTCTTTCGTTGAGCAGCAGGATGTTTTCGACGCCATCCAACCCGTTCTGACAGGGGTGTTCGAGGAGTTCGGAGGCGGTCGCGAGGTTGATCAGGAGTGGGCGCAGATTTCCTATAAGGACGCGGCACTTTGGTACGGCAGTGACAAGCCCGACTTGCGCAACCCGATCAAGATGGAAATCGTATCGGAGCATTTTGCGGGTTCCGGTTTTGCGATCTTTGCAAAACTTCTGGAGCAGGAGGGCACCGAAATTCGGGCGATCCCCGCACCCACCGGCGGTAGCCGCAAGTTCTGCGATCGCATGAATGCTTTCGCGCAGAAGGAAGGCCTGCCCGGCATGGGGTATATCTTCTGGCGCGATCAGGGCGAGGGCATGGAAGCAGCCGGTCCGCTTGCAAAAAACATTGGGCCCGAACGCACCGAAGCGATCCGCCAGCAGCTTGGTCTGGGTGTCGGTGATGCGGCATTCTTCCTCGGCGGCAAACCAAAGGCGTTCGAAGCCGTGGCAGGCAAGGCCCGCAATGTCATAGGCGAAGAACTTGGCCTGACAGACATGGACCGCTTTGCATTTGCCTGGATCGTCGACTTCCCGATTTACGAAAAAGACGAGGAAAGCGGAAAAATCGATTTCGAACACAACCCGTTTTCCATGCCACAGGGTGGAATGGATGCCCTCAACGGTGATCCTCTCGAGGTTCTGGGGTATCAATATGACCTGGCCTGCAACGGTTACGAGCTTGTTTCGGGCGCGATCCGTAACCACAAGCCCGAGATCATGTTCAAAGCGTTTGAAATCGCCGGCTATGGTGAAGAAGAGGTGCGCAAGCGTTTTGGCGGCATGGTCAACGCGTTCCAATACGGTGCGCCGCCGCACGGTGGGTGTGCCGCAGGGATCGACCGTATCGTGATGTTGCTGGCCGAAGAACAGAACATCCGCGAGGTTATTCTGTTCCCGATGAACCAGCGCGCCGAAGATTTGATGATGAACGCGCCTAACGATCCAACGTCCGATCAGCTGATGCAACTCGGCCTGCGGGTCATCCCGCAGGAGTAGGCCGTCCGTCAGCCATGCAACTGCTTGCACATGAATAAAAAGAGGCGCGTCCGGGATGGGCGCGCCATTTTTTGTTTTTGCGAGAAACTAGTCCTCGAGGCTGTCTTCCTTCTTGGCTTCTATCAGCCCGAGCTCTTCTTGTTTGCGTTCTTCGAACCGCTTTCCGAAACCGTCATTTTGTTCTTCGCCGATCACCTTGCGGGCGCGCTCGAAGACCTCGTTTTCTTCTTCTTCCATGTGATGGTTATAATCGTGCTGCAACGTCTTGAACCGGTTCAGCCAGCCGGATGACGACATGTCAGCATCGTTGAGCTCTTCCATCAGGTCATCAAGCTGTTGATGCTCGTGTACAGAATGCCGTGCCGCATCCTGACCCCAGGTTTCTGAAATCAGCTTGGAATAAAATGTCTCTTCCTCTGCTGCAGCATGCGATTTGACGTCCCGGTAAAAGGCATTCCAATGCTCTTGGCGTTCAGCGCTGTCACCCGTCGTGTTGGCTATTTTTTCCAACAGATCGCGGTGGTTGTCATGGTCGGCCTTGATGGCGTCGTAGATAGAGGGCATCGTCGCGTCCTTTCGAAGATACAATGCCCCCTAACGCATAGCGCCCTGTTTTTGTTCCTCTACGGTGTTCTACCCAGCACCGGTGCGTCGTTTTGAAGATAGGTTTGTACGTTGTCGCCAACGCTTGTCGTGCCGCCGTTGATAGATGATGCAGCGACATATCCCAATCCAACCACGGCCGCGGTCAGAACCACCCAGTCCACCGTGACCGCACCATCTTCGCTCTGCGCAAATGTCTGTATCGTCGCCTTCATAGCCATATCCTTTTACGGCCCCCATGTGACGATCTAGGGGCGGTTTGTGGCGCGATTGCGGCGATCGCAAGTGAATGAATTTCGCAATTTAGCGAAATCCTCGCGACATATAGGGCTTGGTTTCATCGTTGGCTGTGCCTATCAGTTTTTGCATGGAAAAAGACACCCTATCGGCGCCCCTCGTAGGCGCACCAGTAGAGCACTGGACCCCGCCTGCGGCACCCGTGGGGGAGAGCCTGCACGGTCGCTACGCGCGGCTTGAACGGCTTGATGCAGACGCCCACGCGGCTCTCTTGTTTCGGACATACGAAGGCAATGACACCGTTTGGGAATATCTTCCCTACGGGCCGTTTTCCTCTGCGTCACAGTACCATCGTTGGGTCAAAGAGCAAGCTGGCCAGACCGATCCGCTTTTCTACGCGATCAAGAATTTGGAAAGCGATCGGTTTGAAGGTGTTGCGTCTTTTCTGCGCATTTCGCCCGAAGCAGGCTCGATTGAGGTAGGGCACATCAACTACAGCCCGGCGCTGCAAAAGACGCGCGCGGCGACTGAGGCGATGTACCTGATGATGCAGTGGGCCTTTGATGCTGGCTTTCGGCGGTATGAATGGAAGTGCAACGCGCTGAATGTCGGTTCGCGGCGGGCGGCGCAGCGTCTCGGCTTTAGCTACGAGGGTGTCTTTCGTCAGGCCGCGGTCGTGAAGGGGCGCAACCGCGATACCGCCTGGTTTGCCGCTATTGACGCCGAGTGGCCCGCGCTCAAGGAAGCCTACAGCGTGTGGCTGGACCCAGGCAATTTCGATGCGGAAGGTCGGCAGATCGAACGCTTGGGCGATATGACCGGCCTTGTCCGGGCCGCAAATGACCCGACCCTTTGACGCCTATATCGCAATCTTCCTCATCAGCCGCTTTTGTATCAGGCCAGCCAGCCGGGCGGTTTCGGATGCGGCAGGAGCGCCTGACGCGCGCTTGTCGGCGAGCGCCTGAACTGCATCGGCCATTCGGTCATCCTTGGCGCTGCGCGCAACACCGCCAAGGAACTGCGCGACGTAATCGAGTGTCCGGTCGCTTGGCAGATCGCCCAACACATCCGCCACATGCGTCATGTCATCGTGATAGGCAATTTCATCAGGCGCAATTTCTTCATCGTTGACGACCCGCAAGCCCGACGGACGCCGTTCTGCCGGAAGAGTGGCAAGAATGGCCTGCTGGAACACTGCGAGAGACGTGATCGGCTTGGCGATAAACGCTTCGGCACCGCATGCCATTGCCTCCGCTTCTTTCTCTGGGTCGCCGGACGTTCCGATAATGATGCTTTCACGGGGGTCCATTGCGGCGAGTTCGCGGATCAGGTCCGCGCCGTCCCCGTCTGGGAGGCCGAGATCGACGACAATGACGGAGGGGCGATAGACCTGCAGGTGCCGACGCGCGGAGCGCAGACAGTCCGCCCGCCGGATACGTGCACCGGATCGCAGACACAAAAGGCGCATCGCCTCCGAAGCGAAGCGGCTGTCTTCGACCACGAGGATCGTCAGGCCCAGAAGTGGCCGCGTAACCGTCGGGGTTGGCAATTGGGGTGCGAATGCGTCAGTCGGTTCCATATCTGTCTCCGATTCCATGGTATTCCCTAACGGTACGCACCCATAGCTAACGGGCGGTTAACGCGTCGCATTGCGATTGCCGTCGCCGCGCCCCATAAGGGCGCAAACGATACAGATCAGAAGGATGCCTGTGATGATTGGACGTCTCAACCACGTGGCGATCGCCGTTCCCGACCTTGATGCCGCGGCCGAGCAATACCGCAACGCGCTGGGCGCGCAGGTCGGCCCGCCGCAAGACGAGCCAGACCACGGGGTCACGGTCATTTTCATCGAATTGCCGAACACAAAGATCGAGCTGTTGTATCCGCTGGGTGAGAACTCTCCGATTCAGGGGTTTCTCGACAAGAACCCGGCGGGAGGGATCCACCACATCTGCTACGAAGTCGATGACATCATCGCCGCCCGCGATCACCTGAAGTCGACCGGCGCACGCGTTCTGGGCACCGGTGAGCCCAAGATAGGCGCCCATGGCAAGCCGGTGTTGTTCCTGCACCCCAAGGATTTCAACGGGGCGCTTGTTGAACTGGAGCAGGTGTAGCCATGGGTGTTACGTCAGGATTGGTTCTTTACGCGGTTGTATGGTTCATGACTTTTCTGGTCGTTTTGCCCATTCGTGTGCAAACGCAAGGTGACCTGAAGGATGTCGTGCCGGGCACGCACGCCGGCGCGCCGGAGCACCATCACCTCAAGAAAAAAGCCATCTGGACCACGCTGATTGCGGCGGCTCTGTGGGCTGTGTTTGCGTCGATTATCCTGTCGGGGGTGATCAGTGTCGATGATCTCGAAAACTGGATCGGTCGCGGTGTCCCTTCGTCAAGAAGTGGTACAGGTGAGTAAAGGTTGCCGCCCCGAGTATTGGCACCAGAAGGTTCAATAGCGGCACGCTGAGCGGAATGGCCATCAGCGTGCCGGCTGTCCAGATTTTCAGGCGGTGTTTGCGGCGCAGCTCTTTCGCTCTTTGCCGGCCAACGCGGCGCATCGCGGCAAGTGTGAAATACTCCCGGCCCAGCAACAATCCGTTGACCGCCCAGAAGATGAAAATCGCAATGGGTGCAAAGGCGATGTAGAGGATCAGCGCCACAAGGTTCACGGCAACGATCACGCCAAGAAAGCTGATGGTGTCGCGCAAGGCTTCCCAGAATGGCGTGCGCGGCCCTTGATCGAGGTGCGGGTAGTGCACGGCCTCCACCGCATCCGCGACGTCGTCGAGAAACAGCGACGTGATTGCAGATGCAACGGGGATCATCAAAAAGACCGACAGCACCAGAAGCAGCACAGCCGCACCCCAACTGAACAGATCGTCTAGCCAGCGGACCTCACCGATAAACGGGATCGAAACGGTGTCGCCGGTGAACCAGTCGATGAGCCAGACAAATCCGATTGACGCCCCGACCAAAAGCGCCAGCGTTAGGGCAATCCCGAGCACCAAAACCCGCGTGAACCGCGGATCGCCGATCTGGCCGATGGTAAGCCCAAAGGCCCGCAGGATCGGAGCTAGAGCCACGTTGTCAGCGCCTCGATATCGGGGCGGGGGCGTTCCGGTGGCGTAGATGTTTCGGTGCCGATGTGAATGATCCCCGCGACGCGTTCTGCGTCTGTGAGCACGAAAGCCTGCCGCACAAATTCACGGTCGTGGCTGGGCCAGCCGCTGAGCCAATTGGCGCCCCAACCTGCGGCGAGTGCGGCATTGACCAACGAAAGGCATACGCAGCCGGCTGCGTAGGTCTGCTCGATCGCCGGTATTTTCGGGGAAGGCTTCTGTACCTCGATGACAGCGACAGCCAGATGCCCCTGATCAAATTGCGTGCGCCCTTTTGTTGCCTGTTCTGGGTCAAGGCCAAGTGCCTGCGCGCGCGAGGCCGCGAGATCGGCAAGCGCGCCCATAGCGTGATGTTCGATCACGATAAACCGCCACGGCTCCAGCTTTCCGTGATCGGGCGTGCGGGACGCAAGCGTCAGAAGCGCCATCAATGTGTCGCGGTCCGGGACCGGCGTGGTGAGGGTTTTGGCAGGTCGTGACCTGCGGGTGCGCAAGAACGCATAGGCGTCAGGATTAGGTGTTGGCATGGGTCAAACTCCGATGCTTTCGGCCATCTCGTTGATATATTCTTTTTGGAATGACACGATGCGGGCGTTGGGCTGGCGGTTGTCGAACCCTTTTTTCATCGGATCGGGCGCAGATGCAACAGCGTCCGCCATGACTTCGAGAACGGCGTGACCACAGAACGGAACATAGACCTCCGAATAGCCACCTTCGTGTACCAGCACGAACTTACCCTCACAGGTTTTGGCCGCAATCTCCTTGATCGCGCGGGTCATCGCGGCAAAGGTTTCTGCCGTGGCAAGCATGGAGCTGAGCGGGTCGGAACAGGCCGCGTCATATCCGCAGGCGACAATGATGATGTCAGGGTCAAAAGCTTCGATTTGTGGCAGGACCACACGTTCCATTGCATGCAGGTAGGCCGCGTGCCCGGATCCTGCCGGCAGGGGTAGATTGAGATTGAACCCAACCCCGGCACCGCGCCCCCGATCAGACAACCCGCCCGTATCTAGAGGGTAGTTGCCATCCTGATGCAAAGAGATCGTCAGGACATCGTCCCGGTCGTAGTAAATGGCCTCGGAGCCGTTTCCGTGGTGTACGTCCCAATCAAGGATTACAACGCGCCGGGCCAATCCCTTTGCCTGCGCGGCTTCAACGGCGATGGCAATATTGGCCAAAAGGCAAAAGCCGTTCGGCAAATCGGGTAAACAGTGATGACCGGGGGGGCGTGACAGTGCATAGGCATTGTCTAGCGTGCCGGACGATACTGCATTGACGGCCGCTATCGACAGACCGGCAGAGAGCTGCGCGATTTCATATCCGCCCTGGCCGAAGGGCGCGTGATAGCCCAATTCGCCCCCTCCCGCGTCTGACATCTCCTTGAACTTCGTCAGATAACTCTGCGGATGGACGCGCAGCAAATCCTCCGTCTTGGCAGGGTCTGCCGTGCGCATATCCAACTCTGCCGCAAGACCGGTGACTTCAATCAAATTGCGCAAACGGCGTTTCGTCTCCGGGCTTTCGGGCAATCCGCCTGCCGCCTGCGGCTGCACGAGGCCGCCCAATGGCAGCGTAAAGGCATAGTCGCCCCCCGCATGCCAGAATGTCCGCTCATCCCAGAAAAAACCTGTGCCCACCGCGCGTTCCTCTTGATCTGTCTGCGTCAAAAGGTGGGGCAAGCCTGCGTGGTTGTCCACCGTAGATGAGACGGCTAGGGGGCTTCGTCCATGATTGCCTGCACATCGAGGCGCGCGTTAATCATGGCGAGCTTGCCGTCGGGGTTTCGCGGCCATTCTGCCTGTGGCTTGTCGCGGTAAAGCTCTACGCCGTTGCCATCAGGATCGCGCAGGTAAACGGCTTCGCTGACACCGTGATCCGCAGCACCGTCGAGCGTGATGCCAGCAGCGGCCACGCGGCAAAGGACGGTGCCAAGGCTGGCGCGATCAGGATAGAGAAAGGCACTGTGGTACAGACCGGTGTGACCCGCAGGCGGCGGAGATGCGTTCAGGCTGTCCCAGGTGTTCAGGCCAATGTGGTGGTGATAGCCGCCTGCGCCAAGAAAAGCCGCCGTTGCAGACTGCTGCGTCACATCAAAGCCAAGAATGTCGCGGTAAAATGCAATGGCCCGATCCAGATCGGCAACCCTTAGATGCACGTGACCAACGGTGGGATGGGATGTCATTACGGATGCTCCTGCGTTTAATCGCTCAGCTGCCAATATGGCAAATCTGCGGGCCGGTTTGCAGGCGCATGTGCGAACGGGTCATGTGCAGGAACGCGCAATGCAAAAGGCCACCCGAAGCGGGTGGCCCTCAAGAAAACTGCGGCGGCGGGCAGTTCTAACCGACCATGCCTACAATTTCGTAGGTCTTTTTCAGGATCGGAGCGGTGATCTCGCGGGCTTGTTCCGCGCCGCGTGCGAGCAGTCGGTCGATCTCGGCCGTGTCGTCCATCAGCCGCCCCATTTCAGTAGAGATCGGCGCCAGTTTCGACACAGCCAGTTCCGCAAGCGCGGGTTTGAAAGTGCCGAACTGCTGACCACCGACATCGCGCAGGGCTTCTTCGACGCTTTGTCCGTTCAGGGCCGCATAGATATTCACCAGATTGCGGGCTTCGGGCCGGTCTGTCAGGCCGCCGAGTTCAGACGGCAGGGCGTCCGGATCGGTCTTCGCTTTGCGGATCTTCTTGGCAATCGTGTCGGCATCATCGGTCATGTTGATCCGGCTGGCATCCGACGGATCGGATTTGGACATTTTCTTGGAGCCGTCGCGCAGGGACATCACGCGGGTCGCGGCCCCTTCGATCACCGGTTCGGTCAGCGGGAAGAAATCGACGCCGTAATCATGATTGAACTTCGCGGCGATATCGCGGGTAAGTTCCAGATGCTGTTTCTGGTCCTCGCCGACGGGCACGTGAGTGGCGTGATAGACAAGGATGTCGGCCGCCATCAAGGCGGGATAGCCAAACAAGCCAAGAGAGGCCGCTTCGGCGTTCTTGCCCGCCTTGTCCTTCCACTGTGTCATGCGGCCCATCCAGCCCATGCGCGCCACACAGTTGAAAATCCAACCAAGTTGCGCGTGCTCAGGGACAGCTGACTGGTTGATCAGTATCGATTTTTCCGGACTGATCCCCGACGCAATGAAGCCTGCCGCAAGTTCACGGGTATTGTGACGCAGTTTGGCCGGGTCCTGCCAGACGGTGATCGCGTGCAGGTCGACCATGCAATAGACGGTCTCGAAGTCGCCTTGGTTCTGCATGTCAACAAACCGTTTTATCGCACCGAGATAGTTGCCCAGCGTCAGCCCCCCCGACGGCTGGATGCCGGAGAAAACACGGGGTGTGAAATGGGTCTCGGTCATGGCGGGGCTCCGGTTGGGGCTGGCATTGCGTGTGGGTTGGGCTTACCCATGGCTCAGCCACCCGTCAAGCAACCCCGCAAGAGAACACACCATGTCCGATCCATCATTCGAATCTCCGATCAACAAACTGCCCGGTGCAGTGGTTCTGCTGTGCGTTGCGATGATCGGCGTGGAAGCCGGTCTGAGCTTCGCAGAGGCCGGCATCATTGGCGGTCCCGGCGCGATCGGGTGGCGCTTGGGTCTTGTGCGTGATTTCGGGTTCTCGGGCGAAATCTTCGATGCGATGTGGGATACGGGCCGGTGGAGCGTTGATCACCTTCTACGGTTCGTGACCTATCCTTTCATCCATCTGAGCTTTTCGCATTCGATTTTCGCGATCGTGTTGACACTTGCGCTGGGCAAGATGGTTGCCGAGGTGATGGGGCAGGCGGTGATGCTTGCGGTATGGCTGCTGTCCGGCGTCATCGGCGCATTTTTCTACGCGCTCTTGTTGAATGATCCGGTCTGGCTGGCGGGGGCCTATCCGAATGCCTATGGATTGATTGGCGCCTATAGCTATGTGATGTGGCGCACGCTCGGCGCGGCCGGTGAGCAGCAGCTCAGAGCGTTTTCGCTGATCGCGATGCTTATGGGGCTGCAACTGATCTGGAGCCTGTTTGCCTCCATCGGCAACGGCTGGGTTGCTGATCTGGCCGGTTTTTTCGGTGGCTTCGCGATGTGCTTTTTGCTAGCGCCGGGCGAATGGCGGCGCATCGTGGCGCGGTTGCGCCAGCGCGGTTAAGGATCAGCCGCCGCGCCTGACCGCTTTGCGGAAATCGGCGAGACGGAACGCGCCCATGGCCTGTCCGGCACCGAAATAGACCGCTGCCCCGACCGAAAGCAGCAACAGCAGGCCTAGACCACGCCACCACGCGAGCGCCAGCAGGTCTGTCAGCTGCAAATTCACGAACCACAGCGCCGCACCCATGATCAGAGACGCGCCAACAATGCGCCAAATCCGCTTGTGGAAGCGGTCATCGAATTTTGCTGCATCACCGTAGCGCCGCGCACCAAGGGCCAGAAGTGCCACCATCGCCCAGCCCGCCACCGTCGCTGCAATAGCGGGGGCCAGCCACCCCACAACAGGGGCGAGCCCCACGGCCAGCGCGGCATTTACGACCATGGCAACCACCGCGAAATAGAATGGCCGCTTGGTGTCCTCACGCGCGAAATACAGCGGTTGCAGGATTTTCTGAAGGACAAAGGCAGGCAGGCCGAGACCGTAAATGGTCACGGCAGTGGCAATGGCGGCGCTGTCGTCGACCGTCGATGCGCCCCGCTCGAACAGAACGCTGACCAGCGTCAGGGGGATGACGATGAGCGCAATGGCCGATGGAATGGTAAGTGACAGCGACACTTCTGCTGCGCGGCTCAAAGCGGTGCGCGCGCCGGCGTCGTCACCGGCGCGCAGACGGCGCGACAGATCGGGCAGCAGAACGATGCCCACGGCGATCCCGACGACACCGAGCGGCAGCTGATAGAGCCGGTCCGCCGCAAAAAGCCAGCTGACGGCATTGTCGTATTGAGAGGCCACAAGCTGGCCTACGACGAGATTGATTTGCATCACCCCGGACGCCAGTGCTGCGGGCAGGGCAATGCGGACCATATCGCGCATTTCGGGGGTCCAGCGGGGTCTGCCGGGGACCAGCTTGAACCCAGCCTGCGCTGCGGCGTACCAGGTCAACGCCAATTGCGCGACGCCAGCCAGAGGGATCGCCCAAATCAGCCAATTGATGACTGCGCCGCCGCTGAGCGCACCAATGGTCAGGGCCCCGATAACAAAGATGTTGAGCAGCACAGGTGCCGCAGCGGCCACGGCAAAACGACCGGTTGCGTTCAAAATGCCAGAGAACAGGGCGGCCAGAGACATAAACAGAATATAGGGAAAGACGATGCGCCCGAAACCGACGGTAAGATCGAACCGCGCGTCCCCGGCAAACCCTTCTGCGGTGGCCCAGACCAGCCCCGGCATGAAAATCATGCCGAGTGCCGTAAGGACCAGAACGACCAATCCCAATCCGTTGAAAGCGTCGCGGGCAAAACGCGCAGCACCTTCGTCTCCTTCGAGCCGCTTGGCGAACATCGGCACAAAGGCTGCGTTGAACGCCCCTTCGGCGAAGAAACGGCGGAACATGTTGGGCAGCCGGAAAGCCGCCACAAAGGCATCCATCAAGGGGCCCGGACCGATCAGCGACAGGATCATCACCTCGCGCACAAACCCCAGAACACGGCTCAGCAGCGTCCAGACACCGACGGTGAAAAAGCCGGACATGAGGCGGATGGGTTTCATGAAGCAACCTTTGGTGATGCGCTGACTTGGGCCTAGCGATTGCACGGTCACCGCGCAATTGCCTTTTGCCAAAGCGCGTCTGTTTCGGGCTTGTGTGGCGATCGTGCTTGAGCGCACTGTGCGGACATGAACGACAGTGGTCAGCGTATATTGATGATTGGCGCGACGGGCACCGCGGGCCGCGCGACAACACGGGCGTTGGTTGCCGCGGGTCATGATGTTGTGTGCTTGGTGCGCAAGGGGCGGCGATTGAATATCGATGGCGCAATAATGCGCGAGGCCGATGTCACACAGACTACCAGCATCGCGGCGGACGGGATCCGTGGCGAGGCATTCGATTGTGTGGTGTCCTGTCTGGCGTCGCGCAGCGGAACGCCGACAGATGCCTGGGCCATAGATCATGCCGCGCAGACGTCGGTGCTTGAAGCGGCTCAAGCGGCGGGTATCGACCGTTTTGTCCTGCTTTCCGCCATCTGTGTGCAAAAGCCGCAGCTGGCCTTTCAGCATGCCAAGCTGGCCTTCGAGGCCGCATTGATTGCGTCGGGAATGACATATGTCATCGTGCGGCCCACCGCCTTTTTCAAAAGCCTTTCCGGACAGATTGACCGCGTGCGTGCGGGCAAGCCGTACCTGTTGTTCGGGAACGGCACTTTGACAGCCTGCAAACCGATCAGCGACCGGGATCTTGGTGCTTTTATCGCGCGGTGCGTTGTTGATCCCGACATGCACAACCGCGTTCTGCCCGTGGGCGGGCCGGGGCCGGCGTTGACCCCCCGCGCGCAGGCTGAGGCTCTGTTTGATCTATTGGGTAAAACCCCCGCATTTCGACAGGTATCGCTTCGGTTATTCGACGTTGTGGGGGGCGCCTTGTCTCTGGCGGCGCCGTTCAGCCGCGTTGCCGCGAACAAGGCGGCGCTTGCGCGGATCGGACGCTACTATGCTTCGGAATCCATGCTTGTCTGGGACGCCGAGGCCGGTCGCTACGATGCAGACGCCACTCCCGAATTCGGTGCAGATACGCTCGTTGACCACTACCGACGCCTGATCGAAAGTGGGCACAGCGACGCGCGGGGCGATCACTCCGTTTTTTGAACGTCGAGCGTTACGCGCCGCGCGCCAATGGCGAGCAACAGCAAGCAGATCATACCGGCAATGGCGTACCAGCCCAGTATGCGTTGCAAGTCCGCGCTGGGCAGGGCGCCCGCATCCGCCGCGGTGCCCGCCGCCGCGAAGAGGGTCGCCGCGAACAAGAGCTTTCCCGCCAGCGATTGCAGTGACAAATACGTGGCGCGGCTTTCTCCGTGCAGCAACGGTTGGATACGTGCCAGAATGAATGGCTGGCTCAGCGCGTTGGGCACCATGCGCAACAAAAGGACGGCGATTGCCAGCGCTGATGTGGTCACGGTCAATGCACCGACCAGTGCCACCTGTAGCGCGAAGGCTCCCAGAAGCATGGTCCGGATCCCCACGCGTTCTTTCAGCCGGACAGCTACCAACGATACGGCCACGGACACCAACATCATCGCACTCGAGACGGCGCCGCTGACAAGCGGGGCCTCGGCCCCGAGCCCCACCTGATCGAGAGCGGTGAGAATGAAAGGCTGGCCAAACACAAAGGGCAGGTGGCTGAACCCGTACATGAGCATCGCCAGTGCCAGAAACCACAGCAGGACTGGATGTACCAAGGCGCGCTTGAGCGTCTGCAGCCGTGCCGCTTCGGACACGGGGGCCGACCTTGGGGGCTCGCGCAGTTGCAGTGCGATGGCGGTAGCGGCGACAAAAGCCAGCGTTGTGGCGAAGAACGGCAGGGTGGGTGCCCAAAGCGCCATCGCTCCGCCGGTTATCCCCGACAACGCAAAGCCGCTGAAGGTAAACCGCCACGCCCGCAACTCCTGCGCTTCCACCTCGGCATTGCGACCGTCTGCCTCAAGAGATTCGTAAAGAAGCGCGCTGTCCGTGCCGGACATGAAGGCACTGGATGCGCCGATACAACACTGTGCGACGACAAAGAGCCAGAACACATCGGCAAATCCGATAAGTGCGGCACCGACCAGCCCCGCAATTGACCCCGCAATGATCGTAACCCTGCGGCCCAGTCTGTCGGACATGTAGCCGGAAGGCACCTCGAGCACCGTGGTTGCAATATCGTAGACGGCGTAGAGCGCGATGGCCTGGGCGCCTGACAGGGTGTCCTGAAAATATAAAAACCAGATCGCCTGCCAGAACAGCAAACTGTGACAGAACTTGAGCCACGGATAGAGTGCGATGTTACGGCTGAGGCTCACAGGGGGGACGCGCCTTTGGCTGGTGTTCCGCCAAACGTAGGGCGAAACGGCGCAGCGGCATAGGGGTCAAACGTCGGCGCGTTCGACACCTTCGCTGATCGCCTGACGCAACCGCTTTTCCAAAGTACGCTGTTTCGAGGCGCTGTGGTACTTCAGCCCGAACATGTCCTTGACGTAGAAGGTATCGACGACCTGCTCGCCGTATGTCGCGATTACGGCATTGGCGATGTAGACGTTGGATGCCGCAAGGGCCCGCGCCAGATCATAGAGCAGGCCGGGGCGATCCCGGGTATCGACCTCGATGATGGTATAGATTTCGGACCCGTCATTGTCGAAGGTGATCGATGTCGGCACGCGGAACGCTTTTTCCCGTTTCTTCACCTTGTCGCGGGATTTCAGCGCTTCGCGGGCGATGACTTCGCCGCGCAGGATCTTTTCAATCATCTGGCGCAGGCGTGGCAGCTTGCTTGCCTCATAGGCGTTGCCCTCGGAATCTTGTATCCAGAACGCGTCGGTGACGTATCCGTCCTTGGTGGTATAGCTGCGGGCGTCGACGACATTGGCGCCAACCAGCGCCAGCGCACCCGTAAGGCGCGTAAAGATGCCGGGGTGATCTTCCATCACAAAGCACGCGCGCGTGGCATCGCGATCTTCGTCCGGATGCAGGTCAATCCGTATATCGCCCTGTTCGATATCACGCAGCAGGTTGGCGAATGTCACATGCGCGGTGACGTGCAGGCCCTGCCAATAGGGATCATAATGACGCGCCGTTTCAATTTTGAGGGCCTTTTGGGGCCAATCCGCCAAAGCCTTGCGCAGTGTCGTCTTGGCTTCTGCGCCACGGTTCTGCCGGTTGAGATCCTCCAGTCCCGTTTCAAGCGCCCGCTCGGTCTGGCGATAAAGCGCCCGGATCAACACGGCTTTCCAGTTGTTCCACGTATTCGGACCAACCCCGCGAATGTCGCATACGGTAAGGACGCACAGCAGGTCCAATCGCTTGACCGTCTGCACAGCCTTGGCGAAATCGCGCACCGTGCGGGGGTCTGCAATATCGCGTTTTTGCGCCATATCCGACATCAGCAAGTGGTAGCGCACCAGCCATTCAACGGTATCGACCTCGTCCTGTTTCAATCCTAAACGCGGCGCAACCTTGCGGGCGATTTGCGCACCAAGGATCGAGTGGTCCTCGCGGCGGCCCTTGCCGATGTCGTGCAGCAGCAAGGCGACATAAAGAACCTTCCGGTTTACACCTTTTTGCAGGATCGAGGAGGCCACAGGCAGCTCTTCTTCCAGCTCGGACTTCTCGATCATCGCAAGGTTGGCAATGGTCTGGATCGTATGCTCGTCGACGGTATAGCTATGGTACATGTTGAACTGCATCATCGCGACGATCGGCTCGAACTCCGGAATGAACGCTGACAGTACGCCCAGTTCGTTCATCCGCCGCAAGGCGCGTTCCGGATTGCCGTGCTTCAGCAGAAGATCGAGAAACAGGCGCTGCGCCTCGGCGTTGTTGCGCAGATCATCATCAATCAGATGCAGGTTCGCCTTGACGGTGCGCATGGCATCGGGGTGGATCAGCATCCCCGTGCGCAGGGCTTCCTCGAACAGGCGCAACAGGTTCAGTGGCTCGGACAGGAACGCGGTGTCGTCCTTGATCGAAATACGATTGTGAACGACCTCGTAGCCCTGTTTGATGCGCGGTCTGCGGCGGAAAATCCGCTCCAGAAGCGGTTCGGATTTGACGTGCATATCCTCGAGCTTGGTCAGGAAAATGCGGGTGATGTCACCCACGGCAGTGGCGTGCCGGAAATACGCCTGCATGAAGACTTCGACGGCGCGACGCCCGTCGCGGTCTTCGTAGCCCATCGCCTCGGCGACCTGCACCTGCATGTCGAAGGTCAGCTGTTCGGTGGCCCGCCGCGTCAAAAGATGCAGATGCCCGCGCACGGCCCACAGGAAATTCTCTGCGGCGTTGAAGGTATCGTATTCCTCTGCGCGAAAGACGCCTTCGCGCACCAGATCGGCGCTGTGCTCCACGCCGTGAATGTATTTCGCGATCCAGAACAGGGATTGAAGGTCACGCAGCCCGCCTTTGCCCTCTTTGACGTTGGGTTCCACGACGTATCGCTGACCCTGCTTCAGATGGCGCGAGTCGCGCTCGTTCAGCTTTGCTTCAATGAATTCGCGCCCCGATCCCGAAAAGAGATCTTTCTTGAGCGCCTCGTCAAGCTCGATGGCCAGCCGCGTGTCCCCTCCGACATACCGGTGTTCCAAAAGAGCGGTCTGGATCGTGAAATCCTCGCTGCCCAACCGGACACAGTCTCGGATGGTCCGGCTGGAGTGGCCAACCTTGAGCTTGAGGTCCCACAGGATATAGAGCATCGCCTCGATGACCTGCTCGGCCCAGGGCGTGATCTTGGCAGGCGTCAGGAACAGCAGATCGACGTCGGAAAACGGTGCCATTTCACCCCGCCCGTATCCGCCGACCCCAATCACGCTGAGCCGTTCGCCGGGGGGCGTAGGGAACATCAGACGCGTCGCAACATCCAGCGTTGTCTTGACCATCTGATCTGTCAGGAAGGTATAGCTGACCGTCATCGTCGCGGCATCAAAAGGCGCGGCGGCAAAGGCGGCGGCAATCGTCTCGCGCCCCGTTTTCTGGGCGGCCCGCAACGCGTCTGTGGCCGCGGTGCGCAAAGCTTGCCGATCCGAGGGATCGGCGGCGGAGATTGCAGCCGCTACAGCCGCGCCGTCGAAGATATCTGCGGGAGGCGCGATCAGGCGCGGCGCATGGGCTGCGCCTGATCGGGTGTCTGTCTTGGCGGGCACGTTCGGGTCGCTCAGAACCCGGCACCGCTGAAGGACTGCGGCGCTCCTTCCAGGATCACGACCTGCTGGTTGCGAATGGTTGCAACAGCAAGGCCGCGGTCATTCGTGCCGTCCGGCAACAGGCGGAAAATACCCGAGGCGCCCTTGAACCCTGCGCCTTGCGTCAGGGCGGAGGTGGTCAGCGCGTTTCCTTTGCGTGTTTTGATCAAAGTGCCCACCGCTGCGATCCCGTCAAAGCCCAGACCGGCAATATCAAGCGGCTGCTCACCGTAGGCCGCGTTATAGCGGCTGCGGAAGGCATTTGTCGCACCGGGATCAGGCAAAGCGAACCAGCCGTTTTGCACGCCGGGCAGGGAGAGCGTTTGCGCAGGGATATCCCAGCGCGTCAGACCAATGTACTGATTGGCCGTCGTGCTGATCCCGGCTTCGGGCAGAAGCGTGGAAAACAGCGGCAGCGCTGTCGCGGAACTGGTGGTGAGGAAAAGGGCATTGGCATTGCCATTTGCCATTGCGGCTTTGACCTGCGGAACTGCAGCGCGCACGCCTTCCTGGCTCAGAGGGTAACCAACCGTTCCCGCGAGTGTCGCGCGATTGCGTGCAATCGCCTGCTGGATCGCATTGCGGCCAAGCTGCCCGGCAACGTCATCGGCGTGCAGGACCACGATGCGGTCCTTTCCTGCGCGCTTGGCGTAGTTGACCAGCCGGTTTGCCGTGTTGTCAAAGGTCGGCCCCATGACAAAAACATTCCCGCCCGCGATCGTCGTGTTGTTGGAGAACGACAGCACGTTAACACCCGCGTCGGCCACAGCGACGCCGACGGCATTCGCGGCCGCACCATATACAGGCCCGAGAATGATCTTGGCCCCGTCGTTCACGGCTTGTGCGGCTGCGGTTGCGGCGGTGCTTGCCTGCCCGGCAGTGCCGTAAACGCGCAGGTCGATTTCGACACCGTCAAGATCACGCATCGCCATCCGCGCGGCGTTCTCGATATTCTTGGCCAGAAGGTTGTCCGAAGCGCTGCCACCGCGGGGCACCAGCAGTGCCACGGGCACAGGCTGTGCGGCATCGATGCGCGGTCCGCTGTTGCCACCCAATCCGCCAAGGGCCGCCGGATCACAGGCGGCAAGCGCCATTGCCACAACGGGCATGGCCAACAGGCGCAGTGGCTTTCTGATGGTGTCGAAGATGGCAAACATGGTAACGGTACTCCCCAGCCGGTAACGCAGAACATGTGCTGCGTCCAATTGGCTCTGATCATAGACTGTGCAAAAGGCGGGTCCAGCGTTGAATTACCAAAAGGTCCGGTTGCCCGACGGCATTACCTTTGTCGGAGTACCTATAGGAACGGCCCGCGACATCACCTTGCGAGCCCTCGACACACTCGCCAGCGCCGATATCCTTGCCGCAGAAGACACCCGCAGCCTGCGCAAGTTAATGGATATTCACGCAATTCCGCTCGACGGAAGGCGCATCGTTGCGCTGCATGACCACAGCGGCGACGGGACCGTGCGGGGGCTGGTCGAGGCGGCAGCGGGTGGCAAATCGGTGGTCTATGCGTCCGAGGCCGGTATGCCACTTATTGCCGATCCGGGCTTTGAGCTGGCGCGCGCCGCGCGAGAGGCGGACGTCGCGGTGACCTGCGCGCCCGGACCATCAGCCATCCTGACCGCGCTGGTGCTGGGCGGTTTGCCGACTGATGCGTTCCACTTTGCCGGCTTCTTGCCAAATGCGAAATCCGCACGGTGCTCGGCGTTCGAGACGCTGGCACCGATCCGCGCGACACTGGTTTTCTACGAATCTCCCAAACGGCTGGGCGCGATGCTCAGGGATGCCGCGACGGTACTGGGGGGTGACAGAGAGGCCCGTGTCTGCCGTGAGCTGACGAAGAAGTTCGAGGAGACCCGGGCCGGCACATTGGAGACGCTGGCCGAACACTACGCAACCGCCAAGACGAAGGGTGAAGTTGTCGTTTTGATCGACCGGGGAAATTTACCGTCTGTTAGTGAAGACGATCTAGAACAAAGCCTGCGCAGCGCTTTGGCGGACATGTCGATGCGGGATGCGGTCGACATGGTGGCGCAGGCCGCAAACATGCCTCGCAGGCAGGTTTATCAGGCGGCATTGGCCCTGACGCAGAAAAAGGATTGAGGGATGGATCTGCGCGACAGGTCAACCGGTGAGATGGCCTATCACGCGGGACTTGCTGCAGAAGACAGCGTTGCCTCCGACTATTGTCGCCGCGGATATACCATTGCCGAAACACGGTGGCGGGGCTGCGCGGGCGAGATTGATCTGATCGTTGCAGACGGGTCTTCGCTGATCTTCGTGGAAGTGAAGAAAAGCCGCAGCTTTTCGCGGGCAGCACAGCGGATCACAGCGCGGCAAATGGGACGCATCTATGCCGCTGCCGAAGAATACCTCGGTAAAACCCCCGCAGGTGCCCTGACGGAATGCCGTTTTGACGTGGCTTTGCTGGACGCGCATGGGCAATGCAGGGTGATCGAAAACGCCTTTGGTCACGGCTGACCCATTGCAAGAGCGGGTTTGCTGCGCCATTTAATGGGCAACAGCAAGGAAGATGCCCATGAAAATCGCCTTTCAGATGGACCCGATCGGGAACGTAGACATCAATGCCGACAGCAGTTTCCGTCTGGCAGAAGAAGCACAGGCGCGTGGGCACAGTCTATTCTATTATTCCCCCGATCAACTTGCATACCAGGAGGGCCGCGTCACGGCGCGCGGTCAGGACATGAAGGTGCAGCGTGTTGAAGGGAACCCGGCGGTTCTCGGGCAAATGCGCGAAGTCGACCTGTCAGAATTCGATGTCATCTGGCTGCGACAAGACCCGCCTTTCGACATGCATTACATCACCAGTACCCACTTGCTGGATCGGGTGAGCGACTTAACTTTGGTCGTCAACGATCCATTCTGGGTGCGCAATTTTCCCGAAAAATTGCTGGTGCTCGATTTTCCCGATCTGATGCCCGCAACGACCATTGCGCGTGATCTGGAAACCATCAGGGCGTTCAAGGACAAGCACGGCGATGTGATCCTGAAACCGCTCTACGGCAATGGCGGCGCCGGTGTCTTCAAGCTGACCCAGAACGATAGCAACCTCAGCTCTCTGCACGAACTGTTCACCGGATTTTCGCGCGAGCCATTGATCGTTCAGCAATTCCTGCCCGATGTGTCCAAAGGCGACAAGCGTGTGATCCTTGTCGAGGGCGAAGCGGTGGGCGCCATCAATCGCGTCCCCGCCGCCGGTGAAACGAGGTCCAACATGCATGTGGGCGGACGGCCCGAAAAGGTTGGCCTGACGGATCGCGACCTTGAGATTTGCGCCCGTATCGGACCGCTTTTGAAGGAAAAGGGCCAGATTTTCGTCGGGATCGACGTGATCGGCGACTACCTTACAGAAATCAATGTGACGTCACCGACCGGCATACAGGAACTTGAACGTTTCGACGGCGTGAATATCGCAGCCAAGGTCTGGGAGGCGATTGAGGCACGCCGCGCATGAGCCTGCGTGCCCGCGTCCTGAATATCTGGCTGCGTCATATCGAGCGCCCGAAACTCGAGCGCGCAAATGATCCGGTACAGTTGCGACGGTCCCTTGAGCGTCAGGCGCGGTACTTCTTTCACAGTCCGCGCGGGACAAGTCACGCCGCAACACTTTTGGGTAACATAGATGCGATCAGGGTGCTGCCGCGGATCGTTCAAAAAAACCGCTTGTTGTTCTACATTCACGGTGGCGGTTTTCTGTTCGGCAGTCCCGAGACGCACGCGGCGCTGGCAGCGCAACTTGCGCGACGCCTGCAGGCACCCGCTGTCTTGCCGCGATACCGCTTGGCGCCTGAACAAACCTATCCTGCCGCACCGGAGGATGTGCGGCATGCGTGGGATGGCCTGATGGCGCAAGGTGTTGACCCCGGCACGGTGGTCCTTGGGGGCGACAGCGCAGGCGGAGCACTTGCCTTCGGATTGCTCGCGTCACTATGTGCCGATGGCGCGCCCTTGCCCGGCGCAGTATTCGGTTTTTCGCCACTGGCGGATCTGGCCTATGAGAGCGACAGCGTTTTGCGAAACGCTCCGCGCGATGCGATCCTGCCCGGAGCGCGCGCGCCCGAACTTGCGCAGATGTTTCTGGGCGGGGCACCGGCTGACGATCCGCGAGTGAGCCCATGCAAGGGTACTTTCCCGGATGCGCCGCCTGCATGGATCACCGTTGGTGACACGGAAATACTGCTCGACGATGCCCGTCGGCTGGCCGCTGCATTACGCCGGGATGGCGCGGAGGTAGAATTTCGCGAAAAGCACGATTTGCCGCATGTCTGGCCAATCCTTCACAACTTCCTGCCCGAGGCGCGCGAAACGCTGGACGAGTTGGCCGCTTGGATCAGGCGACAGCAAGGCTGGGCAAACGAAAGCTGATGGCTTCGGCAACATGGGGTTTGCGCACCGTGTCGGAACAATCGAGATCCGCTATGGTGCGTGCCACGCGCAACACCCGGTGATAGCCGCGTGCCGATAGCCCGAAGCGTTCCGCCGCCCGCATCAGAATATCGCGGCCTTCGGTGTCCGGTGTTGCGATCTGTTCCAGAACATCCCCTTCGGCATCGGCATTACACAGCATGTCAGGCTTTCCCGCAAAGCGGGCCTGTTGGACGGTGCGTGCCGCACTGACCCGTTCCGCAACTTCGCGCGATCCTTCACCCGCCGGGGGCAGGTCGAGATCGTGAAAGCTGACGGGTGGGACATCGACACGCAGGTCGAACCGGTCCATCAAGGGGCCGGAAATCTTGCCCATATAATCCTCTCCGCAATGCGGGACGCGTGCGCAGGCGCGGGCAGGGTCCGGCAAATAGCCGCATTTGCAGGGGTTTGCTGCGGCCACCAGCATGAACTTACAACGGTATCTGACGTGTGCGTTGGCCCGCGCGATCGTAACTTCGCCCGTCTCAATCGGTTGGCGCAGGGTTTCCAGTACGGTGCGGGCGAATTCGGGAAATTCGTCCATAAACAGCACGCCGTTATGCGCGAGAGAGACTTCGCCGGGTTTCGCCTGTCGTCCACCCCCGATGATCGCAGCCATCGACGCAGTGTGGTGCGGCTCACGAAACGGGCGGCTGCGCGATATACCTCCGTCGTCCAGAAGGCCCGCGAGCGAGTGTATCATTGATGTCTCGAGTGCCTCTGTCGCGGAGAGAGGAGGCAGGATGCCCGGAAGTCGCGCTGCGAGCATCGATTTGCCCGAGCCCGGTGTGCCAACCAGCATTAAATGGTGGCGTCCCGCGGCCGCGATTTCCAATGCCCGCTTTGCCCGTTCCTGACCTTTGACGTCACGCAGATCACGGCCCAATACAGGGGGGATGACTTCACCCGGATCTGCCGGAGGCAGGACCGCCTGGCCGGTATAATGGCGCACCACGTCACCAAGTGTGGCCGGTGCAATGACCTGGCACGCATCCACCCACGCGGCCTCCGCTCCCGATCCGGCAGGGCACAACAGGCTGCGTTCTTCCTGTGCCGCGGCCATTGCTGCGGGCAAGGCCCCCACGACAGGGACGAGCGATCCGTCCAGAGACAATTCACCCAACGCCACGACATTCTGCACCACATCATTTGGCAGGATGTCGAGCGCAGCAAGAAGCGCCAGCGCGATGGGCAGATCGAAATGGCTGCCCTCCTTGGGCAAATCGGCAGGGCTCAGATTGATTGTGATCCGTTTGGAAGGAAGCGCTATTGCCATCGAGCTGAGTGCAGTGCGCACACGGTCGCGTGCTTCACTAACGGCTTTGTCGGGCAGTCCCACCACCGAAAACGCAGGCAGCCCGGGGGTCACGGCACATTGCACTTCGACCATCCGGGCCTCGACCCCCTGAAAGGCCACGCTGTAGGCACGAGAAACCATTGCGTCCTCCCGATGGTTGACCAAAACAAGAGTTACGCGCCCATGGTTTAAGAATGGTTAATGCTTCATGGCGCGGTCAGATCAGGCAGGCCACGGTTGCGTGGCGCCTACCGGGGGGTAAGGGAAAGGATCGTAGCTTGTCATGAGCCCTTCGGCACGCCAAAGGCGAAAATCCTGATCCTCGATTGTCGTGCTGCAATAGGATCGCGCAAACTCCGATCGCGGCAGATCATACCCGACCATCCGAGCGCAGACTGGTGCGTAAAAAGCATCCGCAAGACTGTACGCGCCAAAGAGCCACGGTCCGTCCGTTGCGTATTGTCGCGCGTGTTGCCAAAGCGTTTCGATCCTCGCCAGATCAGCAAGCACGGCACTGGACGGCGAAAATGTAGCGTCGACATGCACCAATTGCATCGGACAATCGCCACGCAATGCGCTAAATCCGGTCGCCATCGCCGCACAAAGCCACCGCGCTGCGGCTCGGGCGTCCGGGTCGCTTGGCCACATGCCGGCATCCGGATGACGCTCTGCAAGGGTCTCGGCGATCGCAAGCGTTTCGCCGACGACCTGACCCTCCGCGGTGCGTAATGCTGGCACCAGTTTGGCCGGCGCAAGCGGGGCAAGATCCTGGGCCATTTTGCCTGAATAGAGACCCACCAAATGAGTTTGGAAGGGCAGATTGAATTTCTGCAGCATGAGCCAGCCGCGCAAAGACCAGCTCGAAAATGTCCGGTCACCGATGTAGAGATCATATGTCATGCGACAGGGGTAATCCGGGCCGAGGCCGCGGATCAAATGCAATTTTGTGCGACATCAAATCACGGCAGGTGATTGATCTGATGAATGTGCCAATCGGGCTGTGTCTGGATGGTGGTAACGGACAGATTGTCGATCTTGTGCGCCATCGCGGCGTAGGCCGACACACGCATCGCCCGCTGAACCTGTGTCAGGATAACGCCAAAATGAGCGACTGCGATAATATGCTGGTCCGGATGAAGATGGGACAAGCGGTCAACGGCGGCGTCCACGCGGGCCGCAGTTTCGTTCCAGCTTTCACCCTCGGGCGCACGCGGGCTCCCGGGGGTTTCCCAAAACGCGCGGCTAAGTTGCGGGTCACGGGCCGCAACCGCATCGAACGGCATGCCATCCCAGACGCCGAAATTGATTTCGCGCAAATCGGGCTCGTGGGCCAAGCGGTGATGTCCCGGCCCCGTGAGCGCGTCCGCCGTCGCCGACGCGCGAATGAGGTCGGAGGAAACAAGCTTGGCGTTGTCCGGCAAGTGGTCTGTGAGGCGCGCAATCTGGGCGCAATCGGTAAGATCGGCAGGAACATCGCGCCAGCCGACGAACGTTTTTTCGTGGGTCGGCCCGTGGCGCACCCAGTGCCAAACCGTCATGGCAGCTCTCCCTTCAGAACCTGTGGAAGCCCGGCGACGACCATGACCGCCAGATCGGCCTGTGCCGCCAAGGCAATGTTGAGCTTGCCTTGGGCCTCACGAAACTGTCGGGCGAGCCGGTTGTCGGGTACTATGCCGTGACCCACTTCGTTGGAGACGATCACGCTCGGCGCGGGGCAACGGTCAATGTCGTCGAGGAGTTTTTCAGTAGCAATGACAAGATCGCTTCCGGCCATCATGTGATTGCTGAGCCACATGGTTGCACAGTCGATCAAAACCGGTGTGGCGGGATCCATCGCGCGCAGGCATTCGCCAAGGTCCAACGGCTCTTCGAACGTGGTCCAGCGCGCATCCCTGCGATCCTGATGGATTTTTACTTTCAATTTTATTTCGGCGTCTTCAACTTGCCCGGTCGCGAGGTAGTTCAGCTTCAACGCGCTGGAAAGTAAAAGGCTTTCGGCGTACAAAGATTTCCCCGACGCGGCGCCCCCTAGAATAAAAGATCGTCGAGGCAACATTTTTTGCAACCTTGTGTGAACCAAACACCCCTTTCATGCGTAATCATTATGAAAACCCGCCACAAGGCAGGAAACAGACTGGGAGACGTTCCGCATGGCGACAGCAACCGCGCATGACTTTTCACTCACCCGTACCGCGATGAAAGCGGAACTGTTGGATGCCGATACCGAGCTTAGACTTGCATATGCGTGGCGTGACGAACGGTGCGAACAATCGCTGCACCGACTGATCAACGCCTACATGCGGCTCGCCATTTCCATGGCAGCGAAATTCAAGCGTTACGGCGCGCCGATGAATGATTTGATTCAGGAAGCGGGTTTGGGTCTCATGAAGGCTGCGGATAAATTTGACCCCGACCGCGGGGTTCGTTTTTCGACCTATGCGGTCTGGTGGATCAAAGCCTCTATCCAAGATCACGTGATGCGCAACTGGTCTATGGTCCGTACAGGGTCCACCTCTTCCCAGAAATCGCTGTTTTTCAACATGCGTCGCGTTCAGGCGCGGTTGGAGCGTGAAGCGGCGGCACAGGGTGAAACACTCGACCGCCACCAGCTGCGCCAGATGATCAGCACGGAGATAGGTGTTCCGCTCCACGACGTCGAGATGATGGAAGGACGTCTGAGCGGTTCCGACTATTCCCTCAATGCGACACAATCGGCGGACGACGAAGGACGCGAGTGGATTGATGCGCTCGAGGACGACAGCGCGCAAGCCGCAGAGCGTGTCGAAGACAGCCACGATACGGCACAGCTGCGTGACTGGCTGATCACCGCGATGGGTGCGTTGAACGACCGCGAGCAGTTCATTGTCCGCGAACGCAAACTGCGGGACACGGCGAGAACGCTGGAAAGTCTCGGCCAAGAACTCAGCCTCAGCAAAGAACGGGTTCGCCAGCTTGAAGCGGCTGCGTTCACAAAAATGCGCAAATCGCTTGAGATGCAGTCCCAAGAAGTATTCCACTTCCTGACCTGATGCTCGTTTACAAAGCTCTTTCTTACGCAAGCGCGGCCTTTCTGGTCGCGCTTTTGCCGTTGCGGGGGTATTGCGACGCTCCTCCCGCGGCCGCGTTGGTCGCCGACGTCATTGTCTTGGGTGAACAGCACGACAACCCGGCACATCACAGGGTGCAGTCAGATTGGACCGGTGCGATCGGGCCGGCGGCAATAGTCTTCGAAATGCTCACCCCGCAGCAGGCCGCACGCGCGACACCGAACGTTCGGGATGATATCGATACACTCGACGCGGCGCTGGGTTGGTCCGCTGGGCCCTGGCCCGATTTCGCGATGTATTATCCGATATTTGCTGCGGCGCCCGAGGCCGTGATCTTCGGTGCGCAGGTGCTTCGCGACGAGATTGATGCACAGCTGGAAAAGCCCATCGTATCGCACCCGCTTGCGCGGAAATACGGTCTCGACAAAGCCGCAGACCCGGATCAGCAGGCTGCCCGCGAGGCGCTGCAGGCGGAAGCACACTGTAATGCTTTGCCGGCAGAGATGTTGCCGATGATGGTAGATGCGCAGCGCCTGCGCGACATGGCGTTGGCCGATGCCGCTGTGCAGGCCCACGATTTGACAGGTGGACCGGTCGTCGTGATAACAGGCAACGGCCACGCACGTGAGGATTGGGGAGTCCCTGCGCTTTTGCGGCAGGCGAGACCTGATCTGAAGGTTTTCGCGCTGGGCCAGGGCGAGGGTGGCAACATGCCGGATGGCGGTTTCGCTGCCATGACGGATGCGGATGCCCCGCCACGCGGTGATCCTTGCGCGGCCTTTCGCAAATAGCCGGGGCTGGCGCCCCGTTGCCAGCGCGCCTATGGTGCAGCCAATACTTGGCCTTTCGGGGGACATAGGATGTTGGCAGGCAAACACATTCTGCTCATAATCGGTGGCGGCATCGCTGCATTCAAAGCGCTTGATCTGATACGTCGGTTGCGTGAGCGCGGTGCCTTGGTGACGCCGGTCCTGACGCGCGCCGGTGAGGAGTTTGTAACACCGTTGTCGGTTTCTGCACTGGCAGGCAGCAAGGTCTACCGTGACCTTTTCGATCTGGGTGACGAGGCCGAAATGGGTCATATCCAACTCAGCCGCGTTGCCGATCTTGTGCTGGTGGCACCGGCGACTGCGGATTTGATGGCAAAGATGGCCGTAGGTCTGGCAAATGATCTTGCGTCCACGCTTTTGCTGGCAACGGATACGCCCGTTATGATCGCGCCCGCAATGAATGTACGCATGTGGGAGCACGCGGCCACGCAACGCAATCTGGCGACACTGCGTCAGGACGGTATTTCCGTTGTCGGCCCGAACGAGGGCGACATGGCATGCGGTGAATACGGACCCGGACGGATGGCCGAGCCGATGGAAATCGTTGCAGCGGTCGAGGAGCGGCTTGTTGATGGTCCGCTGTCCGGCAAACGTGTGCTTGTGACCTCTGGCCCGACGCATGAGCCGATTGACCCGGTTCGGTATATCGCGAACCGGTCGTCGGGGGCGCAAGGCAAGGCAATCGCGGCGTCCCTTGCGGCAATGGGAGCGCAGGTGACCTTTGTGACCGGTCCTGCAGATACACCGCCGCCCGCGGGAGTGACCGTTGTGCGCGTACAAACCGCTGCGCAGATGCTTGACGCAGTGACGCAATCCCTGCCAGCGGACGCCGCTGTCTTTGCTGCTGCTGTTGCGGATTGGCGTGTTGAAGGGGCAAGCGACCGCAAGCTGAAGAAAACAAAAGATGGCCTGCCGTCGCTTTCATTCGCGGAAAACCCCGATATTCTCAAAACGGTCAGCGGAATGGGGGCAGATCGGCCAAAGCTTGTCGTGGGCTTCGCCGCCGAGACCGATGACGTCTTTGCCAACGCCACGGCCAAGCGACAACGCAAGGGGTGCGATTGGATCGTGGCAAATGATGTGTCACCGGAAACGGAGATCATGGGTGGGTCGGAAAACGCCGTTACCCTGATAACGGCCGACGGATCAGAGGTGTGGCCCCGCATGGACAAGACCGCAGTCGCCCGAAATCTGGCAGCGCGGATCGCGGATGCGTTGGCGCAATGACAGTTGATGTCGATTTCGCGTGGCTCGCGGACGCAGATCAAACGCTTGGTCTGCCGCGGTATGAGACAGATGGCGCAGCGGGCGCGGATATCAGGGCCAATTTTCCCGACAAATCGGACATCACGATCGCGCCGGGACAGCTGGTTCTGGTTCCGACCGGTCTGCGTGTCGCGGTGCCGCCCGGATACGAAGTGCAGATGCGGCCGCGGTCCGGTTTGGCGCTGAAATACGGGATCACGCTGCCGAACGCGCCGGGCACGATTGACGCGGATTATCGCGGCCCGTTGGGCGTGATCTTGCTGAATGCAGGTGCTGAACCCTTTGTCATCACCCACGGTATGCGGATTGCGCAGATGGTTGTCGCGCCCGTCGTGCAGGCTAGATTTCGCGTTGTTGACGATCTGGAGGATACGCCCCGCGGGGGCGGTGGTTTCGGATCGACCGGAACGGAGTAGGCATGCTTGTACTGATATTGGCCGCGCTGATCTGGGGGCTTGGCATGTGGATGGGCACCCCGCGGAACGCCCGTTCGATCATGCTGGGCTTGCTCATGGTTGTGGTGATCGCGCTGCAACTGGTCCTGCCCGATACGCACCCTGTCCGTGACGCTACAGGGGGCAGCGCTGCGCCTTGGCTCATCGTGTTGGGCATCGGTGCGCTTGTCTGGGTCTATTCGAAGGGCATTGGCCAGTTGCGTTTGCGGACAGGTGTGGATGCGACCGCACCGCAGGTACCTGTCGCGCAGGGAAGCTTTTCGGATACCGAACTGAACCGCTATGCCCGCCATATCGTTCTGCGCGAGGTTGGCGGCGCAGGGCAAAAGGCGCTGAAAAATGCGAAGGTGCTCGTTGTTGGCGCCGGGGGACTTGGCGCACCCGCGTTGCAGTATCTTGCCGCCGCAGGTGTCGGGACGATCGGTGTGATTGATGACGACACAGTAGAAAACACCAATCTGCACCGACAGGTCATTCACAAAGATGCCTCTATCGGCATGCCGAAGGTTTTCTCCGCTCAGGCGGAAATGCTCGCGCAGAATCCGTTCGTCTCCGTCCGGCCGTATCACCGCAGGCTGACCGGTGAGATTGTTGATGATCTGGTTGCGGACTACGATCTGGTGCTCGACGGAACCGACAATTTCGATACCCGCTACCTCGTGAATGCGGCCTGCGTGACGGCAGGCAAACCGCTTGTTTCTGGCGCGTTGAGCCAATGGGAAGGTCAGCTAAGCGTTTTTGATCCTGCGTCGGGCGCACCGTGCTACCAATGCGTTTTTGCGCAAGCGCCGGCGTCCGAGTTGGCTCCCAGTTGTGCGCAGGCCGGCGTTATCGGGCCGCTCCCAGGGGTGGTTGGTGCGATGATGGCGCTCGAGGCGGTCAAACTGATCACCGGAGCGGGGACCCCGCTGCGCAATCAGCTGATGATTTACGATGCGCTATACGGCGAAAACCGCACAATCGGCGTCAAGCGTCGTGCCGATTGCCCAACGTGCGGTGCATTGCATGCTTAGATATGAACACGGCGCTCTCCCGGATACCGGGACCGCATAACAAAGGAAATCGCGATGACAAACCCATTGCTGCAGGACTGGGACACACCTTTTGCAATCGCCCCGTTTGACACAATCAGCGATTCTGATTTTGCACCGGCGCTTGATACTGCCCTATCGCGTCACAAGGCAGAGATAGAGGCAATCGCGTCTAATCCCGATGCGCCGGATTTCGCAAACACGGTCGAGGCGATGGAAGCCGCTGGCCGGGACCTCGACAAAGTGTTGAGCGTTTTCTTCACCGTTTCAGGCGCAGACAGCAATCCTGATCGCGAAGCCTTGCAGCGGGAATTCTCGCCGCTGTTGTCGGCACATTTCGCTGACATTTCCGCCAACTCGCAGCTTTTTGAGCGCATTGCCTCCGTGTGGGAAAAGCGCGAAAGCCTTACCCTGACGGAGGAACAGCAGCGCGTGCTGATGCTGACCCATCGGGGTTTCGTGCGGTCGGGTGCGGCGCTGACAGGGGCTGACGAAACCCGAATGAAGGAGATCAAGAACCGTCTTGCCGTTCTGGGAACCGAATTTACGCAAAACCTGCTTGCGGATGAACGGGACTGGTTCATGCCGTTGGGCGAAGATGATCTGGATGGTTTGCCCGCGTTCGTTGTGGATGCTGCCCGTGCCGCGGGCCGTGAAAAAGAGGCGGACGGACCCGTCGTGACCCTCTCGAGGTCGCTGATAACGCCCTTTTTGCAATTTTCCCCGCGTCGCGATTTGCGTGAACGCGCCTTTGCGGCGTGGGCCGCGCGGGGGGCAAACGGGGGTAAGACGGACAACCGCGACATCGCCGCTGAAATCCTGGCGTTGCGCGAAGAGCGGGCGAAGCTTCTGGGATACGATAGCTTTGCCGACTACAAGCTAGAGACCGAAATGGCCAAGACGCCGGATGCCGTGCGCAAATTGCTGATGGCGGTTTGGGAACCCGCAAAGGCGCAAGCAAATGCCGATGCGAAAATCCTGCAAGACATGATGCACGCTGACGGCGTGAACGGGGAATTGGCCGCGTGGGATTGGCGCTACTACGCGGAGAAGCGTCGCGCGATCGAGCACGATCTCGATGAAGAGGCGCTCAAACCGTACTTTCAACTCGACTGCATGATCGAGGCGTCATTTTCCTGTGCGAACCGGCTTTTCGGGCTGTCCTTTGCGCCATTGGATGTGCCGCTCTACCATCCCGATTGCCGGGCGTGGAACGTGACCCGCAATGGTGAGCATGTCGCGGTCTTTATCGGTGACTATTTTGCACGTGGCTCCAAAAGGTCGGGTGCGTGGTGCTCGGCCATGCGCAGCCAAGCCAAATTCCCCCAACCGCAGACCCCGATTGTGATCAACGTGTGCAATTTCGCAAAGGGCGATCCGGCATTGCTCAGCTACGATGATGCCCGCACATTGTTCCATGAATTTGGCCACGCCCTGCACCAGATGCTCTCCGATGTGACCTACGAATCTATCTCTGGCACCTCTGTGGCCCGCGATTTCGTGGAACTGCCAAGCCAGCTTTATGAACACTGGCTGGACGTGCCCGAAGTCCTTAGTGAATTCGCGATCCATGCGGACACGGGACATGCGATGCCCGAGGAAATGCTCGACAAGGTATTGGGTGCCGCGACGTTCGATATGGGTTTCCAGACTGTCGAATATGTGGCGTCGGCGCTGGTTGATCTGGCCTTTCACGACGGACCTGCGCCGTCCGATCCAATGGCACGGCAGGCCGAAGTTCTGTCGGAATTGGGCATGCCAGACGCCATTACAATGCGGCACGCAACCCCGCATTTTGCACACGTCTTTGCAGGGGATGGATATTCGAGCGGTTACTATAGTTACATGTGGTCCGAAGTGATGGACGCGGATGCTTTCGCAGCGTTCGAAGAAGCCGGTGGTCCGTTTGACCGCGACCGCGCCAGCGCACTTGAGCAACACATTCTCTCGACCGGAGGCAGCCGCGATGCCGCCGAATTATATGTCGCCTTCCGGGGGCGGTTGCCGGGGGTCGAGGCTCTGCTCAAAGGCCGCGGGTTGGACGCGGCCTGATCTGCCTCAGTATCCGAGCGACCGGTCTACGAGGTTGAGCAAAGGAAGTCCCGCCTCGCTGCGCGCGATGTTGCGTGCAACCATCTGTGCCGCAGTGGCGGGGCGGGTGTCTGCGGCAATGTGCGGTGTCACCGTGACGTTCGGATGATCCCAAAACGGATGGACGCGCGGCAGCGGTTCGGTACGAAACACATCCAGTGTCGCGTGTGCGATCTGCCCTGTTTCCAATGCGCCAAGAAGCGCGTCGTCATCAATCAAGGGCCCCCGGCCCGGATTGATGAGATAGGCACCCTGTGGCATCTGGCCCAGTGTTTCGGCATTCATCAGATTGGTTGTCGCCGGAGTGTCGGGCAGTAGCATTACGGCAATATCCGCCTGCGCCAACGCCGCTGAAAGACCCGCCTCGCCGTGCAGGCAGGTCACACCCTCAACCGACTTGGGGCTACGGGACCATCCCACCACATTGAAGCCCAGCGCCACCAGCGCCATAGCACAGGCGGTGCCCAGTGCGCCGAGCCCGAAAATAACCACCGTTCGTTCGAACGCGAGCGGCGGAACCGCGGGGCGCCATTCATTGTCCGGATTCACGATGTGCCGGTCCATGCCAAGGTGGTGTCGCAGCACGTGCCCCACCACCCATTCCGTCATACCTTTTGACAGGCCGGGGTCGACCATGCGGGCCAAGGGTATGGACAGCGTTTCATTGCCGACAATTTTTTCGACCCCCGCCCAAAGGTTCAAGACGGCCTTGGCGCGCGTATAGGGGCGAAAATCCTGCAGACTGCTGTCCGGGGCGTAGACGATGTAGTCCACGCTCTGAGGCGGAATGTCTTGCGACAGGTGCGCCGCGACCCCTTCGCTCTCCAACGCCTTGGTCAGTGGATCAAAGTAGAGCGCCCACCGCTTTTCACCGGCCGCAAACAGAACATTTTTCATACCGCGAACGCCTCGCTTGGGTCAGGCATATAGGTTCATTTCATCTGGGGCGGTGGATATGCGCAGACTGCACCAGCCCGAATGCCAGCATCAAGACAAGCATCGCAGATCCACCATAGCTCACTAAGGGCAGCGGAACACCGACCACCGGGGCGAGCCCCATGACCATCGACATGTTCACGGCAAAGAACAGAAAGAAGTTCAGCGCGATACCCAATGTGAGAAGTGCGGCAAACCTGTCCTTGTTCATGACGGCGGACGCGACGCAAAAGATGATGACCAACGCATAAAGCGCCAGCAGCGAAATCCCCCCGACAAAACCGAACTCTTCGGCCAATGTCGTAAAGATAAAATCCGTGTGCTTTTCTGGCAGGAAGTTCAGCCGCGATTGCGTGCCTTGCATAAAGCCACGGCCGGTCCAGCCGCCCGATCCCAATGCGATCTTGGACTGGGTGATATGGTATCCGGCGCCCAGCGGGTCTGTGCTGGGGTCAAGGAAGGTATCGATGCGGCGGAACTGGTAGTCTTTCAGAAGCTGCCACGGTGTCCCGCGCGATTGGAACACGGCAGTAACCAGACCTACACCGGCCGCGATAACAGCGGCGAAATATGCCCAATGGACCCCTGCCAGAAACATCAGCCCGCCGCCGGCGGTCAGCAACAGGATCGAGGTCCCCAGATCGGGCTGGTTCAGCACCAGCGCCGTCGGCAGCAGGATGATAAGAACGGGCAAGATGACCCACAAAGGTCTGGATGTTTTCTTGGCGGGCAACCAGTCGTAGTAGGCTGCGAGGAACATCACCAAGGTGATTTTGGTGAGCTCGGATGGTTGAAGCCGGAAAAAGCCCAGATCGATCCAGCGCTGGGCACCCATGCCCACAGCCCCGAAAAACTCGACCGCCACAAGCAACATGACCGATACCGCATAGGCAAGCCCCGCGAGATTGCGCCAAAGCCAGATCGGCACCAGCCCCACGAAAAGCATCAGAACAAGCCCCAGGCCGAACCGTTTCATCTGTGGCTCTGCCCACGGGCTGAAGCCGCCGCCGGCAACCGAATAGAGCATCAAAAACCCGGTGCCCGCGACAGCAGTCAACAAAACGGCCAGCGGCCAGTTCAGGTACAATATCTTGCGCAATCCAGTCGGAACGGATTTGACCGTAGACTCAAGATAGCTCATGCCTGATCCCCGACGGCACTTTTGTTAATGCGGGCTTCGGGGCGCACATCGCGCAGACGCAGCTGCTGTTCTTCGATCTGGCCCCGTACGGCCGTCGGATATGCCTCGAGCGGCGGTTCGCCGTTGTAGAGGGCCTGCAGCATGACATCGCGCGCGATGGGCGCCGCGGCCTTTGATCCACCGCCGCCATGTTCGACCAGCACCGCGCAGGCGAACCGCGGATTGTCGTAGGGCGCGAAACTGACAAAAAGCGCGTGATCGCGCTGTTCCCACGGAACCTCGTTGTTGTTGACCACGGCTGACCGCACCTGGCTTGTGCCTGTTTTGCCGGCCATGCGCATGCCGTCTGCGATGATACGGCTACGGTAGGCTGTGCCACGACGGTCATTGACGACCGAATACATGGATTTGCGCATCTTGCGCAGGTTGTTTTCCTTCATTCCAAGCGAGGCACCGCCCGTCACGGGCTGCTCGACGCCGTCGACGGTCTTTACCAGTCTTGGCATGATTTCGCGCCCCGTGGCGAGCCGTGCCGTCATCACGGCCAATTGCATCGGGGATGCAAGCATGAACCCCTGACCGATCGATGCGTTCACAGTGTCACCGATCACCCAGGACTCGCCCCGCGCGCTGCGTTTCCATTCCTTGGTCGGTGTCAGACCGGAATTGACAGAGCTGAGCGCCAGATCATGGCGGATGCCCAATCCGAACCGCTGTGCCATCGCCGAAATCTTTTCGATGCCGACCTTCAGTGCCAGATCGTAGTAATACACGTCACACGACCGCTTCAGCGATGTCTCGAGATCGACCCATCCGTGACCGGCCCGTTTCCAGCAATGAAAGCGCCGTCCCCCCACCTCGAGGTGGCCGGGGCAATAGACCGTTTCTTGCGGCCCGACGATGCCCGCTTCGATTGCGGCCATTGCTGTCATCATTTTGAACGTGGATCCGGGAGGGTACGCGCCCTGCACAGTCTTGTTTACCAGCGGCCGGTACTTCGAATTGAGCAGCGGATCGTAGTCCTTGCTGGAGATACCGCCGATAAAGAGGTTCGGGTCATACGAAGGCGCAGACGCATTGGCGAGAATATCGCCTTTTTCGCAATCGATCATGACGACCGCGGCGCTTTCGCCGCTGAGGCGGGCCTGCACGTAGTTTTGCAAGTTGGCATCAAGCGTCAATTGCAGGTCTGCACCCGATTGGCCTTCGCGCCGATCGAGTTCGCGCATCACGCGACCGGTGGCGTTTACCTCGACCTGCTTGGTGCCAGCCGTACCGCGCAGGAGCGATTCCTGCCGTGCCTCGACATTGATCTTGCCGATCTGAAACCGTGGAATGCGCAGAACGGCATCGGGATCGTCAAGCGCATCAAGGTCTTTCTGGCTGACACGCCCGACGCGGCCGACCACATGCGCGAAATCCGATCCGCGCGGGTAGACACGGGTCGAACCGACTTCGGGCGAAACACCGGGCAGGGCAGGCGCGTTTACCGATACGGCGCTCACCGCATCCCAGCTCACGTTTTCCGCGATCGTCACGGGTAAAAACGGGGCAGAGCGCTTCAGTTCTGCCAGTGTGCTCTCACGCTGCTCATCGCTCAGGTCGATGATCAAGGCAAGCCGGTCCAGCACCGCTTCGACGTCGCCCGCATCCTCGCGCACTATCACGATCCGGTAGCTGGGTTTGTTCTCGGCCAGCTGGATGCCGTTGCGGTCAAAGATTTCGCCACGTTTCGGGGGGATCAGACGGATGTTGATACGGTTTTCTTCGGCCAGCAGACGAAACTGGTCCGCCTGGTCAACCTGTAGGTATCGCATCCGCGCCGCCAAACCGCCGACAAAGAGCAGTTGCGCACCTCCCAGAAGGGCGGCGCGACGGCTCAGCTTGGCATGGCTTGCGTCTTTGTCAGCACGATTGCGTCTCATGTCACGGTGCCTTTCGTCATGCGCGTTGGCCCAGTGCGTCCAGCTCGCCGGGAGCGGCTTTTCTTACACCCATCAGAGCATGGGTTGTCACCACGATCAACGGGTAGAACAGGATCGTCATACCGGTTTCTATCAGGCTCAGCTGCCACGGGGGCGGCGCAACGAGCGTAAGGCCCAGCACTATTCTATAGCCCAGCATGATCGCGATGAGACGTGTTGCCACGGCGATCCACTCCGCGCCAAAAGTTGCGTCACGTATGGATCTGCTGCGCGATTTGAGGTTCTCGCAAGCGACCAATGCCAGCAACGCCCAAAGCCCCGGAGGCCGTTGCAGCAACAGGTCGGTCAGCAGAAACACAAGTGTCAGACTGATCGCGGGGACATATTCGGGCCGCCGCATCGACCATGCCAAGGCAAACCCCAGCAACAAATCGGGTGACGCCCAGCTGCGTGGCGTGGTTTCGAGCGGCAAAAGGTGGAAGAACAGATTCACAAGCGCGAGAAGCACGAATGCCAGGCGCATCACCCATAGCCGCAAGGGTGACAGATCGTTCATGGCTCGCTCGCGGATTGCTCTGGTGTCGGCAGAACCGGCCCTTGCGACGTGATGACCGAGGTGGTGTCGCCCACAGGCGCAGTGCCGTAATGGCGCAACACGCGCAAGAACTCGAGCCGTTCGTAATCGGCGGCAAGGCGCACGCGCAGGCGGCCACCGGGGTCCGCAGCGACCTGCCCGATGAGCAACCCTGCCGGAAATACACCCCCGTCGCCCGAACTGATCACACGGTCACCGGGTCTCACAAGGTCCGGGTTCTCGAGAAAATCAACCGGCGGTGCGGCGGTGTTGTCGCCCGCTACAATGGCGCGTTGGCCCGAGGGTTGAATGGTTGCGGGTATGCGGCTCGAGGCATCGGTGAGCAAAATGACGCGGGCCGTGTTTTCGCCGACGCCAGAGATGCGCCCGACCAGACCGATGCCGTCCATTGTTGCCCATCCTTCGACGATGCCATCGCGCGCGCCGACGTTCAGCAGCACCGATTGCCGGAACGGGGAGCCGCTGTCGGCGAGAACCACACCGGTGATGTACGTCAGCCGCGGATCAAGGCGGACGTTGTTGAGATCCAGCAGCCGGGCATTTTCCTGCTCGAGCTGCAAGGCGGCCTCTTTCCACGCTTCCATCTGGCGCAATTCGGAGCGCAATTCCTGATTCTGTTCGGCAAGCTGGCTGTAGCTTTGGAAATCTCGCAGCAGATTGATCGTGCCCGTGATGGGGGCCATCGCCCAATCGAAATTCGGGACAATCTGGTCCGTGATCTGGGCGCGGAACCGTTCCACACGCGGGCTGTCGATGCGCCAGACGACGAAAACAGCACCCAGAAACAGGATCAGGACCGTCATCAGCAGACGGCGCAACGGTCCGGTGTAATCGCTCGACTGAGATCGGTCTCTGGCCATGGCGGCAGGCTCCCTCCCTCGCGCGAACGGTTAGCTGTCGTAGTCGATAGCGTGGCGCAACTGCTTTTCGTACTCAAGCGCCTTGCCTGTGCCCAACGCCACGCAATTGAGCGATTCATCCGCGATCGAGACGGCAAGCCCTGTCTGTTCACGCAGCGCGAGATCCAGATCGCCCAGCAGCGCACCGCCGCCCGTCAGCATAACGCCGCGATCGACGATATCCGCCGCGAGATCGGGCGGTGTCGTTTCGAGCGCCGTCATCACCGCTTCGCAGATTTGCTGAACGGGTTCGGCAAGCGCTTCGGCGATCTGTGCTTGCGTCACTTCGATTTCCTTGGGCACACCGTTGAGCAGGTCGCGGCCGCGAATTTGCATCGAGGTGCCGCGCCCGTCGTCGGGCATACGCGCGGTTCCGATCGATGTCTTGATCCGTTCGGCAGTGGTGTCCCCGACCAGAAGGTTCTGCTGGCGACGCAGATAGCTGACGATGGCTTCGTCCATGCGGTCACCCCCGACCCTGACGGAGCGTGCGTAGACGATGTCGCCAAGGCTCAGCACCGCGACTTCGGTTGTCCCGCCGCCGATATCGACGACCATGTTGCCCGTCGGATCCGTGATCGGCATGCCCGCACCGATTGCGGCGGCGATGGGTTCTGCGATCAGACCCGCCCGGCGCGCACCAGCGCGCAGAACACTCTCGCGGATCGCGCGTTTTTCGACTGGGGTAGCACCGTGCGGAACGCAGACGATGATCTTGGGCTTCGAGAACGTCGACCGTTTGTGCACTTTGCGGATGAAGTGTTTGATCATCTCTTCGGCGGTGTCGAAATCAGCGATAACACCTTCGCGCATCGGGCGGATCGCCTCGATACTGCCGGGCGTACGACCCAGCATCAGCTTGGCGTCCTCGCCGACAGCAAGCACTTTCTTCACGCCGTCCTTGGCGTGATAGGCAACCACGGATGGCTCCGACAGGATGATCCCGCGTCCCTTGACGTAGACGAGCGTGTTCGCGGTGCCCAGGTCGATCGCCATATCCGACGAGAACAGGCCGCGCATGTTTCCAAAGATCGACATAATAGGGGAACACCTTACTCAATATCAATTTGGCCCGCGACTCCCTGAGCGCGGGCTGAGCGTTCTTATAGGCAGGTGCGCGCCATGATAAAAGGGGTTTCGGGCGGGCGTTCGGCGTGATGTTGCCGTCTTCTGCTAAGGCATTATCTTCACTAAATACTCAGCTAGAAGGAGAGCCGGACATGCAGAAAATCCAGACCCTCGGGGTGCACCACATCACGCTGACCGGTGCCGATCGGCAAAGCTCGATCGACTTTTGGGAAGGGACGCTTGGCATGCCGTTCCTCTTTGATCAGCCCAATCTGGACGATCCGGACGAAGGCCACCTGTATTTCGACCCCGGCGATGGCCGGCTGATTACGATCTTCACCAATGAAAACCGGCGCGGCAGCCCGGACCGCACACCGATGGACCCGGGCTGTGTACATCACATCGCCTTTGAGGTGGACCGCGCCATGTTCGATCAGGTCCTATCCCGGCTCGAGGCGCGCGGTGTCGACAACTCCGGCGTGAAGGACCGCGGCTTCATGCATTCGATCTATTTCAAGGATCCGCTCGGACTGCTGATAGAGTTGGCTTGCTACACGTTCATTCCACCGCGGGGGAGCAGCCATGCAGAGGTCATGCTTGAAGCGCATAAGTTGAGAGTGGCGCGCGGCGACAAAGCGATCGAGCGTAGCCATCTTGCCGATGCATCGGTGATGATCGTCGAGCGCAGCCAAGCGTCGTTGAGCACGGACCGTTCTGCGTGTAACCCTTACCGCTGACGGGCGACAGGATGATCCACCGCCCGTCAGGTTCATTTCGCTTTAGCTTACGTCTTTGTAGCTGACTTCACGTTTGTCCGTGCCGCCCTTTTCACGCCGCACCAGCAACCGGTTGAGCGCGTGGATGTAGGCGCGGGCAGAGGCCACTACCGTATCCGTGTCGGCGGATTGCCCCGTGACGATACGCCCGTCCTCTTCCATGCGCACCGAGACCGTCGCTTGTGCGTCGGTGCCTTCGGTTACCGCGGCAACCTGATAAAGCTGAAGACGTGCCGTGTGCGGCAGCAAGACCTTGATGCAATTGAAAGAGGCGTCTACCGGACCATCCCCCGACTGCTCTGTGCGGTGTTCTTCGCCATCGATTTCAAGCACCATCTTCGCTTCGTTGGGGCCATCGGTTCCGCAAACAACGTGCATCGATTTCAGCTTGATCCGGTCCGCCTCGGGGTCCGTTGCCGTGCGCATCAGGGCAATCAGGTCCTCGTCATAAATTTCCTTCTTGCGATCCGCGAGTTCCTTGAACCGCACGAAGACGTCCTTGAGCTGGTTGTCGCCCAGCTCAAATCCGAGGTTTTCCAGTTTGGACCGCAGCGCGGCACGGCCGGAGTGTTTGCCCATGACGATATTGGTTTCGGTCAGGCCCACGTCCTCGGGACGCATGATCTCGAAGGTCTCGGCGTTCTTGAGCATGCCATCCTGATGGATGCCGGATTCGTGGGCAAATGCATTCTTGCCGACGATCGCTTTGTTGAATTGAACGGCAAACCCGGACACCGCCGCCACACGCCGGGAGATGTTCATGATCTTGGTGCTGTCCACGCCCGTTTTGAACGGCATGATGTCGTTGCGCACCTTGAGCGCCATCACGACCTCTTCGAGTGCCGTATTACCCGCTCTTTCCCCCAGTCCATTGATCGTGCATTCGACCTGTCGGGCGCCAGCCTCGACCGCGGCCAGACTGTTTGCGGTCGCCATGCCCAGATCGTTGTGGCAGTGGGTGGCAAAGATGATGTCGTCTGCGCCGGGCACTTTCTCGATCAGCATGCGGATCAACTCGGCGCTTTCGCGCGGTGCCGTGTAGCCGACGGTATCGGGAATGTTGATGGTTGTGGCGCCTGCCTTGATCGCGATTTCGACGACGCGGCACAGGTAGTCCTCTTCGGTGCGGGTCGCATCCATCGGTGACCATTGCACGTTTTCGCATAAATTACGGGCATGTGTGACGGTGTCGTGGATACGCTCTGCCATCTGGTCCTGATCAAGGTTCGGGATGGCGCGGTGCAGCGGTGAGGTGCCGATGAAGGTATGGATGCGCGGCTTTTGCGCGTGTTTGACGGCTTCCCAGCAGCGGTCGATATCCGGCAGTTGGGCACGGGCCAGACCGCAGATCTGCGCGTTTCGAGACTGCCGCGCGATTTCGGAGACGGCAGCGAAGTCGCCCTCGGACGCGATGGGAAAACCCGCTTCGATGATGTCGACGCCCATTTCGTCGAGCAGACCCGCGATTTCGAGCTTTTCGGCGTGGGTCATCGTGGCCCCGGGCGATTGTTCCCCGTCACGCAATGTCGTGTCGAAGATCAAGACGCGATCTTGTTTTGTGTCTGTCATGTCATTGGCTTTCTGTCTTTGCTGTTGCTGTCTATCCGGTCTGGCGCGCGGCACGTTCCCTCTGAGCGGGCGCGCCGAAGGGCACGCTCAGAGGCGGGCTAGCAGCAGCAGGAGGGCACGCAGCGCTGGCGCATGGGATTGCGCGAAAGGGTTTTTATGGGCTGCGGTCAACATAGGCTCAGTTATAACCACGTGCTTTCAGATGGGAAGGGAAATTATCACGCGCCTTGCAGCCTGTTGCCAGCGGGCGGTGCAGATGAGTTTAAAGGCAAGATGAAGCAGTGGGTGCACGTTGAAGCGGACCCTGCGTGATCTAGGTACCTTCGTCATGAAAAGAGTTTTAATTGTAGGTGCATCCGGCGGTATCGGCGCGGCATTGTCGGCAGGGCTGCGGTCTGCTGGTGCCGAAGTGATAGGACTGTCGCGGTCTGTTGACGGGTTGGATGTGACCGATGAAGTGTCCGTTGATCACCATCTTGACGCGCTGGAAGGGCCGTTTGACGGGCTGATTGTTGCAAGTGGTGCGTTGGAAATTGAGGGTGCTGCGCCGGAAAAGACGATCAAGGCCGTTACTGCGCAAGCAATGGCGGATCAGTTTGCCGTCAACGCAATCGGGCCTGCGCTGATCTTGCGGCATGCGCCGCGCCTGCTGGCGCGGTCGGAGCGTTCGGTTTGTGCGGTCCTCACGGCGCGGGTGGGTTCCATCGGGGACAATCGCATCGGTGGTTGGACGAGCTACCGTGCCGCGAAAGCTGCGGCAAACCAGATTGTACGGACCACATCGATAGAGCTTGCGCGGACCCATAAGTCATGCGTCTGCGTTGCCCTGCATCCCGGCACCGTCGCGACAGCGTTCACGCAGAAATATCTCGGCCGCCACAAATCCGTGTTGCCGGAAGAAGCCGCGACGCATCTTATTGATGTCATGGCTGCGCTGACACCGGAGCAAACGGGTGGATTTTTTGACTGGGCCGGTAAGGAGGTCGCGTGGTGAACCGCTTGATTTTGGTTCTTGGCGACCAGCTGTCTTTCGGGTTGAGCGCGTTGCGGGCCGGCGACAAGGCGCAGGACACTGTGGTCATGGCAGAGGTGCGCGATGAGGCCAATTACGTGCGCCACCACCCCAAGAAGATTGCGTTGATTTTTGCGGCGATGCGAAAGTTTGCGGCGCATCTCGAGGAGGAGGGGTGGACGGTCGCCTATTCGCAACTCGACGACACGGAGAACTCGGGATCTATCGTGGGCGAGCTGCTGCGCCGCGCCGAGCAGACCGGTGCGCAAAGCGTTGTTTGCACGGAACCCGGAGAATGGAGGCTGATCAACAAGCTGCAGTATGCGCCGATCAAGACAGAGATCCTGAACGACGATCGTTTCTTGGCCAGCCATGCGGAATTCGAGGCCTGGGCCGAGGGGCGCAAGGCATTGCGGATGGAATATTTCTACCGCGACATGCGGCGGAAAACCGGCTTGCTGATGGATGGGGAGAACCCCGAGGGCGGGCAATGGAATTATGACCACGATAACCGCAAGCCTGCGCCCGGTGATATCGCGCCAAAAGGACCGCTGAAGTTCGAGCCGGACAACATCGTGGGTGACGTGCTGGGGTTGGTCGAAGCAGAGTTCTCCGATCACTTCGGCACGCTTGACGGGTTCTGGTTTGCCACCACACGAGCGCAGGCGCTCGACGCGCTTGACCACTTCATCACCCATTCCCTGCCAACATTCGGTGACTTTCAGGATGCGATGGTATCGGGCGAAAGCTTCATGTTTCACGCGATCCTGTCACCCTATATCAACATCGGTTTGCTCGGACCGCTAGAGGTCTGTGAGGCGGCGCAAGAAGCGTATGAAAAAGGGGATGCGCCCCTGAATGCGGTGGAAGGGTTCATCCGCCAGATTATCGGCTGGCGCGAATATGTGCGCGGTATCTACTTCCTCGAAGGGCCGGACTATGCGAGCCGCAATCGGCTTGGCCAGTCGCGCGATCTACCGGCGATGTACTGGGGCGGTGAGACGAAAATGGCCTGTATGTCAGCAGCCGTCGGTCAGACCCGCGAAGAGGCTTATGCCCACCATATCCAGCGCTTGATGGTCACGGGCAACTTTGCGCTCGTGGCCGGATTGGACCCGCAACAGGTGGCGCAGTGGTATCTGGAGGTCTACGCCGATGCGTTCGAGTGGGTGGAGGCGCCGAATGTCGTAGGTATGAGCCAGTTTGCGGATGGCGGTGTGATTGCGTCAAAGCCCTATGTCTCTTCAGGGGCCTACATCAACCGGATGTCGAATTATTGCAAAGGCTGCGACTATAGCGTCAGCAAGAAGACCGGCGATGGCGCCTGTCCGTTCAACACCCTGTACTGGCATTTTCTGGACCGACACCGCGAGCGGTTTTCCAACAATGCCCGCATGGGAAACATGTACCGCACGTGGGACCGTATGGACGAGGACCGTCGCAAAACGGTCCTGCAGGATGGTCAGGCCGTGCTTGACAAACTCGACGCGGGCGAGATCGTCTGACAGCGTATCGTGGTGCCGCGTTATTGCGGTTCCAGATAGCCCTCGAGCGTTGCGCGGACCGCGTCCGGCCAGGGGATTGAGGTATGTTTGTCCAGATCGGACGCAGCCAACACCTGTGTGCTGTTCCAGCGTTTTTCGCCCGCGCAACTGATGTCGTGTTTGAAGGTGACCGATGACCGACCAACCCGCACGACGCGTAGTTCAAACGTCAGTGTTTGCCCGAACAGCGACGGGATGGAAAAATCGCAGGTAAGGTGGACCGTCGGCGTGCCCCACCGTTCTTTCCAGATGATCTCGTGCCATGGATAGCCGATATGCGCCCAGAATTCTTCGTTCACGCCGTTCAACAGGTTGAGATACGACGGGAAATAGGCGGTTCCCGAGATGTCGCAGTCGCCGAAGCGCAATTCGCGGTCGGTGATGAAAGTCTTGGCCATAGTCGATCCTTTGCTGAGAGCGTCAGCTTAACCTGACCCCGCCGTCGCGCAAGGGTCAGCCGTGCAGGTCTTTGCTGTCCTGTGGGGCCTCGGCACGCTCGAACATGCCATAGTCTCGCATGACGTGGGCAATCCGCAGGTGATAGTCCGAGAAAAAATCGTTTCGTCCGGCACGTTGCGCGCTGCGGTGTTTTGACAGTTTGCGCCAGTCGTCGAGTGCTTTTTCATCCCGAAAGAAGGACAGCGACAACAGCTTTTCCGGATTGGTCAGGCTCTGGAAGCGCTCGACAGAGATGAAACCGTCAATTTCTTCGACAAGCGGGCGCATTTCCGCGGCCATATCGAGATAGTTCTGCTTGCGGTGGGGGTGGGGCATGACTTCAAAGATGACGGCAATCATTTCGGGTCTCCGTGTGGGGCCGAGGCCAGTTTGAGAAATGTTCTGTCCTCGCGTAGCAGAAATTTCTCGCGCTGGGCAAAGTCATAATTCTCGCGCCCCAAAGGATCAGCGGCCAGCCTTTCGCGATAGCTTTCATAGGCTGCAAGGCTTGGGATATCGTAGATTCCGTAGGCAAGGGTCGATGATCCTTCGTGCGGTGCGTAGTAGCCGATGAGATTTGCGCCACAGCGGGGAATGGCCTGACCCCAGTTGCGGGCGTATTGTTCAAAAGCGGCCTTTTTGGTCGGATCGATCTGGTAGCGGATGATGCAGGTCAGCATTTTGTTTCCTTGTGTGTCGGAGGTTCCGCAGACAGCGTACCGGATTGATGTGCGTTAACGTTTCAGTTACTGTCGAAGTATGAAGGGCGGCCCCGACATTTCACGTATCGCCGCGCTGATTGGTGATCCTGCGCGTGCCAACATTCTGGGCGCGCTGATGAGTGGCAAGGCGCTTACCGCGACCGAACTTGCCGCCGAGGCGGGCGTCAGCGCGCAGACTGCAAGCGCCCATCTGGCCAAGCTCGAAGCGGGCGGGCTTACCCGCGTGCAAAAATCGGGCAGGCACAGATATGTCTCGCTGGCGGGGCCGCAGGTCGCGGCTGTTCTGGAAGCATTGATGGGGTTGGCCGCGGGGCAGGGGCACTTGCGCACGCGGACAGGCCCTCGCGATGCCGCGCTGCGCGAGGCGCGGGTCTGCTACAACCACCTTGCGGGCAACCGTGGCATCGCCCTGTTCGATGCAATGGTGCGCGAGGGGTATCTGACCGTGGATGCCGCTGATGTATCGCTGACGGAAAAAGGAAATTCCTTTGTCGTCGCGTTCGGCGTTGATCTGCCCGCCCTGCAAAAAGCCCGGGCACCTGTATGCCGTGCGTGTCTGGATTGGAGTGCACGCCGCACCCATCTTGCAGGCGGGTTGGGACGCGCCATGCTGACACGGATCGAGGAACTGGGATGGGCCAGACGAATGCCGCAAAGCCGCGTCATTTCTTTCACGGAACAGGGTGGCAAAGCGTTTGACGCAACTTTTGGTGGGGGGCTACCCCTCGACCGCGGCGATCTTGTGGCTCCGCATCGCAAACAATAAAGCGAGCGCGCCGAGCGCCCAGACGATTGATGAGTAAATCACGGCCTGAAAACTCAGGAACTGGGCAATCGCTCCCATCATGGGGCTTGCGATCAAACCGCCCAGAAACAGGCTGTTCATATATAAGGACGTCGCACGCCCCATGCGTCCGTTCGCAAACCCCTGGACAAAGAGCAGACCCACCGCGGCAAAGGTGCCGTAGTAAAGCCCCTCCAACGCGGCGCCGATGACCAACCCAGGCAAACCCCGCGTCTGTGCCAGCGTGACAAAGGCCAACAGCGCAACCGCCCCGGCCATCATGAGACAGCGCCGGATGCCAAACACACGCATGAGCATTGGTGTCGACAGAATCGCGACAATCTCGACCCCCGTCTTGACCGAGAACGCCAGCCCGGGGGCGAATTTGGGCAACCCGACCTCTTCGAGGAAAAAAAGCGGGAGAGCCATGGAGGTCGCACTGTGGGCCAGCGCGAAAAGCAGACAGACAGCAGCAGCCAGCCATATTGCCGGCAAGGGATCGGGCTTGGCAATGGCGGCACCGGTGTCGTCAACCGGATCAAGGGCTTTGGCAAAGTCCATCGGCATCACACGCCAGAACAGCAATGCCCAAACCCCCGCCATGACCAACGCAACGACCGGCACGGCGCGATTGCCGAGCCCGCCCGCCACGGAGAATGCAAAAGCCGGCGCGATCATCCACGCGAGTGAAGCCGTGGCGCGCAGATAGCTGTTGAACTGCGCAATGTCCCAGCCGTATCGCTCCGCTGAAAGGCGTCCAAAGCTGTACATGGTCGAAACCGCGCCGTTTGCGAGTGCGAAAAGCGGGCTGCAGACAATCGGCAGAACCCAGAAATTCCGGGTCATCAGCATGACGCACAGACCAATCGAAAAAGCCCCCATCGATGTCATCAGAAGCGGGGCAATCCTGTCACCGCGATCAATCCGCTCGCCAAAGTTGCGGTTGACCAGCAATGTCAGTGTCAGCGTCGTGACTGCGTAGACGCTGATCATCAGGGGCTCTTGGCCAAGCTCCTGCACGATATAGACGCCCATGAAAGGGATCAGCGATGCTGTTGCCAGCATGCCGGTCAGCAGCAACAAAAGCGTGCCACGGGCTGCGGGTGTGCGGAGGGGGATCACGGTGCGACCGGCATGAAACTGGCGCAAAATGCGAGGCTACTGTCGCGCAAACGCAACCCTAGCCATCTGTCTCGGTCGTGTCGCCGGTTGTTTCTGTTGCAGGATTGGTTGCATCCGGATCGGCCAATGCTCCGTTTTCCCACGCGCCGGTAGCCTCTTCGCCGGTGGCATAGCGCATCGTGCCCGGACCCTGGCGTTGTCCATCCACAAAGCTGCCTTCGTAAACGTCGCCGTTCGCATAGGTGGCGGTGCCGGTACCTTCGATGTCCCCATCTGCCCACTGACCTTCATACACAAATCCGCTGGCCATCGTGATTTTGCCTGTCCCGCTGCGTTTGCCGTTCTCGAAGTTGCCCTCGTAGACGCTGCCATCGGGATAGGTGGCGCGGCCTTGGCCATGACGCAGACCGTCTTTCCAGTTGCCCTCGTAGATGCGGCCGTCCGGATACGTCAGCTTGCCTTGGCCATCGTTGCGCGCGTCTTTGAAATTACCTTCGTACACCATTCCGTTGGGATAGGTGGCGCGGCCCTGTCCTTCGATCACGCCAGCAACCCAGTTGCCTTCATACGTCGACCCGTCAGGATAGGTAATTTTGCCCTCCCCATCGGCGATGTTGTCCTTGAAGATGCCGGTTTGTACGGACCCGTCGGGATAGGTCACGGTGCCGGTCCCTTCGGCTTGGCCTGCGACCCATTCACCTGTGTATGTATAGCCATCTGTGCCGGTAAACGTGCCTTGGCCCTCACGCTGGTCCGCGACATAGGCGCCCTCATAGATTTCACCGGAGGATGAAACAGAGCGCCCGTTGCCTTCGCGGCGGCCGTTGACCAAATCGCCTTCGTACGTGTCGCCGTTGGCTTGTGTGATCTTGCCCGATCCATTGAGCTGCCCGTCGGCCCACGTTCCTTCGAGAACGAAGCCTTCGGGATGGGTCAGTTTGCCCTGACCCTGTCTTACGCCATCTTTGACATCGCCTTCATAGATCGCGCCCTCTGCGTCTTTGATAACGGCAACGCCCGTGGCGGCCCCGTCGACCCAATCACCCTTGTATTCGTACCCCGAAGGGGTCAGCAGAACGCCTTTGCCGTTGCGTTTGCCATTACGGAACGTTCCTTCGTAGCGATCGCCATTGGCGTGAATCGAAACGCCTTCACCCTGAATGGCACCATCGGACCACTCACCTTCGTAGGTGCCGCCATCCGCCGTTGTGATCTTGCCAATCCCATCGGGTTTGCCTTTGGCGAAACTACCTTCGTAGGTGGAGCCGTTGGGAAAACGTGCGATGCCCTGACCGCGAATTTCCCCTTCGACCCATTCCCCGGAGTACTGGTATCCATTGGGCAGGGTATAGGTGCCCACGCCATGCTGAAGCCCGTCCTTGAAGGTTCCCTCGTATACCCCGCCGTCTTCGTACTGTTTGGACAGGACCTGCGTATTTTGTGCCAACGCAGGGGATAGCGACAGCGAAACGAGGGCCGAGGCAAGGATCAGAGAGCGAAATGTCATGGCGGTCCTGTTGACTTGATACCGGGTGCGATGCCGCGCCCACGATTGGGTTTAGCCTACTGAGCCGTGCCGAAGGGGGCAATGTCCTTTTGGTGTAGGGGCGGTGCTTGGGCTTTCCCTTGCGCGGTGATCTGCTATTTCAACTTTCAAAGCATATGAGAGGGCGTCACATGGCAGAGCGGTTTCGCATCACACTGGGGCAGTTGAACCCGACCGTCGGCGATCTGGCGGGGAACGCCGCGCTCGCGCGTGAAGCGTGGGAAGCAGGCCGCGCCGCAGGGGCCGACATGGTCGCGCTGCCCGAAATGTTTCTTGCCGGATACAATGCGCAGGATCTGGTGATGAAACGCGCGTTCCAGCTGGATGTGATGACACATCTCGAGACTTTGGCGGCGGATTGCGCCGACGGGCCCGCGCTCGCCATCGGTGCGCCCTGGACGGAAGGTGCCGAACTTTTCAATGCCTATGTCATTCTCAAGGGGGGCAAGATTGCGAGCAGAACGCTCAAGCATCATCTGCCGAATGAAACGGTCTTTGACGAGGTAAGGGTGTTCGACAGCGGGCCTCTGGGGGGCCCTTACTCCGTCGGCAACACGCGTATCGGCAGTCCGATTTGTGAAGACGCTTGGCATGAGGATGTCGCCGAAACACTTGCCGAAACGGGTGCCGAATTCCTGCTGGTGCCCAACGGGTCGCCCTATTACCGCGGTAAATTCGAGATGCGGCTGAACCATATGGTGGCGCGTGTCGTGGAAACGGAAATACCGCTCATCTATCTGAATATGGTGGGAGGGCAGGACGATCAGGTTTTTGACGGGGCGAGCTTCGGGCTTAATCCCGGCGGCCAACTGGCGTTCCAGATGCCGACGTTTGACAGCGCCATTACCCATGTGGATCTGGAGCGGCGGCCCGAAGGTTGGCGGATTGTCGACGGCGAAAAGATCAGCCAGCCGGATGAATGGACACAGGATTACCGTGTAATGGTGCAGGCGCTGCGCGATTACATGCGCAAGACGGGGTTCAAGAAGGTTCTGCTGGGCATGTCGGGCGGCATTGACTCGGCGCTTGTCGCGACCATCGCGACCGATGCTCTGGGCTCCGAAAACGTGCGCTGCGTCATGCTGCCGTCTGAATATACGAGTCAGGCGTCTTTGGATGACGCCGAAGCCTGTGTGCAGGCGCTGGGCGTGCGCTATGACTTTGTGCCGATCAAACAGGGCCGCGACGCGATCACGGCCACACTCGCACCTTTGTTCGAAGGCACCGACGAAGGGCTGACCGAAGAGAATATCCAATCTCGCTTGCGGGGGCTTCTGCTGATGGCCCTCAGCAACAAGTTTGGTGAGATGCTGCTGACAACCGGCAATAAGTCCGAGGTCGCAGTGGGCTATGCCACGATCTACGGAGATATGTCCGGCGGATACAATCCGATCAAGGATCTCTACAAGATGCGGGTGTTCGAGACCTGCCGCTGGCGCAACGCCAATCACCACGACTGGATGATGGGTCCGGCAGGGCAGGTCATTCCGGATAATATCATCACAAAGGCACCGTCAGCCGAATTGCGCGATGATCAAAAAGACAGCGACAGCTTGCCGGACTACCCTGTTCTCGACCGCATTCTGGAAATCCTCGTGGATGAGGACGGATCGATCGCCGATTGTGTGGCGGAAGGGTTTGATCGTGAAACCGCCAAGAAGGTGGAACACCTGATCTACATATCGGAGTATAAGCGGTTCCAGTCGGCGCCGGGTGCGCGGCTGACCAAAGGCGCGTTCTGGCTCGACCGGCGTTATCCCATCGTCAATCGCTGGCGTGACCCGAGCTGACGCGTAACGGCTGCGTGATTTGCCCTTTGGCCGCCACCGCGTCACATCTAGGGAAGTCATACAGGAGTTTGTTGCCATGCGCCTTGCATCGTTGATTGCCGTTCTTGCCAGTGTGTTTGCCGCGCCCGTCGTAGCGTGCGGCCAGGACACCGACTGCCGCGTTGGGGACCGTATCTACCGCATTTCCCTGCCCGAAGGTCACAACGCAGGCGACCCCATCGGCGCGGTCCTGTGGTCGCACGGATACCGCGGGTCCGCCGAAGGCGTGATGCGCAACGGCAGCCTGCGCAAGATGGTGCATGACCAAGGGCTTGCCCTGATCGGCATGCAGGGAATTGACGGTTCATGGAACCTGCCTAACGGGCCGGGCACCATGGACAGCACCGGTGCCGAGGAATTCGCCTACTACGATGCCGTCATCGCGGACGCAGTCGCGCGTTTCAACATCGATGCGGACCATCTGGTCGCCTCCGGTTTCAGCGCGGGCGGGATGATGGTCTGGAACCTTGCCTGCGCGCGGCCTGAGACGTTTGCGGGGTTCGTTCCGATCTCGGGGACGTATTGGCTCAAGCCGCCGGAGACATGCGCCATGCCCGTGGCGAGCATTGTGCACATCCACGGCGATGACGATTCAACTGTACCGCTGGATGGCCGTCGGATCGGAGAAACAAAGCAGGGCGAAGTGAGCGAAGCGCTCGCGAGCTATGCGACCCACGGGAAATTTGCGGAGCCCGCGAAAGACACGACTGCAATGTTGCGTTGCGAGGAAAGATCAAACGCAACAGGCGCTATTCTGGATTTCTGCCTGTTCGAGGGGGGCCATTCGTTCAGAACCGAATACCTCGGCCACGGTATCGACCGGCTCAGGGCGGCAGGGCAGCTTTGACGCAGCCCTGCCGGAAGCCTTACAGCAACAGCTGATAGGTGTGCGGCACATAGGCGTAGTTCTCGCCGCTCTTCTCGACGTAGCCAAACGCGGGCCACGGCATGTGATAGCCCACGAAGGGGATCGCGTCTGCTGCCATCATGTCGAGCATTTTGCGCCGGGTCTGCGCGGCGGCGGCTTTGTCCATATCGAATTTCACTTCCCAATCGGGATGCGCCAGCGACCAGACGTAGTGATTGGCAAAATCGGCGCCGAGGACCAACTGGTTACCGTCCGACTCAATGCGATATGCCATATGCCCGGGCGTGTGCCCGAACGCCGCCATTGCGGTCACGCCAGAGGCAACACTGCCGCCATCGTCCAGCATTGTCATTTCTTCGGCCAGCGGTTTGACCTTGGTGTCGAACCCTTCGTTGTCGGCCTTGGACCACGCGTCGAATTCCGCGCTGCCGGTGACATACCGGGCATTCGCGAAGGTCTTTGTTCCGTCGGTGCTCAGGCCGCCAATGTGATCGCCATGCATGTGGGTCAAGACGACCACATCGACCTGATCTGCGGTGTAGCCCGCAGCTTCAAGCGCCGCTGTGGTCCCGGCGCCGGAAAGCCCGGTGTCGAAAAGGATCAACTCGTTTCCGGTGTTGATGACAGTCGGCGTAAAGAAAAACTGCGCGGCGTCGGTCGGCAGGTTCGCCTGGGCCGAAACTTCTTCGAATGTTTCCTTATCGACGTTCATGCCGAAAATATTGTGCGGCCCTTCGACTGCGCGGCTGCCGGCGAGCAGAGTGGTGACGTCGAACTGGCCCAGCTTCACGCGTTGGTAAGGGGCACTGCCTGCCTCCATCATGGGGGCTTTGGCGCGCGCGATTGTGCCGCTTGCCGCGGCCAATGGCACTGCGGCAGCACCCACAAGGGCGGCGCGGCGGGACAGGATGGGGGATCGGGACATTTCTTACCTCCGTTTGATATAGGACGCTTTCAAACCTAGAGCGACTGCGCCGTATGTCCCGTGATTGGCCGTTCACGGATGCGTGGCTGGGCGGATAACTGGACAAACGGGGATTGCTATGACAGTCAGCCACCAACAGGAGGCACATATGTCCGCAAAGACCATTACACGTTTCGCGCCCTCGCCCACCGGCTGGATTCACGTAGGCAATCTGCGCACGGCGCTCATGAATTACCTTATCGCCCGCAAGGCGGGAGGCGAGTTCATCCTGCGCATCGATGATACCGATCCGAACAGATCGAAAGAGGAATACGTCGACGGGATCAAACGCGATCTCGATTGGCTCGGGCTGCATTGGGACCGTGTGGAACGCCAGTCGTCGAGGCTGGAAAAATACGAAGCGGCCGCGCAGCAACTGCGCGATATGGACCGTTTCTATGAAGCGTTCGAGACACCGACGGAGCTCGACCTCAAGCGCAAGAAGCAGCTGAATATGGGCAAGCCGCCCGTATACGACCGCGCGGCATTGTCACTGGATGAGGCTGAAAAGGAGGCGTTGCGCGCCGAACGCGGCGATGGTGTCTGGCGGTTCAAACTGCTTCAGGAACGCATCGTTTGGAATGATGGCATCCTTGGGGACGTGTCGATCGACGGCGCATCCGTTTCCGACCCGGTTCTGATCCGCGGCGACGGGCAAATCCTGTATACGCTGGCATCCGTTGTCGACGACACCGAAATGGGCGTTACACATGTGGTTCGGGGTTCGGATCACGTGACCAACACCGGCACGCAAATCCAGATCATGCAGGCGCTTGGCGGTGAAGTGCCACAGTTCGCGCATCACTCGTTGCTGACCGGTCCGCAGGGTGAGGCGCTGTCCAAACGTCTTGGTACCCTTGCGCTGAAAGACTTGCGTGCGCAGGGCATAGCACCGCAGGCGCTGTTGAGCCTGATGTCACGTCTGGGATCCAGCGATCCGGTCGAACTGCGCACCGATATGCAAACACTGATCGACGGTTTCGATATATCACGGTTCGGTTCCGCACCGACCAAGTTTGACGCGGAAGATCTCAAACCGCTGACCGCGCGCTATCTGCAAACGCTGTCTCTGGCCGAGGTCGCGGATGCCGTTCGGGCGGCGGGCGTTCCTGATGCACAGGCCACGCGGTTCTGGGACGTGACACGCGAAAACGTCACGACGCTGCATGACCTGGCCGGATGGTGGGCGATGTTCAGCGAAGGCGCTGAGCCCGTCATCGACGACGAAGACCGCGATTTTGTTGCCGAAGCGCTGGAGTTGCTCCCGCAAGCGCCGTTCGATGACAACACGTGGGGCAACTGGACAGCCGCGGTGAAAGAAAAGACAGGCCGCAAAGGCAAAGCGCTTTTCATGCCGTTGCGCAAGGCGCTGACAGGACAGCAGCACGGCCCCGATATGAGCCAGGTCATGCCGCTGTTGCAGGTCGTAAAGGCCCGCGGGTCAGCCTGATCCGGAGATAGTTGAATGCGCGGCATCTTTAGTGCCGCGCATTTTCAGTCCGGCTGCTTGCCAATGGCGGCCAGATGCGTGTCCACCAAACGCATTTCATCAGCGCTGAGCATCTGTGCGCGCGGGTAGATCGGATTGGCACGATCATTCAGCACCGGCGTGTCCCAACCGTCAGTCGTTGCAAAGAATTGAGCGACACCCTGAGACCCGAATTCGCGCAAGAACCCCTGTACGACCACATCCAGATAGCTCAGCAAAATCTTGTGGTCACCACCGCGTCTTTGGCTCTGCGCGGGGATGCAATAATGCGCGATCTGAGGTGCGGGTGTGATGGCATGGGCGACGGCGCTGCCGCTCTGGACACGACCGTATCCCGTTTCGCGCGCATCGAGCGCGTGCCAATCCGCGCCCGGGACCGCCGCGATCAATCCGTCAATCACGCAGCCCGGCGCTGGTTTGACGCTGAGAAAGACGACATCGCGCAAATCCGTGCGGACCCATTCGCGCCGCCAACCATGAAGCTGCGCGGTCTGCGCATCGGGATACTGCTGCGTCGCGCGGTTGACCAAGCTGCCATAGCCGAAAAAATAGGGATGCATGGCCGTCCTTTGCCCTTGGAACCATTGGCCGGAGATAATCATTCTGCTCACGCGGGGACAAGTCCGCGGCAACCTGTTGTCAACGGCGCTGCAGTTTGTCAGTACGAAAGAAACGGACGGGGGTGCACATGAAATTCACCGAAGAACACATCTGGTTGCGTCAGGAAGAGGACGGCGACGAAGTCACGGTTGGCCTGTCATCGCATGCGATGGCCGAATTGGGCGAAGCGACGTTCATCGAGTTGCCCGAAGAAGGTGACACCCTGTCCGCCGACGATCCGGTTGTGGTGATCGAAGGCAGCGACGATACGGTCGATATTCTTGCCCCTCTGGATGGCGAAGTCGTCGAGGTGAACACCCGATTGCTGGACGATCTCGACGTATTGAGTGACGATCCGCAGGGCGAAGGATGGCTGTTCCGCATGGCGCTTGAGGACATCTCCGCGCTCGACGATCTGATGGACGAAGGTGCCTACCAGAAGTTCGCCCGCTAGGACGACGCCATATCTGCGCCGCCGTCGGTTTCGGCAAGCAGGAACGCGAAAGTCTTGCGCAATTTGTTCCAGGTGATTTTGTCCGGTGCGACAAGCAGATACCCGTGCTGGCGCGCGGCGCTGTAGTCACCCCCGTCGAGCATTTCGACATGGGCGCCGGCCTGTGCGCAGATCAGCGCACCTGCGGCGTGATCCCAGGAATTCAGGCTGGCGGACAGGGTGAAATCGACATGCCCCTGCGCGACCATGCGGTATTCATGCGCCGAACACCGCAGCGACGTGACGCTGGCAAATCCCGGCAGTGTCGCAGCGATCTGTGCCTGCTTGTCCTTGGGGAACAACCAAAGTGGCAGCAACCCCGTCAAGTCTTCGAGCGGTTTGCCCATCGATACCTTAAGCGTTTCGGCGGGGCCGATCGGGCGTTGTAACTGGGCCTCCGTTTCCTCGGATGCAATTGCCCAATCATCAGAGACAGGATCGTAGATCAGACCGAAAACCGGTTGGCCATATCGCGTGGCTGCGATGATCACGCCAAAAGTGTGCAAGCCCTTGGCAAAGTTCCAGGTGCCGTCGACAGGATCGATATGGAAGGCAAGCTGGGCCTGGCCGATCTGATCCAGAATTTCAGGTTTGTCTGTTGCGGCCTCTTCCCCGATGACCAGCGCGTGCGGGAACGCAATCTGCAAAGCGCGCGCGATCATTGCCTCTGCCGCTATGTCCGCATCTGTCACGAGATCCGCGTCATCCGCCTTTGTACGGATGTCGCCAGCCGCGAGTTTGCGAAAGCGCGGCAGGATTTCAGCGCGCGCGGCACGGCGGACCACATTGATGATCTGGCGCCGCTGCGCTGGACTAAGGGCAGGTGCGAGTGGGGCGGGCAGGCTGTTGGTCATTGAGGGCTCCTTGCAGGTCTGTTGTAACGGGCGCGGCTCGCAGGGCAAGGGGCGCGGCTTACTCGCTCGCTCGCAAAACCTGCGCGGGACGTGCCACAAGCGCCCTGCGCGCAAAGCCGAGCCCGGCCAAGACGGTCGCAATGATACCTCCGGAAATAATCAGAACCGCCGACGACCAGATGACGGTATAGTCCGTTTCCATCACGAACCGGCTGACCGCCCAACCGCCCAGTATTCCGGCCAGCAGGGCCACCGATCCTGCGGCCAGACCAAGGAGGGCCGCGCGCAGGATGAAACTTGCCGCAATCGTGCGCCGTGATGCGCCTAGTGTTTTCAAAACGGCAGCTTCGAAGGTCCGGGCATCGGCACCAGCCGCCGCTGCACCGATCAAGACCAGAAAGCCCGTGAGCAATGTCGCTGCCGCGCCGTAGGACGTTGCCGCGGCGAGCCCCGCCAGCACGTCCGCCACACGGTCAATCGCATCGCGTACGCGGATCGCGGTAATATTCGGATAGGCCGACGCAAGATCGCGCAGTATCGCCGCTTCCGCCTCGGGTTCGGCGTAGACGGTGGAAATGAAAGTGTGCGGCGCCCCTGCGAGTGCTGCTGGGTTCATCGTGAGGATAAACCCGATGCCTGCTGTAGAGAAATCGACCTCCTGAAAATTTGCGATGGTGCCGGTGATGTCGCGCCCCAGAATATTAACCGTGAGCGTGTCGCCCAGTTCCAGTCCCATTTCTTCGGCTTCTTCTGCGGCAAAACTTATCAGCGGGGGGCCGTCGTAGTCCTCGGGCCACCAGTCTCCGCGGGTGATGTTGGCCTTGTCGCCGGGCGCTGCGGCATAGGTCACGCCGCGGTCTCCTTCCAGCACCCAGTGATCGCCCGCGGTCCCGGCGGCAGGCTTTCCGTTGATCTGCGTGATGATGCCGCGCAACATTGGCGCGCTGTCGATGCGGCTGACTGCGGGGTCTGTTTCGAGCCGCTGTGTATAGCCGGCCATTTGCGCCTGCTGGATGTCGACAAAGAAATAGCTGGGCGCGACCTCTGGCAGATTGCCGGAAATCGCCTGTCTCAAATTACCATCGATCTGGCCCACCGCTGCCAAAACAGAAAGCCCAAGACCAAGCGAAAGGACCACAGCCGTGGCACCTTCCCCGTTGCCGCCAATTGCGGCCATTGCCCACCGCAGGCGCGGGCGGCCCCGCGCAAAACGGACAAGGCGGCGTGCCCCAAACCTTATCGCGGCCGCAGTCAGCATCAGCAGAAAGAGTGCGCCCGCTATCCCGCCCAATGTCCACAGGGTGATCCACCAGCTCCCGTTGAACCAACCGGCCAAGGTCACGAGCAACGCGACACATGCCAAAGTCGCCGCAATGAAAGGCCACGACGGCCACCGCGCCGCACCGGCCCATGCGTCACGAAACAATGTTGCCGCGCGTATCTGTTCGGTGCGTGCCAAGGGCCAGAGCGTGAAAACGAAAGCCGTCAGTATCCCGTAGAGAGCTGCTTCGATAAGAGGCGCGGGGAACACTGCGAAGGCGGCGGGAACCGGTAGTCTCGATTCAAGCAGGGGGGCCAGCAAAAGCGGTGCTGTCGCGCCGAGAATGACACCGATTGTAACCCCCAGCAAAGACAGGCCGCCGATCTGGAAAAAGTATGTCTGGAAAATTGTCGCGCGGTCGGCGCCAAGGGCGCGCAAGGTCGCAATGACGGCCACTTTGCGGCCCAGATAGCTGCGCACGGCGGCTGATACGCCGACCCCGCCAACGGCAAGGCCCGACAGTCCGACAAGGATCAGGAATGCGCTGAGCCTGTTAACGAATTGGGCGACGCCCGGCGCGCCGTTGCGGGCGTCGCGCCAGCGCAGACCACTGTTTTCGAAGGTGGATTTGAGCTCCGCTTCCATGTCGTCCAAAGATGCAGTATCCGGCAGGGCCAGACGGTATTTGCTGTTGAAAAGGGTGCCTGGGGCAAGCAGACCGGAGACTTCAAGACTATCGCGGGTGACGAGTGTACGCGGACCGAGCGCAAAGCCCGCGGCGGCACTATCGGGTTCGCGCACAAGCACCGCGCGCAGTTGATACGTCTGTGTTCCCAGCGAAAAGGGTTCGCCAACCGTCAGGCCCAAACGGTCGATCAGTGCGGTTTCCATCGCGGCGCCCGGTATGCCGTCGACCACAGACAACGCGTCGCTCAACGGAATGTCGGGTTGAAGGACGACGTCGCCAACCAGCGGATACCGGGCATCGATTGCCTTGACCTGCGTCAGGGCGCGATCTTCGCCCACCGTTGCCATCGACCGGAATTCGGCGACCTCTGAAACGGCCTCGGCTTTGTCACGCATCCATGCGCGTTCAGGTTCGGTCGCGAAACGGTAGGTAAATTCAATTTCCGCATCCCCACCCAGCAACGCCGCGCCCTCGCGGGCAAGCCCCGCCTCGATTCCCGATCTTACCGACCCGACGGCGGCGATCGCCGCGACGCCGAGAGCGAGGCACGCCAGAAAGAGCCGAAAGCCACGCAAACCGCCGCGTAGTTCACGCCAAGCCAGACGAGACGCAAGTCTGACACTCATGCGATCTGGCCGTCGCGCAGGGCGATGACGCGATCACACCGGGCGGCAAGGTCATCCGCGTGTGTTACCAGAACAAGGGTCGAGCCGTGGCGATCCCGCAGGTCGAACAACAAATCCATGATGGCGGTTCCGTTGGCACTGTCCAGATTGCCTGTCGGCTCGTCTGCCAAAAGGATTGAGGGCCGTGGGGCCGTGGCGCGAGCGAGTGCCACGCGTTGCTGCTCGCCGCCGGAAAGCTGGGCCGGATAGTGGCCCGCACGCGATGCCAGCCCGACAGCGGCCAAGGCCTCGGACGCGCGGTCAAAGGCATCTGTATGCCCCGCAATTTCGAGCGGGGTGGCCACGTTCTCCAGTGCGGTCATTGTCGGGATCAGATGAAAACTCTGAAACACGATACCCATGCGGTCACGCCGAAATCGCGCGAGCGCATCTTCGTCCATCGCTGTCAGATCGGCGCCCATCGCATGAACGCTGCCACCGCTGGCCTGCTCCAGCCCGCCCATAATCATCAACAACGAAGACTTGCCCGATCCGGATGGCCCGATCAGCCCGACGCTTTCGCCCTGATTGATGTCGAGCGTTATGCCGTGCAGGATGTCGACCGGTCCGGCATTGCCATTCAGCCGCAACGCTGCATCTTTGAGTGAAAAGATTGGTTCGGTCATCGGGGCCTCTGATCTGCACTGCCCCTTGGGATATGGAGGAGAAAGTCGGATGCGCAAGGTTTGGGGTCTGATTATGCTGTTGATGGCCACACCCGCCACAGCCGAGGAGATCGTGATCGCCGCATTGGGCGACAGCCTGACCCAAGGGTACGGGCTCCCTGCTGAACAGGGTCTGGTTCCGCAATTGCAGCGCTGGCTCGATGACAGGAATGCCGAGGTGACACTGATCAACGCAGGTGTGTCCGGTGATACGACTGCGGGTGGATTGGCGCGTGTGGGTTGGACCCTCACGCCACAGGTCGACGCAATGATCGTCGCGCTTGGCGGCAATGATCTGCTCCGCGGACTGCCGCCGGAGCAAGCCCGCGCCAATGTCGACGGCATTCTGCAAGCTGCCCAGACCGCCGATGTCGAGGTGCTTTTGGTGGGGATGGAGGCGCCCGGAAACTTCGGGGAAAGCTACAAGACTAGCTTCGATGCTCTCTACCCCGATCTGGCAGCCCAGTACGGCACGCTTTTGATGCGCAATTTCTTCGAGGGCCTGATTGCGGTTGCGGGCACTGATGCGCCTGCGCAATTGCGATCGTGGTTTCAGCCTGACGGGATCCACCCGAATGCAGAAGGTGTCGCACTAATCGTTGATGCACTTGGCCCGAAGGTCCTCGCGCTTGTGGCCGCAGCCCGCGATACCTGAGCCCGCAAATGCCCAAATCCTGTGCGTCCGAGCGGATAAAATCCGGCTCACCAAATTTTACCAGTTGATAAAAAAATTATCCTGTGCCAGCGTTTCTCAACCCAGACTTGCTAGGCAGAGGATGAAGAATGGCTGAGAAGGTATTTGAACCGGGCGTACAGGCAGGACGATTGGACGCACAAAGCTATGCAGATCATTTCTCCGACCTGCATCCGCCGCTCGACGCTCACGAAGCAGTCGTCGCTGCCGATAGATGCTACTTCTGCCACGATGCACCATGCATAACCGCATGCCCCACCGACATCGATATCCCGCTTTTCATTCGGCAAATTGCTACCGGTACACCGGACGCAGCGGCGAAGACGATCCTGAGCCAAAACATTCTGGGCGGTATGTGCGCGCGGGTCTGTCCAACAGAGCAGCTTTGTGAAGAAGTCTGTGTCCGCGAGGTGGCCGAGGGCAAGCCGGTCTTGATCGGCCAGTTGCAGCGCTACGCCACGGACCATCTGCAAGCCGAGGGCACACATCCCTTCACGCGGGCGGCTCCTACGGGCAAGACTGTTGCTGTTGTCGGAGCGGGACCTGCCGGTCTTTCCTGTGCGCACCGGCTGGCGATGCACGGCCATGCGGTCGTTGTCTATGATGCGCGCCAGAAGGCCGGTGGGCTGAACGAGTACGGCATCGCGGCATACAAGACACCGCATGATTTTGCCCAAGCCGAGGTTGACTGGTTGCTCAAGATCGGCGGGATCACCATCGAGACAGGCAAGGCGCTGGGCGAGCATATCACCTTGGACCAGTTGAAGGCGGATCACGATGCCGTTTTCCTTGGCATGGGGCTGGGCGGCGTCAATGGTTTGGGCGTGGAAGGTGCCGACAAGGACGGCGTGCTCGACGCGGTGGATTTCATTTCCGACCTGCGTCAGGCAGATGACCTGAAATCCGTGCCGGTGGGCCGCGATGTCGTGGTGATCGGCGGCGGGATGACGGCAATTGATGCAGCGGTACAGTCCAAGTTGCTGGGAGCGTTGAACGTGACCTTGGTGTATCGCCGTGGCCGCGACCGCATGAACGCAAGCGTGTTCGAGCAAGATCTTGCGGCATCGAAGGGCGTGCGGATTGTAACCCGTGCACAGCCGAAGGCCGTTCACGGCAATGGCGCAGTGCGCGAGATCGAATTCGACTACGTCGGTGAAGATATGGCTCCAACCGGCCAGACATTGCGTCTGGCAGCGGATCAGGTGCTTCGGGCCATCGGTCAGACACTGGAAGGCGATGATCTTCCCGCGCTCAAGCACCGAAAGATCAGGGTGGATGCACGGGGCCGTACAAGCGTTGACGGTGTGTGGGCAGGCGGTGATTGCGCATCGGGGGGAGATGACCTGACGGTGACGGCTGTTGCCGAAGGGCGCGATGCAGCCATGGACATTCATGCGGCGCTGGTCGCCGGCAATGCCTGAGCTTCCCGAAGCGGAAGCGGCGCGCCAACGGATAGAGCGGGGCGCGCTGAACCGCACAATCGAGGAAATCACTCTCGGGGAGGTCAGCCACATGGACCTGCCCGATGAAGATGACCGCGCGCGGCTGATCGGGACGCAATTCACCCGCACGCACAGGCATGGGAAATACATTTTTGCGGGGTCAAAAGACGGGCCTTGGCTACATATTCATCTGGGCATGGCCGGATCCATTCGTGTGCTTGATGCGTCGCAGGATCTGCCTGACTACGTCCGCTTCTCGGTCCACTTCGAGGGGGGTAGCGTGTTGCACTTTCGCGATCCGAGGAAGTTCGGGCATATTGAACTCATCGAAGATGTGGATGACTTCGTCTCTGAAAAGGGTCTCGGACCTGATGCACTGACAATCGGGGATAATGCGTTTTCGCAGTCTGTCGGCGCAACGAAGGGTGCCGTAAAATCTGCGCTGCTCAGCCAGAAAAAACTGGCGGGGGTGGGCAATCTCTGGGCGGACGAGGCGCTGTACCGCAGCGGCATCGCGCCGGATGCGCGGGCGGTCGACCTTTCGCCGGACCGTGTGCGTAACCTGCACAAGGCTGTTCTGGAAACGCTACAGGCCGTTGTGGACACGGGCGCAAGTTACGAAAAGCTGCCGCAGGAGTGGCTCATCCATCACCGCGAAGCAGGCGACGCCTGCACCATTTGTGACGGCACGATAGACAAGAAGACAGTAGGGGGCAGAACATCGTATTTTTGCCCGAACCACCAAAAGACCGCGTAGGGCGGCCACCACCGATTAGGGAGAGCTGACATGGCTGATCTGACAACCGAATTCTTGGGCATTTCTGCACCAAACCCGTTCTGGCTGGCCTCGGCGCCGCCAACGGACAAGGAATATAACGTCCGCCGCGCGTTTGAGGCGGGGTGGGGCGGTGTCGTCTGGAAAACGCTGGGTTCGGAGGGACCTCCGGTGGTGAACGTCAACGGGCCGCGATACGGCGTCATTCACGGTGCGGACAGGCGGGTTCTGGGGCTCAACAACATTGAATTGATTACCGACCGGGACCTGCAGACCAATCTTGACGAAATCAAAAGGGTCAAGGCGGATTACCCTGACCGTGCGATGATTGTGTCGATCATGGTGCCGTGTGAAGAGGAGGCGTGGAAAGATATTCTGCCGAAGGTCGAAGCCACCGGAGCGGACGGGATCGAGCTGAATTTCGGGTGCCCGCACGGCATGGCCGAGCGCGGAATGGGATCGGCTGTGGGTCAGGTGCCGGAATACATCGAGATGGTGACCCGCTGGTGCAAAAAATACTACTCCAAGCCGGTGATTGTGAAACTTACCCCCAACATCACCGATATTCGCAAACCGGCTGAGGCGGCCAAGCGTGGGGGTGCTGATGCGGTCAGCCTGATCAATACCATCAATTCCATCATATCCGTGGATCTGGACAATATGGCGCCGGAGCCGACGATTGACGGCAAGGGGACCCACGGCGGGTACTGCGGCCCGGCGGTCAAACCGATCGCGATGAATATGGTGGCCGAGATTGCCCGCGCGCCCGAAACGCACGGATTGCCGATTTCAGGCATCGGTGGCGTCACCACATGGCGCGATGCCGCAGAGTTCATGGCACTCGGGTGTGGCAACGTCCAAGTCTGCACTGCCGCGATGACGTACGGCTTCAAAGTCGTACAGGAAATGATCAGCGGCCTCAGCGAATGGATGGACGACAAAGGGTACACCTCCACGTCGGATTTCATCGGAATGGCCGTGCCCAATGTGACCGACTGGCAGTATCTCAATCTGAATTACGTCACGAAGGCCGCGATCAGCCAAGACGACTGCATTAAATGTGGTCGGTGTTACGCTGCGTGCGAAGACACGTCACATCAGGCGATTGCCATGTCCGAAGACCGCACATTTACCGTTAAGGACGATGAATGCGTCGCCTGCAATCTTTGCGTTGAGGTCTGTCCGGTCGACAATTGCATCACCATGGTGAGGGTCCAACCGGGACAGGTCGATGCCCGCACCGGCAATGTGGTCCCGGCCGAGTTTGGCGACTGGACAACGCATCCGAACAACCCTTCGGCCACAGCGGCGGAGTAGGCCGTTAGCGGTTTATTTCGGCGAAGTGTTTCAGGATAGGTGCCGTAGGCAGCGGATCCGGTGGTACATCGCGGTCGAAGCGTTTGAGTTCGGTCTGCGATGGCGTGGCAGATTCGTGCACCTTGGCACCGATGATCGATGCAGGCGTGGCGAGACTGGGTTGCCCGAGCGTATCGGCGATGCGCGAACGGATTGCCGCGGCTTTCTGCGACATGCTGTCATCACCGCCGTTCGTGCCGTAGCCAGACCGCGACGCGGATGCGTTGTTCAAGGCGGGCACGCTTTTTGTAAGGGGAAGTTCGGTTTGCCTGATGGTCGCCGTCTGCGCCTGCACGGCGATTGCCGGTGAGGTTGTGGAGGTCTGTATCATTTGCATCTGCGCACCTTCTCTTTCCAAAGAAAGCCCGCCACCCGAACATCACCTTAATCGCCAGAGTCCTAATGACCGGTTAAGAGGTGCTACCAACTGCTGACTTGGTTAACTCTTTGTAGGCGTCAGGAGTTGGCGGAACATCTGCTCGAGATGCGCAGCAGCGGCATCGTGCATGGCGCTGTCGGGCGTAAGCAACGTCCCGATCTGTGCTTCGAAGTCGGCGTAATGCTGGGTGGTCGACCATATCGAAAAGATCAGATGCGCAGGATCTACGGGCGCGAGACGCCCCTCCTTGATCCACGTAAGGATAACGGCGCATTTCTCATCGAACAACGGTTTGAGTTCACCGCGCAGATGCGGCCCCATGTGGGGGGCACCCTGAATGATTTCACCCGCAAACAGCTTGCTTTCTGACGGCATATCACGGGACATATCGAGCTTGCGCTGCACGTAATCCAGCAACTCTTCGACCGGATCGCCGCGTTTATTCAATTCGATCAGCGGATCGAGCCACGTCTCCATAAGCTGGCTGAGCAGGGTGACGTATATCTCCGATTTGCCTTCGAAGTAGTAAAGGACATTGGGTTTTGACAAGCCCGCACCCTTTGCAATCGCATCCAGCGTCGCGCCGCCGAACCCGTCTTTGGAAAAGACATCGAGTGCGGCATCGAGGATCAAGCGGCGATTGCGCATCTGAATGCGGCTGGGCTTGCGGGGTTTCTGGTCGGCCACGTCAATTTCCTTTGGCGAAGATGCCCGCAAATAAGGCAGGGTGCCCATGGCGGCGCATATCTTTTTAAAGCAGTTCTTGACAGAAACCAAACGAGCCGCAATCGTGAATTTACCAAACGGTAAAAATATTGGTCCGCACGCGGGCCTGCGCGGAGATAGGGAGCCAGCGGATGCCAGCACCGGGACAGAACCTCAAGATCAACCCCGACAGACTGTGGGACAGCTTGATGGAGATGGCCAAGATCGGGCCGGGCGTTGCGGGCGGAAACAATCGTCAAACCCTGACCGATGAAGATGCGGAAGGACGCGCCCTTTTCCAGCGGTGGTGCGAAGAGGCCGGATGCACAATGGGTCTCGACCAGATGGGCAACATGTTTGCCCGTCGCGAGGGAACGGACCCGGACGCATTGCCGGTTTATGTCGGATCACATCTCGATACCCAGCCCACGGGCGGTAAATACGACGGCGTGCTGGGCGTTTTGGGGGGGCTGGAAATTCTGCGCACAATGAATGATTTGGGCATCAAGACCAAACACCCCGTCGTCGTGACGAATTTCACCAATGAAGAAGGTACGCGGTATGCGCCGGCGATGCTTTCATCCGGGGTTTTTGCGGGTGTCCACAGCCAGGACTGGGCCTATGCGCGAGAAGACGCGGCAGGCAAAACTTTCGGCGACGAGCTTTCGCGCATAGGCTGGCGTGGGGAAGAAGAAGTCGGTGCCCGCAAAATGCACGCTTTTTTCGAGTTGCACATCGAACAGGGCCCGATCCTGGAGGCCGAGGGCAAGGATATTGGTGTGGTGACCCACGGTCAGGGGCTGTCCTGGACGCAAGTGACGGTAACCGGCAAGGATGCGCATACGGGGTCGACACCCATGCCGATGCGCCGGAATGCCGGGCTTGGCATGGCGCGGATACTGGAAAAAGTGGACGAAATCGCGTGGTCTCATAAACCTCATGCGGTCGGGGCCGCGGGGCATATCGATGTCTACCCGAATTCACGTAATGTGATTCCTGGCAAGGTGGTATTCACCGTTGATTTCCGGTCGCCCGAACTGAGCGTGATCGAGGACATGGAAGCCCGATTGCGTGTCGAGGGTCAGAAAATCGCCGACGATATGGGCCTCGACATTGCGTTCGAGAAGGTGGGCGGGTTCGACCCCGTGGCATTCGACGAAGGATGTGTGACAGCGGTACGCGCCGCGGCCGAGCGGTTGGGGTATTCACATATGAACCTGATTTCCGGCGCCGGGCACGATGCCTGCTGGATCAACCGTGTGGCCCCCACGGCGATGGTGATGTGTCCGTGCGTGGACGGGCTGAGCCATAATGAGGCAGAAGAGATCACCAAGGAATGGGCCATGGCGGGTGCTGACGTGTTGATGCATGCTGTGGTGGAGACGGCGCAGGTCGTGGGTTGATTTGAGTGCCGGGTCGGACCGGGGCCAGCCCCGGACCCCGGAGTATTTAGGGCCAAATGAGATGCAGGCTTCATCAAAGCCGCAACGCGGAGGGATGAGATGAGTAAGGTTATCAAAGGCGGAACGGTTTGCACTGCGGACCGCACGTGGAAGGCGGATGTGCTGATCGAGGGAGAGAAGATCGTTCGCATTGGCGAAGATCTGAGAGGCGACGACTACATCGATGCGGAAGGAGCCTATGTGATTCCCGGCGGGATTGATCCGCATACCCATCTCGAGATGCCTTTCATGGGGACAACAGCGGCCGAAACATTCGAGAGCGGCACATGGGCTGCCGCCTGTGGCGGAACCACCATGATTGTCGATTTCTGTCTGCCGGGCGCGGATGGGTCGATCAAGAACGCGATCAACGAGTGGCATCGCAAAAGCGCGCCGCAAATCTGCTCGGATGTGGGTTACCACATGGCGATCACCGGCTGGAACGAGGGTGTATTCAATGAAATGAAGGACGCCGTGGACATGGGCGTCAACTCCTTCAAGCACTTCATGGCTTACAAGGGTGCGTTGATGATCGAGGATGACGAAATGTTTGCCTCTTTCAAACGGTGTGCCGAATTGGGTGCGTTGCCGATGGTACATGCCGAGAACGGCGATCTGGTTGCCGAGCTACAGCAAAAGTACTTTGATCAGGGGATCTCCGGCCCCGAAGGGCACGCATACTCCCGTCCGCCCGAACTTGAGGGAGAAGCGGCAAACCGCGCCATTACAATTGCCGATACCGCGGGCGTGCCGCTGTATATCGTGCATGTGAGTTGTGAGCAGACCCACGAGGCGATCCGCCGTGCGCGCCAGAAAGGGATGCGGGTCTATGGAGAGCCGTTGATCCAGTTCCTGACGCTCGACGAGAGTGAGTACTTCAACAAGGATTGGGATCACGCGGCACGCCGGGTCATGTCGCCACCTTTCCGCAGCAAGGATCATCAAGACAGTCTTTGGGCGGGATTGCAGGCCGGAAGCCTGCAGGTTGTCGCGACTGATCACGCCGCTTTCAGCACCGAACAGAAACGCGCCGGACGCGATGATTTCCGCATCATTCCCAACGGGTCAAACGGGCTCGAGGAGCGTTTGTCGGTTCTCTGGACGGAGGGCGTTGAAACGGGTCGCCTTACGCCCAACGAATTCGTGGCGGCGACGTCGACAAATGTGGCGAAAATTCTCAATATCTACCCGCGCAAAGGGGCGATTGTCGAAGGGGCGGACGCCGATATCGTGGTGTGGGACCCCAAGATCACAAAGACAATATCGGCCTCGAACCACCATTCGGTTCTGGATTACAATGTTTTTGAAGGGTTCGAGGTGAAAGCCCAAAGCCGGTTCACGCTGAGCCGTGGCGAGGTCATCTGGGCCTGGGGGCAAAACAGCCAACCGTCCCCCGGCCGGGGCAAATTCATCCCGCGGCCAGCGTTCCCGTCTGCCAACGTTGCGTTGAGCAAGTGGAAGGAGCTGAGCGCGCCCAAGATGATCAAGCGCGACCCGCTGAACATTCCGGCCGGGATCTGAGCGAAGGGACCCGGTGCCAAGTGCAAGGAAGCAATACGTGAGCAACAGCGATAGCGTGATCAGCGCGCGCGATCTGGATTTGACGTTCCGGACGAATGACGGCCCGGTGCACGCGCTCAAAGGTGTGAATCTGGAGATCGGCAAGGGTGATTTCGTCAGCTTCATCGGGCCATCAGGCTGTGGAAAGACGACGTTTCTGCGGTGCATGGCCGATCTCGAGACCCCGACCGGCGGAGAGATCACCGTCAATGGTGTAAGCGCTGCAGAAGCGCGTCAGGCGCGGGCGTATGGCTATGTTTTTCAGGCGGCAGGCCTTTATCCGTGGCGCACGATCGGAGGCAATATCCGGCTCCCGCTCGAAATAATGGGTGTGCCCAAATCCGAACATGCCGAGCGTGTTGCGCGTGTCCTGGAACTGGTCGAGCTTGCAGGGTTTGAAAAGAAGTTTCCCTGGCAGTTGTCCGGGGGAATGCAGCAACGTGCGAGCATTGCGCGGGCGCTGTCGTTCAATGCGGATATTCTTCTGATGGACGAGCCATTCGGGGCTCTCGACGAAATTGTACGCGACCATCTGAACGAGCAGTTGCTGAAGCTGTGGGACCGCACTGGCAAGACCATCGCCTTTGTCACCCACTCCATCCCGGAGGCTGTTTATCTGAGTACCCGTATCGTTGTGATGTCCCCGCGACCGGGCCGCATTACCGATGTCATTGAAAGCCCGTTGCCCCGCGAACGCCCGCTCGATATCCGTGACACACCGGAGTTTCTGGAGATTGCCCACCGCGTGCGTGAAGGGCTGCGAGCGGGGCATTCAGATGACTGATGCCATGCGCACTATGAGGGTTAGCAGCTGATGCGGTCGCTCGTTCCTGTTCTGACAATAGTTGCCGGTATCATCGGTTTCTGGTTGCTCGCCGTGATCCCGATGAACATGCACCTTGTGGCGGATCAGGCGCAGCGTGACGGCGTGGAGGTCACACCGTCAACCCCGGCGGAAAGACAGGAATTGAGTGGCATCGCCCTGAGCTTTGCCAATCCGGACCTGATACCGGCGACTTACAGCTTCAAGCGACCAAGACTGCCCAGCCCTCAACAGGTTGCCGTCGAGATGTACGACACCATCATCGACAAGCGCATCACTTCTAAACGATCGTTAGTCTATCATGGATGGGTAACACTGGCGCCGACGTTGTTGGGGTTTGCGATCGGTACGGGGATGGGCGTTCTTCTCGCGGTCGGCATCGTCTACAGCCGCGTCATGGATCGGTCTGTCATGCCCTGGGCCATTGTGAGCCAGACCATTCCAATCCTTGCGCTGGCACCGATGATCATTGTGGTGCTGGGCTCCATGGGAGTGCAGGGGTTGTTTCCAAAATCAATCATTGCCGCGTATCTGTCCTTTTTTCCGGTCGTTGTCGGGATGGTCAAAGGCTTGCGCAGTCCTGATGCAATGCAGCTTGATCTTTTGCGGACCTACAACGCGTCAAAATCGCAGGGGTTCTGGTCCCTTCGGTTGCCCGCCTCGACGCCCTATCTGTTTGCATCGCTGAAAATCGGCATATCGGCGTCTTTGGTCGGCACCATTGTCGCGGAATTGCCCACGGGCGCACGCGCCGGTTTTGGTGCCCGAATGCTGGTAGGGGATCAATACGGGCAGCCGCTGGTAAGCTGGGCGGCCTTGTTTGCAGCAGCGCTCACCGCAGCCGGGCTGGTCGCGCTTTTCGGTCTGATTGAACGTTTCACCCTCAGGCGGATGGGGATGCAGGCGGCATGATGATGGTAATTGCAGCATTTATCGTCTGGGCGCTGGGCTGGTGGGTCAATGTCAGGCTGGCCAATGGTGCGGCAAGTGACAACACCGCGATTAAGATACTGATCCCTGCGATCTTCGGGTTGACGGTTCTGGTGGTGTGGGAATTGCTCGTGCGGGCGCTGGAGATCAACCCTGTCATCTTGCCCGCACCCTCGTCGGTCATAGAACGGCTTGCCACTGCGGGGCCCATCCTTTGGGCCGATTTCCGGCAGACGATCCTGAAGGGCGCGTTGAGTGGGTATGTCATCGGTGCTTTTGCGGCCTTCGGGGTCGCCGTGATCGCCGACAGGTCTGATTTTCTGACACGTGGCATACTGCCTGTGGGCAGCTTTATGGCGGCCCTTCCGATTGTTGGCACGGCACCGATCTTTGTGAAATGGCTGGGCAGCGACTGGGAATCTAAAGCTGCGGTGGTGGCTGTCATGGTATTTTTCCCGATCCTCGTGAACACGGTGGCCGGACTGAAAGACACAACGGGCATGCAGCGGGATCTGATGCGGACCTACGGGGCGGGATATTGGGGCAGTTTGTTCAAACTTCGTCTGCCCGCCGCCATGCCGTTCATCTTCAACGGGCTCAAGATCGGGACCACGCTTGCGCTGATTGGTGCGATCGTTGCCGAATTTTTCGGCTCTCCGACAGTGGGTATGGGATTTCGGATCTCCACCAGCTTCGGACAGCTTGCGCTTGACCTCGTATGGGCAGAAATTTTTGTGGCAGCCGTCGCGGGAAGCGCGTTTTATGGGCTCATGACATTGATCGAAAAACGGATCACCTTTTGGCATCCGTCACAACGATAACCACGATCCCGTAAAATCGGGACATTTAAACCAAAACCGACTTGGAGGTCGAACGATGATGAAAAAGATGATGATGGCAGCAGCCTGCGCCGCTGGAATGACCGGTGCGCCTGCCTTTGCGGACGGGCATGCGAACACCGTTACCCTGCAGCTTCAGTGGGTCACACAGGCGCAGTTTGCGGGCTACTACGTGGCGCTCGACAAAGGCTTCTACGAGGAAGAGGGTCTTGATGTGACCATTCTGGCGGGTGGTCCCGATATCGCGCCGCCGCAGGTTCTGGCAGGCGGGGGCGCCGATGCAATGCTGAACTGGATGCCTTCGGCGCTTGCCGCGCGTGAGAAAGGTCTGCCGGTCGTCAACATCGCGCAACCGTTCAAGACATCCGGTCTGATGCTGACCTGCTGGAAAGACACCGGCATCACCGGCCCGCAGGATTTTAAAGGCAAAACCATCGGTGTCTGGTTCTTTGGCAACGAATATCCCTTCCTGTCGTGGATGAGCCAAGAGGGCATTTCGACCGACGGTGGCGAAGATGGCGTGACTGTGCTCAAGCAGGGTTTCAACGTCGATCCGTTGCTGCAGCGTGAGGCAGATTGCATTTCGACGATGACCTACAATGAATACGGTCAGGTCTTGGATGCAGGCGTTAACCCTGACGAACTGATCACCTTCAAGTATGAAGAACAAGGCGTGGCCACGCTCGAAGATGGCATCTACGTGCTTGAGGATAACCTCTCCGACCCTGTGTTCGAGGATAAGATGGTCCGCTTTGTACGCGCTTCGATGAAGGGCTGGAAATATGCGGAAGAAAACGTCGAAGAAGCGGCGAGCATCGTCCTCGACAATGATGAAACAGGTGCCCAGTCGGAAGAAGCACAGGTGCGTATGATGAACGAGATCGCCAAGTTGACGGCCGGGTCCGACGGGGCGCTGGTCGAGGCTGATTTCCAGCGTACGGTCGACACGCTTCTTGCCGGTGGGTCTGATCCGGTCATCTCTGCGCAGCCCGAAGGCGCTTGGACACATGCCATCACTGACAAAGCGCTGAACTGAGTAAATTTTGCGTAATCCTGAAAGGGCCGACGCGTTACTGCGCCGGCCCTTTTGCATTTTACGAACCGTTGACCCGCGCGCGGGCGAGCTGCGCGTATCTGGACAGTCCGTTGCTGATGTAGGTCTCGATATCGTCCATCTGGCTTCTTACGAATAATCCGACGAACGTATTGTGGGGCAACACATTATAGGTCCATTCGAACCGCGTTCCGTCATCCGTGGGAACAAATCGTTGCTCGCCCACGATTTGCTCGACACCGCGACCCGTAGCGTTGGTGAAAAGAAAGATCTGATACTGGAAAAAATCCGGTTCATTCGCGGTAATCCGTTCGATCACGTAGTGACCATCCGCCAGTTCAACGCGCCGCACCGCGTCAGGCTCCGGCCACGTACCGGATAGGATTTCGGTCGCCACAGGCGTCGAGATTTTTCCCACCGGCTCGAACTGATCAATCAGATTTTCCGTCGCAAGAAAATCGCGCAGCTCCGGCACTGTCATGGGGAAATCCTCTTCCACATACGCGGTCAGGAAGCCGCTGGTTGCCAAGGGCGGTGGCGTGGTAGCCTCGGGAGGAGAACTTGGCGGGGCTGGCTGGCCACAAGCGGCGAGCAATCCGGCGAAGGAAAGAGCGATGAAAGATCTGAACATGTTTGATTCCCTGATTTTTGATACGTATGCCGTATCAAGTGGTGCGAGGTACGTACCAATTCAAGTGGTGGGTCTCAATGAATGACGATCCGCAGATCGATGCGCTTGCCGGTCACATCAACCTGATCATCCGCGGCTTTCTGGTTGCAGGTCGCGCGGGTGCGCCAGCAGAGGGAAAGCTGCCCTTCAATCCGCTATATTTCAACATGTTGCGTTTGTTGGGAGAGCGATCCGCGATGCGCCCGTCCCAGATCGCGGACATCCTGCATGTCCCGCGCACGACCGTATCTACGGCAGTCCGTGCGCTGAAGGGGCGGGGGCTGGTAGTCGTCGAAGCGGACGAGACAGACAAAAGAGCAATTGCCCTAGGCCTCAGCGAGGAAGGTGTGGAGGTTTTGAGTTCAATAATCCGGCAGGACAAACGCAACGCCGGTGCGATGTTGTCGGTTTTGTCCAAACCGGAACGTGACGCGTTCGTCAGCGCGATGGGGAAAGTCGCACATGCAGCGAGTGGCAAGGCGGACAGTTGAAAAGAAAAAGCCGATGCGCGGTGGCATCGGCTTTATGCGACTTACGCTCAGGCGTTCAGTCTTTTAGAGAACGGTCACTTTTGTTCCGACGGGCACACGCTCGTACAGGTCTTTGACGTGTTCATTCAGCATCCGGATGCAGCCGTTGGACACCGACCGCCCGATTGATTTCGGCGCTGTGGTGCCGTGGATGCGGAAATATGTATCCTTGCCATTCTGGAAGAGGTACAGCGCACGCGCGCCCAGAGGATTGTCCGGACCGCCCGGCTGCGCTTCGGTGTTGCCGATGAAGCGCGAATAGGCAGCGGGGTCACGCTCGATCATCTCGTCCGTCGGACGCCACGTCGGCCATTCTTTCTTCACCTGGATGACAGCCGATCCGGTGAATTCAAGACCTGCGCGGCCGACGCCCACACCGTACCGGCGGGCCTCGCCGGGGGCGGTCACGAAATAGAGGTAGTAGCTGCGTGGCAGGATCAGCAGCTCTCCGGGTTGGTAGTTCTTACGGATTCGCACCATCTGTGGCGTCGGATCAAATGCGATTGATTGGGCGGTGGCGACCTTTGGCAGAGCGGTGGCAGCGGCAGCGCCCGCGATAAATGTTCGGCGGAGCATTTTCAGTCCCTTTTGCAGCTAAATAAACCGGCATTAACTGTCCCACGATAGGGGGGTGGATCAAGCCCCCAAAGAAAAAAGGGAAGATCCGTTGCAGAATAGCCGGTCACAATGACGTGTGATCCCGTAAATGCCGGCAAGAAGCCGCGCAAACGATGCTGTTTTCGGGACATCTGTCGGTGCCGTTAAATGGGGTGGGAGCATTAACAAAGATGCGCGCCTCGCCCGCTCCTGTTTGCGCAGGCGATAGTATTTTGCGAACGATCTGATACCGATGTTTTCAAAGTCAAAACAGGAGACAGCATGAAGGTGACGGTGCACAAAACGGAATATGTCGGCCCTATGCCATACGGTGAAAGTTATTCTGCGTTCGGCGATCCGGCCTGCAAATTGGTGGTCGTATGAATACTGTGAACGATCTGTCGGCGTCGGGTCTTGGGGCAATCACGGTGTCCGGTCACGGCCTGCATGCATCAGTTCTACCGTTTGGCGCAACGCTACAGGATTTGCGGCTGGCGGGTATCGATCACCCTTTGATCCTTGCCCTGCCGCCGGATGCCTACAGGGAGTTTCCGATGATCTATGCAGGTGCAGTCGTCGGGCGTGTTGCGGGGCGTATTGCCGGCGGGTCCCTGCCGTGGGACGGCGGGACGCTTAATCTCCCGGTCAACGTGGGCGGACATCACCTGCACGGCGGGGCGGGCACCTTTGCCCATCGTGTGTGGACGGTCGAAGATCGCGCTTCTGACTTTGTAACCCTGCTTTACCAAAGCCCCGCCGGGGAAGAGGGGTACCCCGCTGCTGTGCAGGCACGTGCCACCTATCGCGTGTTGCCGGGTCCGGCCCTTGATCTCCAATTCGATGCCGTGGCCGATGCCGATACAATACTCAACATGTGCCATCACCCGTATTTCAATCTCGACGGCAGCGCGACAATCGACAATCACCAACTGCATGTTCCGTCCGCCGGAACCTATCTGCCTGCGACGAAGGATGCGGTACCCACAGGCGAAATCGCCGACGTGTCGTACACCCCGTTCGATTTCCGCAGCCCGCGCGCAGTTGGACCGCACTCTTTCGACAACAGCCTGTGCCTGAACCGCACAGCCGTGAGCCCTTTGCGCCATGTGGCGACCCTATCAGCGACCGGTGGTCCGACAATGACGATCGAAAGCACGCAGGCGGCGCTGCACATCTACGATGGCGAGGGCATACCGGAGGGGTTGCGCGATGTGACGGGCAGGCGGTTGGGCCCGCGAGCGGCGCTCGCTCTCGAAGCGCAAGGCTGGCCGGACGCGCCAAACAACCCGCATTTTCCGTCCATCACGTTGAAGGCGGGGCAACGGTACACGCAAACCGTCAGGTATGCGTTCGGTTAGAAGCGGCATTCCGGCTGTGGGCCCCCAATGTAGATACGGCACAACCACGCCGGAAAGGTGCCGCAATCTGACCAACATCATCGCCCAGATTATCGATGAATTTACGTTTCGCGTGTAGTTCGCATGCGGCAGCCATCGATATGAGGATGATGATATGCGTATTCTGGCGGTAGACGACGACCCTATCGCGCTGGGGCTGCTTGGATCTTCTCTGGAAAAAAGTGGCTTCGGCAGCGTCACCTACGCATCGACGGCCGATGAGGCACTGAATCTGATTTCGCAGTCGGACAAGCCCTTTGATACTTTCCTGCTCGACATCATGATGCCGGGCATCAGCGGGACGGAAATGTGCCGCCTGATCCGTCAGAAAGACGCGTATCAACTGGCACCCATTATCATGATTACCGCCAGCCGCGATCATGCGATCATGGCGCAAGCGTTCGACGCCGGTGCCACCGATTATGTAACAAAGCCTTTCGATGGACTGGAATTGGGAACACGGATCAATCTCGCGGCCACGTTGAGCGACAGCCTGCGACGAGAGAAAGCAAACACCGAGTCCGCTCAGGAACTGGCACGCCTTACGGCCATATCATTCGACGAAAGATCTGATCTGCCGGACGGGCCCGGCGTGAACGGTTTCCTCGCGCTGGAAAACGAGTTGCTGCGCAAAGGCGATGCGCTTTACGCGATGACCTTGTTCAGCATGCAGATCGAGGATGCGCTTGCCCTTTTTCGGAGTGTAACGCCCGGCGGATACCGCATGACACTCTCCGCCATCGCCCGCACGCTCAGCAGCATCAGCGACAATGACACCACGAGGTTTGCCCATGCGGGGCGGGGTGCATTCGTCGTTGTTGTCCAAGATCGGGCGCGTCAGGACTTGCAAGCCTTGGAAGATCAGCTGAACCTTACCTTGGCAGAAAACTGGGACAGCGAGGCAACTGGATTAAGCGATGCTCCGATGGTGGTTCTCGATGCGCTTGATGACAAACGGTTGTGGTCGGGTCATTCGGCGGCTCTTGCGATGCGTAATTTCCACGGTCGTGCTGATCTGCGTCGGGCCCGTGAGCCCGAAGAAACCGAAACACTGTTTTCGCGACTGTCCCAGAAAATTGCCAGTTAAACGGCGTCTGGCATGCTGATTTGATCTTCGTCCTGATCAAGCTGCTCAAGCAGACGCCTTGCGTGCGCTCGTAAGTCGCAAATCTTTTGCGCAATATTGTTCGGCTTGAGGGCTTCGTTCGGGATGCAGTAGGTATTCGCGGGGTTCACCGCGACCGACGCACCGGCAACGGGCGCAGTGATGATACCCCGCCGGACCAATTGTCGTTGGATGTGGCCTGCCATTTCGGGCGATACGCGCAAGTGACGGACAAGAAGATCGGGGGTGCACCGATTGTGTGATGTCGCGAAAATGCGCGCGTTGGCGAGCATCCGGGGGCTGATCGCAGGTGCCGAGGACGGGGTCAGCCCCGCGGCGCCAATCACGGCAGCCGACGTTGAGATGAAGTGTCTTCTGTTCATGTGCCTATCCTAGGGCCGGACCATGCGCGGCGGATAGGGGAAAGCCGGGTCAACCATCCCCTTCAAAAAAGGCGGCCCTGTCGGACCGCCTTTCTGGTTCTGGATCTATGACGCGTCAGCGGACGAATTTTTTGTGTTTCAGACGCTTGGGCTCGAGCGCGTCGGCGCCCAGACGGCGTTTCTTGTCTTCTTCGTAGTCTTCGAAGTTGCCTTCGAACCACTCGACATGTGCTTCGCCTTCAAACGCAAGAATATGCGTGCAAATACGGTCGAGGAAAAACCGGTCGTGCGAAATGACGACCGCGCAGCCGGCAAAATCGACAAGCGCATCTTCGAGCGCGCGCAGCGTTTCGACGTCGAGATCGTTCGTCGGTTCATCGAGCAGCAGCACGTTGCCACCGGACTTCAGAAGGCGCGCCATATGCACACGGTTGCGTTCACCCCCCGACAGGAGGCCGACTTTCTTTTGCTGATCGCCGCCTTTAAAATTGAACGACGAACAATAGGCGCGCGAATTCACTTCGGCATCGCCCAGCTGGATCAATTCGGCCCCGCCCGAGATCGCCTGCCAAACGGTATCATCCGACTTTAGATCGTCGCGGGATTGATCGACATAGGACAGATCGACCGTGTCACCGATTTCAACGGTACCGCTGTCGGGTTGCTCCTGACCCGTCAGCATCTTGAAAAGGGTGGATTTACCGGCGCCGTTTGGCCCGATGACCCCGACGATACCACCGGGCGGTAGCGAAAAGTCGAGATTTTCGACCAGCAGTTTGTCACCCATCGCCTTGGTCAGGTTCTCAACTTCGATGACCTTGGAGCCAAGTCGCTGGCCGTTCGGAATGACGATCTGGGCACGTGACAGCTTTTCGCGCTCGGACTGATCGGCCATTTCGTTGTAGGCGTTGATCCGGGCCTTGGATTTTGCCTGCCGTGCCTTCGCACCTTGCCGCATCCATTCCAGTTCGCGTTCCAGCGTTTTCTGGCGGGACTTGTCCTCGCGGGCCTCTTGCGACAGCCGCTTTGCCTTCTGCTCAAGCCAGTCCGAATAATTGCCTTCGTAGGGAATACCGCGGCCACGGTCCAACTCAAGTATCCAGCCGGTAATGTCATCGAGGAAATAACGGTCGTGCGTGACGATCAGGATCGTGCCTTTGTAATCGATCAGGTGCTGTTGCAGCCACGCGATGGTTTCCGCATCGAGGTGGTTGGTCGGTTCGTCAAGCAGCAGCATTTCGGGCGCTTCGAGCAACAGTTTGCACAGGGCGACGCGGCGGGCTTCACCACCCGACAGCTTTGTCACATCCGCATCATCGGGTGGGCAACGCAGCGCCTCCATCGACACATCGATCTGGCTGTCGAGATCCCACAGGTTCTCCGCGTCGATCTGGTCTTGCAGGGCGGCCATCTCGTCTGCTGTCTCGTCAGAGTAATTCATCGCCAATTCGTTGTACCGGTCGAGAATTGCCTTCTTCTCGGCTACACCGAGCATGACGTTTTCGCGCACGCTCAGTGCCGGGTCGAGCTTGGGTTCCTGCGGCAGGTAGCCGACCTTGGCGCCCTCGGCGACCCAGGCTTCACCGGTATAGTCCTTGTCGAGACCGGCCATGATCTTCATCAGCGTGGATTTACCGGCGCCGTTGACACCGACCACGCCGATTTTCACACCGGGCAGGAAGTTTAAGTGGATATTCTCGAAGCATTTCTTTCCACCCGGATAGGTCTTGGAAACACCCTGCATGTGATAGACAAACTGATAGGCGGCCATGGCGGGAATCCTTGCGGCAACTGAGGTTTGGATTGCAATATCGCTCGCGACGGGCAAGATCAACGGCGCAAGGATGGTGCCTGTATGATTGGACGTTGGAAATTGCGGGCGCTGTTGCTCGTGTTGTTGGCTGGATGCAGTGTCGGCGCACAACTGGCCGCGCCGCCCAATCTCTACCTCGATAATAAAAACTACCCCTCACAGCAGGTGCCGGTCGCCTTGCGCAGCGTCGATCCCACGATCTTCTACCTCACCGATCGCGCGGGCCTGAAGCAGGATGGCACGGTGTATTCCTATTCGCGCAACCGGTCGCAGGCGATGGCGTTCGGGGCGGCGCAGGTGCGTTTTGGCGCGAGCGATTGGCAGGATCTTGTTGCGCGCACCCACGTTGACCGGGGCGGCAGCATCAACCGGCTGGAAGTCATGCAGATCGACCAGCTTGTCCAGTTTGATCAGGCGCCCCTCCCTGACAGGCGTGACGACGGGGAACTGCGCATCGACCGCGATGCGCAGGCCGCCTACGATGCCCAAGGCGACGCGTTCAAGAAACATATCCGTGCTGAAATTGCCCGAACCGGCAATCGGACCGTGCTGGTTTACGTGCATGGCGTGAGAAACGAATTCGACCAGAGCCTGACCACACTCGCGAATCTGTGGCACTTCGCGGGCCGCAACTCTATCCCAGTGGCGTTCAGTTGGCCTGCGGGCAATCGCGGGCCGCTTGGCTATTTCCGGGATCGGGCCTCGGGCGACTTCAGCGTATTTCACGCAAAAGAACTGTTGCGCCTTCTCGCAGAGATGCCGGAGGTGTCAGACATCGATATCGTGGCACATTCCCGCGGCAGCGGAGTGATGACCCAAGCGCTGCGGGAGCTGCTTATCTTCCAGCGCGGGCGTGGCGTCGCGCCCAAGCTGGGTCTCAAGACCGGAACGCTGATCCTTGCGGCGGCGGATCTCGACACGGGGATCGTGCGCCAAAGATTGCTGGCGGAGCAGTTTTCGGAAGCCTTCGAGCAGGTGAACATCTATGTGAATCCCGACGACAACGCGTTGCGTCTGTCCTCCTTTGTCACAAATTCACCGCGGATTGGCGCGCTGAAACAGGACGATTTTTCTGCGTCAGAGTTGCGGCGTCTGGCGAAAGAAGGGTTGATCCATTTCATTCGCGTCGAAGGAGCAATCGGATCGGATAGCCACTCCTACTTTCGCAGCAATCCTGCCGTCCTGTCCGATATCGTGCTTGCTCTGCGTACGCGCGCTTTCCCCGGCGGGACGCTGCGACCCCTCGAACAAGATGCGGATGGCGTATGGGTCTTGCAGCCCAATTACCCCCTCGAACGCCTGCCCGAGATTATCTACGAAAACACGAGATAGCGGGTTTCACAGGCAATTTGGCTGCATTCGGCCGCGTTTTCGGGCGAAAACATGCTCACTGCCCGAATTTCGGTCATTTTGTCGCAGTTTGTGGTGATAGTTTGGATGAATCGGTCGGCTGTTTATTGCAACGGTCAACCGATCAACCGGCCGCTGCGCCAAGGCGGCCCCTCAACGGGGAACTCTCGAATGTCTCAAACCACACTTATCGTGGGTCTGGACGGGTCTGATGCGGGCAATCGCGCGCTGGATTTCGCCAAGGCTCAGGCCACGCGCATCGGCGACTGCCTGATTGTGCTCGTATTTGTAATTGAATGGTCGCCCTTCAGTTTCCAGACCAAGGAAGAAAACGAAAAGCGCCACCAGCGGCGCGAAGAAGAGCTCAAGCTCGCGCACGACCGTGTGCTCGACCCTGCCGTGAAAGCGACCGAAGCCGAAGGCTACGCGGTCGAAGGCGTTGTGCGGCACGGTGATGTGGCCGAAATCCTCGAAAAGCAGTCCAAGAACCGTCAGGCCGCCCAGTTGATCGTGGGACGTGTTGGCCAGCAAAGCGTGAAGGATCGCATTTTTGGCAATGTGACCGGTCGTCTGGTTACGGCGTCAAGCGTTCCGATCACAGTTATTCCGTAAACGAGGACATTGATATGAAACGATTTACGCTTCCCGGACTGGCGGCTGCGGCCACTGTCCTTCCTACGTTGGCGGCGGCCCAAGAGGCTGCGAATTTTGATCAGCGCGTCAACGACATCTTTGCAAGCTCGACGGGGTGGTTCGTCAACCTGATCTTCATGAACCTGCCGGGGACCAACTTTCCATGGATCGTTCTGTGGCTGGTCGTCGCGGCGTCGATTTTCACCATCTATTTCAGCTTTATTCAGGTACGTGCCTTCGCGCACGCCATCAGCCTTGTCAAAGGGGACTATTCCGACCCTGATGATGCAGGCGAAGTGAGCCACTTTCAGGCTTTGGCAACTGCGCTTTCCGGTACTGTCGGCTTGGGCAATATTGCCGGTGTCGCCGTGGCGGTCGGGATCGGGGGGCCGGGCGCAACTTTCTGGATGATCCTCGCCGGCCTGCTCGGGATGGCATCGAAGTTCACCGAATGTACGCTCGGGGTGAAATACCGTAACGAATACCCTGACGGGTCTGTGTCCGGTGGTCCGATGTATTACATGACCAAAGGGTTCAAGGAGCGCGGTCTGCCCGGCGGGCGCGTGCTGGCGGTTGTTTTTGCGATCTTTACCATCGGTGGTGCCCTGGGCGGCGGGAACATGTTTCAGGCCAACCAGGCACACGCACAGATCACACAGATTACAGGCGATTTCTCGGGTCTGATCACCGGCGCAATTTTTGCGGCAGTCGTGTTTCTGGTCATCGTCGGCGGGATCAAGTCCATCGCCAAGGTGACGGAGAAGATCGTGCCCTTCATGGGGATCCTCTACGTTCTGGCGGCCTTGGTCATCCTGATCGTGAATGCGGATCAAATCAGTTGGGCGTTTGGCCAGATTTTTGAAGGCGCGTTTACGGGTCTTGGCGTGGCAGGCGGCTTTGTCGGTGCGTTGATCCAGGGCTTCAAACGGGCCGCTTTCTCCAACGAAGCGGGCGTGGGCTCTGCCGCGATTGCCCACTCGGCGGTGCGCACGAAAGAGCCGATCACCGAAGGCGTCGTGTCTTTGCTCGAGCCTTTCATCGATACGGTTGTAATCTGCACCATGACGGCGCTTGTCATCACCATCTCCGGCGTTCTTGTCATGGATCCGGCGTCAGGCAATTTCGTTCTGAACGAAGCCGGTAGCGCAATCCAGACCGTTGATGGCGTTTCGGGCGTGGCCCTGACCTCTGCCGCATTCGCGAGCGGGTTCAGCTGGTTCCCGTACATTCTCGCACTTGCGGTGATCCTGTTTGCGTTCTCGACCATGATCAGCTGGTCCTACTACGGGCTGAAAGCATGGACGTACCTGTTTGGCGAAGGCAAGGTGACGGAGCTGATCTTTAAATTGATCTTCTGCTTCTTCATCATCGTCGGCGCGGCGGCGCAGCTGGGTGCTGTCATCGACTTCTCCGATGCGATGATCTTTGCCATGGCGGTCGTCAACATCACGGCGCTGTATTTCCTCATGCCAATCGTCAAGCGTGAGATGCACAGCTATTTCGACCGGCTGAAAACAGGCGAGATCCGCAAATTCGCGGACTGATCGGCGATTGACAATTGGCGGGCCATCCCGTCCTTTCGGCCCCTGAGTTCACTCGGGGGCCGTTTTCTTTGCGCCATCAGTTTCCATATGCGCGGACAGGGCAGGTGATTGGCCTATTGGGCGGATCTTTCGATCCCGCGCACGCAGGTCATGCGCATATTACGCGCGAGGCGCTCAAGCGGTTTGGCCTCGATCAGGTATGGTGGCTTGTCAGTCCCGGCAACCCGCTCAAAGTCCGTGGCCCGGCCCCAATGGCAGACCGGCTTGCACGGGCGCGTGACGTGATGCGCCATCCGCGGGTCAAGGTAACCGATGCCGAAGCGCATCTGGGCACACGGTACACGGCGCAGACCCTCGCGGCTTTGCAGGCCAAGTATCAAGGTGTCAGATTTGTATGGCTGATGGGCGCCGACAATCTTGCGCAGTTTCATCTGTGGCAGGACTGGCGCGGCATCATGCAGTCGGTCCCGGTGGGCGTTCTGGCCCGGCCCGGAGACCGCATCTCTGCGCGGATGAGCCGGGCTGCCGCACTCTATGCGCCCTACCGGATACCGGGGCGGTACAGTCAGCTTTTGGCGCAGGCAGAGGCACCGGCGTGGTGCTTCGTAAATGTTCCGATGGTCGATCTGTCTTCTACCGCGATCCGCGCTTCGGGCGCTTGGTCAGCGCGCACGGGATGACGCAAGCCCCGCGCCGATAATCACGACCAATCCCGTCCAGGTCCAGGCATCTGGGAGTTCGCCAAAGACGGTCCATCCAAGTCCTATGGCTGCGACCAGTTGGAAATAGACCAAGGGCGCAAGCCTGCTCGCGGGGGCCAACTGGTTGGCGTAAAGCAGCAACAGATTGCCCGCCATTGAGCAGAGGGCCGATGTCGTGGTCAGGATTACAACCCGGGCGTCGAATGCCGGCAGGTTGAGAAGGCCGAAAGGCGCGGTGAGCAAGGCAGCGATGAAGAGCTGTGAAAAGATGAGCGCCAAAGGCGATCCGGTATCGCGCAACCATCGGGACTGCGCCAGAAAAGCCCCGTAGCAAAACCCGGCCAGAACGGCCCAGAGCAGGCCCGTCGAAGCGCCCAGTCCCGGTCGTACGACGATGAGCACGCCAACAAAGCCCAGGACGATCAGCGCAGACCGCAAAGGGGTAACCGCTTCGCGCAAGAAGATGGCGGCGAGTATGTAGCTGACCAGCGGACCGACGAAGAAGGCGGCGAAAACGGTTGCGATGGGTTCTGTCTGTAGCGACATCTGGATCAGACTGATGCCGCACGCCAAGGTCGCGGCGCGCATCCAGATACGCCAATCGGCAAGCAACCCCCACGTATTGCGCTTGATAAAGGGCAGGACCGCCAGTGCCCCGATCGCAAAGCGGGACCATGCGATGAAGGCGGGTTCTGCCATCCCAGTCGTGGTCAGCAGCTTACCGGCGCTGTCCCCTGCGGGGATCAGCGACATGGCAATGAACATGATGAGCACGGCGCGTTGCATGTAGCTGCGCTATCACGCGAGAATGTGAGGGGAAATGTCTTTTGACATGGCTTGTGGTCCGCGCGGGCAATGGGCTAGGCATGGGGTATGTCTGCACCTGTCAAATTCTCCGTCAGTCGCCGTTGGTTTCTGGCCTGCGGGACTGCCGCCAGCGCTTTGGGACTTCCCGTGTCGGCGGCACCGCCGACAGCATCCTTACGGCCCGTCATGCGGGGAGAGGATTTTTTCAAACGCGCCGCCCGTCCGGCCGAGGAAATTATTGCGGCCGCCCGGCTTGAAGGCAAAGTGTCCTTTGCCGTTGCCAATGCGAAAACGGGCGCAGGTCTCGAGATGCAAGAGCCTGTGACCGCCCGCCCCCCGGCCAGTGTCGCCAAGGCGCTGACGGCGCTCTACGCGCTGGATGCGCTTGGCCCCCTGCACCGGTTTGAAACGCAGCTGATGGCGACCGGCGGGATCGAGAATGGCGAAATTCTCGGCGATCTGGTTCTTGTCGGGGGCTGCGACCCGACGTTGGATACCGATACGCTTGCAGCGATGGCCGCCGAGTTGAAGTCACAGGGTATCATCGGTGTGCGCGGTGGTTTCAAAGTGTATGACGCCGCGCTTCCGCGCCTTGACCGGATCGATCCCAAGCAGCCCGATCAGGTCGGCTATAATCCCGGCGTGTCGGGCATCGCTTTGAACTACAACCGGGTCCACTTTGAATGGAAGCGCAGTAGCAACGGATATGCGGTCACGATGGAAGGGCGCTCTGCAAAATATCGCCCTGCCGTAGGGATGGCGACGATGCAGCTTCGAGATCGTCAGACGCCGATCTACACCTATGCAAACGAGGCGGACCGGGATGTCTGGACCGTTGCGCGCCCTGCGTTGGGCAGGGGGGGCGCACGATGGTTGCCGGTGCGCAAACCGGGTTTGTACGCCGGCGAAGTGATGGCGGTGATGGCAGGCAGCCACGGCATCAGGCTCGGCTCTCCGCAACTCATTGATGCATTGCCCGATGGCGAGATTTGCGTACGGCACGCGAGCGCGGATCTGAATTCCATCTTGCGCGGCATGTTGAAATTCTCCAACAACCTGACGGCCGAAATGGTGGGTCTCGCGGCAACGGCTGCGCGCGGGCCGCGTCCCGATACGCTCAAGGCTTCTGCGGCGGCGATGAACGATTGGGCCAAAGAGACGTTGGCGATGCAATCTGTGGCGCTGGTCGATCACTCCGGTCTGGGGGATGACAGCCGGCTTACGGCCCGTGACATGGTCGCCGCGCTGGTGGAAGCGCGCAGTGCCTCTTTCCGCGACATTCTCAAGCCTATTGCGATGCTGGACGACCAACGCCGCGCCATCAAGGATCACCCTGTAAAAGTGGATGCCAAAACGGGAACGTTGAATTTCGTCTCCACTTTGGCGGGGTATCTGACAGGGCCGGACGGGACGGAGATGGCTTTTGCGATCCTTGCCGCCGATGAGGATATCCGTGCCACCATTGCCCGTGAGGACCGCGAAGGCCCCGCAGGTGGGCGCAGTTGGAACAGGCGCGCGAAACGGATGCAGCAGCAGCTTATCGAACGCTGGGGCGTGCTCTACGGCAAGTGACGTGGTCTGCGGTCAGGTCATGTGACGTGCCCGCGCACCACGTTCAATCGCAGCAGCGTGCAGCCGGTCGATGGTCAACTCATACCGCATCTCTTCGAGCAAGCGCAGCTCCGTTTCTTCGAGCGTTCCATCCGCCGCAGCGACGTCGCAAGCAAGCGCATAAGCTGTTTCGTGCAAACGCTCCGGCAGGGCTTCCCTTACGAGGCCGAACAGGGCGTCCAGACCGTCCTCCTGCTCGAACAGATCGAAAACCATCTGGCTGACCACCTTGATCCGGTCAACGTCATACTCGGCAAAGATTGGCAGCAAGTTGACGGCGGCCTGAATCTTGATCAGTTCGGTGGTGCCGATGTCTTCGTCGGAGGCCGAGACCGCCACCATGAGTGCGACCAGGCAGTCTTGGGCGCTGAGGGCGAGCGAAGGGTTGCTGGTCATGGAGGTACTTTCCGAGCGGGTTGCTGTTGCAGTGCAGAATATTGACGCGCAAGGGGTGACGCAATAGATGATGGCCCAGTTCGCACGACGGGTGCGAACCGATAATTTTCTGGGAAGATTGATATGTCTGAGATGCGCGAAGCAGCACTGCAGAGCAAAGCGTGGCCTTTTGAAGAGGCCCGCCGGGTGCTCAAACGCTATCAGAACAAGCCGCCGGAAAAGGGCCATGTGCTTTTCGAGACGGGATACGGCCCGTCGGGACTGCCCCATATCGGAACGTTCGGCGAGGTGGCACGCACCACGATGATCCGCCGCGCGTTCGAACAGCTGTGCGATATTCCGACGCGCCTTATCTGTTTTTCGGACGATCTGGATGGCATGCGCAAGGTGCCCGCAAATGTGCCTGACCCCGAGGCGTTGGCAGAGCATCTTCAGAAGCCGTTGACCTCAGTGCCCGATCCATTCGGCACGCATGACAGTTTTGGCGACCACAACAACGCGATGCTGCGTCGTTTTCTCGACACGTTTGGCTTCGAGTACGAATTTTATTCGGCGACAGAGTTTTACGGCAGCGGCAAGTTTGACGAAATCCTGCTACGCGCAGCGGAAAAATACGATGAAATCATGGAGGTCATGCTCAAGTCGCTGCGTGAGGAGCGTCGGCAGACCTATTCCATTTTCCTGCCCATCCACCCCCAAACGGGCCGCGTGATGTACGTCCCGATGAAGGAAGTGAATGCAAAAGACGGGACCGTTACGTTCGACGACGAAGACGGCACCGAAATGACGCTGCCCTTGACGGGCGGGAATGTAAAGCTGCAATGGAAGCCGGATTTCGGTGCCCGCTGGGCCGCGCTGGGCGTGGACTTCGAGATGTACGGCAAGGACCACTCTACCAATACCCCGATCTACGACAAAATCTGCCGTATTCTCGGTGAAAAGGCGCCGGAGCATTTCACTTACGAGCTCTTTCTCGATGAGAATGGTCAGAAAATCTCGAAGTCGTCGGGCAACGGGCTGACCATCGATGAATGGCTGACCTACGCGAGCACGGAATCGCTGTCTTACTTCATGTATCTCAAGCCGAAGACCGCAAAACGGATGTATTTCGACGTCATTCCGAAAGCGATGGATGAATATCATCAACAGCTGCGCGCGTTCGAGACACAGGACATCAAGGCGCAACTGAACAATCCGGTTTGGCATATCCATGGCGGTGATGTTCCTAAATCCGATATGGTCGTCCCGTTTTCCATGCTTCTGAACCTCGCGTCTGTGTCGAGCGCGGAGGACAAGTCGCAGATGTGGGGCTTCATCCAGCGCTATGCCCCAGAAGCCACGCCCGAGACGCATCCCGGCATGGACGCCGCCGCGGGATACGCTGTGCGCTACTACAACGATTTCGTGAAACCGACGAAAGTGTTCCGCGCGCCGTCCGATCTGGAACGCGAAGCGCTCGAAGACCTGCGGGCGCGCTTGGTCGCGTGGGAGGGCGGTCTTGATGCCGAGGCGTTGCAATCGGAAGTTTTCGCCTGTGGTCGTGATCGTTTCGACCCCTTGCGCCAATGGTTCACTGCGCTCTACGAGGTACTGCTCGGCGCGAGCCAAGGGCCACGTTTCGGTGGGTTCATAGCACTTTACGGCGTTCAGGAGACAATCGATCTGATTGATGATGCCTTGGCCGGAAAGCTGGCTGAGGACTGAATTCTTGCCCTGTGATCGATGTGCTTTACCATTAGGCCATCGATCACAGGGAGAGATTTCATGAAAACCATTCTTGGCGCATTGGCGATACTGCCCCTGTCTTTCACGCCCGCAGTCGCGGATCAGAGCGCAATCAAAGGAACGATCAACAGCCAGTTCGAGGCGTTCAAGACGGACGATTTCGAAACAGCATTTACATTCGCCAGCCCGACGCTTCAGCGTCTGTTTCAGACGCCGCAGAACTTTGGCCGCATGGTCACCCAAGGCTACCCGATGGTCTGGCGCCCTGCGCAAGTCCAATACCTCGAGCTGCGCGAGGATGTTGGCGTCTTTTTTCAGAAGGTCATGATTACCGATCAGTCCGGTGGCCTACATGTGCTTGAGTATCGTATGCAGCAAACGGAAAACGGGTGGCGCATCAGCGGTGTGCAAATCCTCGATGCACCGGGGGCGTCGGTCTGACCTGTTGCGGTAACGCCGTTCGGTCGTCTAGCGCACGATTAACACCTTGTTGATATTTCCCTTCCCTTGTCCGGCATCTGCGCCGGGAAAGCGCGAAAGGGTTACAGATGAACAAGGCGATTACCGATGGCATCGAACTGATGCCTGCACCATTTGCAGACGGGCTGGACCAATACTCACGCGGCGATGGTACGCCGGGGTCTCCTACATACGCCAGCACCGCTGACGCCTCTTTCGTCCCGGCGGATCAGGATTTTGGCGGTGCGCTGGAGTTGCTGAAAACACAAAGCACGCAACGGCTCCGCTTCAAGGGTGAAACGCCGATCCTGCCGGGATGCTATTTGCAGGTCAAAGTGCGTATCAAGGCGGTCAGTGGCAGCTTGCCCTCCGTTCGGATCGCCGCATATGCCGCCCGCGCGAACGGCAGCCGGATTTCGAACGTGACAGACGAAGCGGCGACCGCCGCGTTGACAACCTATGGCCAGGTGGTCGAGGTCAGTGCGATCGTTGGCATCGGTAACCGACAGGGCGTCGACATGGTTTGGGGTACGGAAGCGGCATACGGCCATTTCGGTATCGACCTTATCGGCCAGAATGGCGGCGTGACACGTATCGACGATATCGAGATTTCGGATATCTCCTCGGTATTCTTGTCCGATGTCGTGGCGACAGTGGATGTCCGCGACTTTGGTGCGGTGGGCGACGGGTCTACCGACGACACAGCCGCCTTTGAAGCGGCAAATTCGGCCGCAAACGGTCGTACCGTTCTGATCCCTGCGGGATCATTCCGTCTGAATGGCAATGTAACCTTTGACGCGCCGACAAAATTTGAAGGCACCGTGAGCATGCCCACGGAAGCGGTCCTGCTGCTGCGTCGCAACTACGATTTGCCCAATTATATCGAGGCGTTCGGAAACGAGGAATTGGCGTTCCGCAAGGCGTTCCAGGCGCTGATCAACAACTCTGACCATGAATCGCTGGATCTGGGTGGGCGCAAAGTCTCCCTATCGGGCCCTGTGGACATGCAGGCGACAGTCCCGGATCGCACTCGCTACGCCACGCGCCGGATCATCAAGAACGGGCAGCTTTTGGCCATCGACAGCCCTGCATGGGCCACAGACACGGTGACGGGGCAGGCGACGTATAATCCGAACCAGTCGCGCACGCTCAGCAACGTTCAGAATATCGCGAACATCGCAGTCGGATCGCACATCAGCGGACCCGGTGTCGGTCGTGAGATTTACGTGCGCTCGAAAAATGTCGCCACGGGCGAAATCACCATGAACGCACCGCTCTACGATGCAGCGGGCACCCAGAATTTCACGTTTCAGCGGTTCAAATACCTGCTTGATTTCTCGGGCTTCGATGCGCTGAGTAAGTTCGGTCTGCAGCATATCGAATTCCAATGCTCAAACCGGTCCAGCGGGATCATGCTGGCCCCGGCAGGCCCCGTATTCACCCTGCGCGATTGTTTCGTGACCACCCCGAAGGACCGCGGTGTTACCTCGATCGGGGGGGGCTGTCAGGGGATTTTCATCGAGGGATGCCAATTCCTTTCGGGCGAAGACGCGCTGACCGTTCCAAACCGCAGCACGATCGCCCTGAACATCAACGCGAATGACGCAAAAATCCGCAACAACCGTGCAACGCGGTTCCGACATTTTGCCGTGGTGTCCGGGCAAAATCACATCATTGCGGGCAACCATTTCTTTCAGGGTGACACCGTCGAGGATGGCTTCCGGTCTGCCGGGATCGTCTTGGCCGAAAAATATGCCTCGGCGATCATTTCGGAGAACTATTGCGATAACTGTTTTATCGAATGGAACAACGAGCGTGATTCCGATCCGTCCTATACATCGGGGTTTTCGTTCAGCTCACTCGACATCACGAGCAACGTATTCCTGTCGGGTGAAGTGTCGCCGTTTTTCAACTATATCGTGGTTCAGCCATACGGCCCCGGCCATTTCATCAACGGCATGAATGTCAGCGGCAACCGTTTCCGCAGCATCAACGGGAACATCAATCAGGTCGAGCGGGTGGACACGACATTCGCGGACCTCAATTACAGCCGGATGCAAAATATCAACTGGCAAGGCAATTCGTTCCACGGCGTCAACACACCTGTCGAAAATCCGCTTCGGTTGGAGCATCAGGAAAACTCGGCCCAGCAAACCTGGGTGGTGGGCGTCGGCAATGGCCTGCCGTTCGACTCGCGGGCGGTCAATGTCGATGCTGTGACAGTGCGCGGGGGTGTGCGCGACGGCGGGGGTGGTCTCGTATTTACAATGCCTTTTGTGCGGACCCAGCAAGGCAGCAACCGCGATCAGGTCGCAATTGTGTGGTCCGAAGCGGTACAGGGAAAAATCAGTATGACTGTCCGCATGGACAATTACGTCACCTGATCCAAAGCCCGCCCCGGTGCAGATACACTGCGTCGGGGCATCTCAGAAGCTGCGCCACAGACCGATCTTTAACGCCGAGTTGTCCGTATTTCCCCACTCGGTTTCGGCTCCGACCTGAAATTGAAGTTTGGTTTTCTTTGGTTTGATGATGATCGAAGGTGCAATCACCACAAACCCGCTGCCCGAAAACTCCCCGACATACAGTTGCATCATACCGGCAAGTTGGTCGGAAAAGTTGAGGCCCGCGGTCGTCTCGACCTTGCTCAGATGATAGCCGTAGCTCACATCCCATGTGACTGAGCTGTCTACGCTCAACCATCCGTTCTTGTCGAACAGTGTAATACCGCGTCCATAGCTCAGGCCGGTCTTGACCAGTGGCGATACCCGGCCCTCGACCCATCCCGCCCCCAGACCCAGTTCGTAGGCCCACCGCGTGTTGCCATCGGTCGGCCCGATCGGGCGCCGCATGAAAAAGGTCGCAAAGCCACTTTGCACACCGTATCTGCTGCGCAGCAGCGTGATGTCGGCGCCCACCGTCAAGTTATGGTAGAGGCCATATTCGATGTAAGTCGAGTTTGCGGTGTCCAGATAGTAATTCCCGCTCAGCGATACTGACGCGAACCCCGAACCTTTTTCTTTCAACCACGCGCCGGCGCATGCGGGCAACGTCCAGCACATCAGCAGTATCAGAACAATGGACAGTCGTTGCGGCACAGGGTCTCCTTCCCGAACCGCGATTTTGGTTAACGAGCGTTAACAAACAGTTACCGTCACCCTGAAACAACGAAAGCCCGGCACATGCCGGGCTTTCGCTTAGTTCAGGTTTATCCGGTATCAGGCGCGAACTGCGTTGCCGCGCGGACCCGCCAGCAGCCAAACGATAAAGCCGACGACAGGGAAGATCAGCACACCAAGGATCCAGAGCAGTTTGCCCAGACCCGACGCGCGCGATGTGAAAATCTGATAAATCGCATAGATGTCTGCGATTAGGATAATCAGTCCAAGTATACCCAGTTCCATTGTATGTCTCCGTATTCTGTCAAACTCATTGATTGATAGAATAACGGGTGACTGCGGCAAAAGGTTCCACCATGACCGGCGTGATAGGATCGCGGGACCGCTCAGAGCGACGCTGCAGCTGTGTTGCTCGCGCGGCCCTTATCGCCCTTTGCGCCGTTTCACGCCTCCCCGCATTCCACCGCGACCCATCGTCGATCTGCCCGAAGCTGCTTGCGCCGCGTCAACGGCCTTGTCGACAGCGTATTGACGCGCCATCGGATCATCCGCCACCGCCAGATCAACCGCTTCGAGCCGCTTGACCTCATCGCGCAGGCGCGCGGCCTCTTCGAACTCCAGATTTTCAGCCGCCTTGCGCATGTCTGCCCTCAATCCGTCCAGAACCGTTTGCAGATTGCCACCGGCCATCTGCTTGTCGACCTTCGCCGTGACGCGCGATTGGTCGGTATCGCCCTTGTACAGACCGGCAAGAATATCCTCGACGTTCTTTTTGACGGTGGAGGGCGTGATGCCGTGTTCTTCGTTATAGGCCATCTGCTTGGCACGGCGGCGTTCGGTTTCGCCCATCGCCCGCTCCATCGACCCTGTTATGCGGTCCGCGTACATGATCACACGCCCTTCGGCATTACGCGCAGCACGCCCGATGGTCTGGACGAGCGACGTTTCGGAGCGCAGGAAACCTTCTTTATCAGCATCCAGAATAGCCACCAAACCGCACTCGGGGATATCGAGCCCCTCCCGCAGCAGGTTGATCCCGATCAGCACATCGAAAGCGCCCAGCCGCAGGTCGCGCAGAATCTCGATGCGTTCGATCGTGTCGATATCGGAGTGCATGTAGCGCACGCGGATGCCCTGCTCATGCATGTACTCGGTCAGATCCTCGGCCATCCGTTTGGTCAGCGTCGTACACAGGGTTCTGAAGCCATCGGCGGCAACCTTGCGCACTTCATCAAGCAGATCGTCCACCTGCATATCAACGGGCCTGATCTCGACCTTCGGATCCAGAAGACCCGTCGGTCGAATGATCTGCTCCGTGAAGACACCGCCAGATTGCTCGATTTCCCAAGCGGCGGGCGTTGCCGACACGAAAACCGATTGCGGGCGCATCGCGTCCCATTCCTCGAACTTGAGCGGACGGTTATCCATGCACGACGGCAGGCGGAAGCCGTGTTCGGCCAGCGTGAATTTACGCCGATAGTCGCCTTTGTACATGCCACCGATCTGGGGCACCGAAACGTGGGACTCGTCGGCAAAGACAATGGCGTTGTCGGGGATGAACTCAAACAGGGTGGGGGGCGGCTCGCCCGGGGCGCGGCCCGTGAGGTAGCGAGAGTAGTTTTCGATACCGTTGCAAACACCCGTCGCCTCGAGCATCTCAAGATCGAAATTCGTACGCTGTTCCAGACGCTGCGCTTCCAGCAATTTTCCTTCCGCGACCAATTGGTCGAGCCGCATGCGCAGCTCTTTCTTGATCCCGATGATCGCCTGATTCATCGTGGGCTTCGGCGTGACATAGTGGCTGTTTGCATAGACCCGGATCTGGTCCATCGTGCCGGTCTTTTCTCCGGTCAGCGGATCAAACTCGGTGATGCTTTCCAACTCTTCGCCAAAGAACGACAGTTTCCAGGCGCGATCGTCGAGGTGCGCGGGAAAAATCTCGAGACTGTCGCCGCGCACCCGGAAAGAGCCGCGCTGGAATGATGCGTCGTTGCGGCGGTACTGCTGCGCCACCAGGTCGGCGATCACCTGTCGCTGGTCGTAGGTGCTGCCGGTTTTCAGATCCTGTGTCATCGCGCCGTAGGTCTCGACCGATCCGATACCATAGATGCACGACACCGACGCGACGATGATCACATCGTCCCGCTCCAGCAGCGCCCGCGTGGCCGAGTGGCGCATGCGGTCGATCTGTTCGTTGATCTGGCTTTCCTTCTCGATGAAGGTGTCGGACCGGGCGACATAAGCCTCGGGCTGGTAGTAGTCGTAGTAGCTGACGAAATATTCAACGGCGTTGTCGGGAAAGAAGCCTTTGAATTCGCCGTACAACTGTGCCGCCAGCGTCTTGTTCGGGGCGAGAATGATGGCGGGGCGCTGCGTCTGCTCGATGACCTTGGCCATCGTAAACGTCTTGCCGGTGCCGGTGGCCCCCAACAGCACCTGATCGCGCTCGCCTGACTTCACGCCTTCCGAAAGCTCTGCAATCGCCGTCGGCTGATCCCCGGCCGGTTCGAATTCGGTCGACAGCATGAACTGTTGGCCGCCTTCCAGCTTGGGCCGGTTGCGGACATCTGGCGCGGGATTTGACAGGATCGCAGTGGCTTGTGAACCGTCGGAATGAGCGTAGGGCATGAGCGTCTCTTCTTGGGAATGCGCTATAGGTGTCATCTTTCACCATATGTTCAAGGTGCGCGACCGCTTTGCTGACAGAAACTGGCATGATGTCGCAGCGCGCCGCTACACTTGCGCGGCCCCCTGCGCCATGCCATATCCACAGCAAGCCGAACGGAGATGACACATGCGCGCGAGAATCTATCAGCCAGCCCGAACCGCAATGTCCTCGGGCACCGCAAAGACCCACAAGTGGGTTCTGGAATTTGCGCCGACAGAAGCCCGCGAAGTCGACCCGCTGATGGGCTGGACATCGTCATCCGATACGCAAAGTCAGGTCCGGCTTGAGTTCGCCACCAAGGAAGACGCCCTCGAATACGCCGAAGAGCACAGCATCGAGGTGCAGGTGCAGGACCCCAAGCGGCGCAAACCCAACATCCGCGCGGGTGGTTACGGCGAGAACTTTGCCACATCCCGCCGCGGTGCCTGGACACACTGATCTGCAGTTTGCGGGCGCAGCCTGCCGCACGAACGGTCCAGTTTCACCCGCCTGCGAGATAGCACGCCACCTGATGCCCGTCCGCCCGCGTCTCGAGCGGGGGTGGGGCCACACGGCACCGGTCTTCTGCAATCGGGCACCTTGACGCAAAACGGCAGCCTTTCGGCAGATTGATAGGGCTGGGCGGATCGCCCTTCAGTCGGGTCCGGTTGCGCCTGTCACGGCTGTTTCCGTGCACCGACGGCACCGCGCTCAGCAACGCCTTGGTGTAGGGATGGCGCGGGTTGGTAAACAGGCTGACCCGATCGGCAAGCTCGACAATCTGGCCCAGATACATCACCGCGACCGTGTCACAGATGTGCTGCACCACTCCCAAATCGTGAGAAATGAACAGATACGTCAGGCCCAGTTCTTTCTGGAAGTCGCCCATCAGATTTAGGATCTGGGCCTGTATCGCCACATCAAGCGCCGACACGGGTTCGTCACAGACAATCAGCTCCGGACGTGTTGAAAGCGCACGCGCGAGCCCCAGACGCTGACGCTGCCCGCCCGAAAACTGATGCGGAAAAAGCGCCTGTTGTTCGGGACGCAGGCCCACCTGCCTGAAGAGTTCCGCCACCTTCGCCTCGCGCTCCTGCGGCGTTCCGATGCGCATCAGGTCCAGCGGTTCGCGCACCAGCGCGCCCGCCCGTTTGCGCGGGTTCAGCGATGAATAGGGATCCTGAAAGACAATCTGGAACCGGGATCTGGCATCGCGCAGCGCAGCACCTTCCAAATCGCTCAGCGCCGTGTCGCGCAACGTGACCTTGCCATCGGTGATATGCACCAGTCGCATGATCGCCAACGCCGTGGTCGATTTGCCGGATCCGCTCTCGCCCACGATGCCGAATGTTGTGCCTGCGGGCACGTCAAAGCTGACGCCGTCGACCGCATGTACGGTGGTGCCTTCGCCGCCCAGAAGACCGCGCTTGCCACCGAAATGGACCTTCAGGTCCGTCACCTTGAGGGCAATGTCAGACCCGCTCATTGCGCTACCTCCGGCTCGACCGCCCAGCAGGCCGCCAGATGGTCCTCCTGCGTGGCTAAGAGATGCGGCTTTTGCGAACGGCACTTGTCCATCACCAGGGGACAGCGCGGCGCAAAGGCGCAGCCCTTGCCCAGATCGGTCAACGCTGGCACCACCCCTTCGATCTCCATCAGACGTTCACGGACCGGACCGGGCGTGGCTGACAAATGCGGCACACAGGCGATCAGGCCCCGCGTATAGGGATGATCGGGGTGTGAAAGCACCGTGTCGACCTTTCCCTTCTTGACGATGCGTCCCGCGTACATCACGGCCACAGTGTCCGCGAGTTCGGCAATCGCGCCCATGTCATGGGTAATCATGATGATTGCAGTGCCCATTTCATCCTGCAGGTTTTGCAACAAATCGAAGATCTGCGCCTGCACTGTCGTATCCAGCGCGGTCGTCGGTTCATCCGCGATCAGAACGCGGGGGCGGCAGGCCAGCGCCATCGCGATCATGACCCGCTGACGCATCCCCCCCGACAATTGATGGGGATAGGCGTGGGCGCGGGCGGCGGCCTCGGGTATTTCGACGGCCTCCAGCATCTCTACCGCCCGTGCATGCGCCGCCTTGGCCGTGGCCCCTTCGTGCAAGCGCACGCTTTCGGCAATTTGCTCCCCGACGGTGAACACAGGGTTGAGCGAGGTCATCGGCTCCTGAAAGATCATCCCGATTTCCTTGCCCCTGATGCGGCACAAATCATCAACACCCATGCCCACCAATTCCTGATCACCCAGCTTGATCGAGCCGGAGGTGATCTTGCCGGGGGGATCGGGGATGAGCCCCATGATGGACAGGGCCGTCATGGACTTGCCGCAACCGGATTCGCCCACGATACCGAGAATTTCGCCCTTGTTGACCGAAAGTGAAATGTGATCTAGCACACGGGCATTGCCCGCCCGGGTTTTGAAATCGACAACAAGGTCTGAGACGCAAAGCAACGGGTCGGACATCAACGCTGCCTCAGTTTGGGGTTGAGGGCATCGTTCAATCCGTCGCCGACGAGCGAAATCGCCAGCACGGTCAGAAAGATCGCAAAACCGGGGATCGCAACCGCAAACCCTGCATCCAGAATATAGGGACGGTTTGAGCCTATGACCTGTCCCCAGCTCATCACATTGGGATCACTCAATCCCAAAAAGCTCAGCGCGGCTTCGAACAGGATGGCGGAGCCGACCATGAGGTTCGCCTGCACGACGATCGGGGGCAGGGCATTTGGCAGGATCACCTTGAAAATGAGATACAGATCCCGTGCCGAGCCGGACCGTGCCGCCGCGACATACTCCATCTCGCGGATGCGCAAAAACTCGGACCGGGTCACACGTGCCACCGCGGTCCAGCTCACCACCCCGATGGCAAGCGTAACCGTCAACAAGGATGCGCCGAAAAGCGCAACAATGACCATGGAAAACAATAGCGTCGGCAGCACCTGAAAAAACTCCGTGAACCGCATGAGCAGTTCTTCCACCAGTCCGCCGTAGTATCCCGCGAAGGCACCGACCGACACGCCGATGATGACCGACACAAGCGCCGCCGCAAGCCCGATGGCGAGCGATACCTGCCCCCCGGCCATCATCGCCGACAGGATGTCGCGGCCCAGATAATCAGTGCCCAGAATGAACCCTTCCTGCATCGGCAGTGTGAAGGGCGCCCAAACCATCTCGAACGGGTCGGTGGTGTGGACAAGCGGTCCGACAAACACGAAAAGCAAAATCGCGATCAGCAGGATCAGTCCCGCAACGGCCGCATAGTTGCGAAAGAACATCGTTGTCATCTCGCGCCACGGGCTGGTGATCCGAAGCTCCGGTTCGCCAGAAGGCTGCGAAGTGGTATCGCTCATGACGCGCTCCTAATCGGCACGGATGCGCGGATCAATCGCCCGCAACACCAGATCGGTAATGATGTTCACGACGATCACAACCAAGGATGAAAAGAACAGAATGCCCATGATTGTCGGTGTGTCGCGGGCGAGGATCGATTGCAGGGCGAGCGTGCCCAGACCGGGCCAGCTGAACACCGCCTCGACCACCACGGCGCCGGAAATCACCGCCGAGAACTGTAGGCCCGCGACCGTCACCAGAGGGCCGAGCGAGTTCTTCAGTGCGTGTTTGTAAAACACCTTGTTCTCGGCCAACCCTTTGGCGCGGGCGGTGCGCACGTAATCGCTGCCCAGCACTTCCTGCAGGGAGGCGCGGGTCAGCCGCGAATACAGCGCAAGATAGATCGAGGCCAGCGTCACCATCGGCAAGACGAGGTGATAGGCGACATTGACCGCACGCTCTAAGAACGGCGCCCCGATCAGGGAGGCGCTCATCATGCCGCCGACCGGAAAAATCGGAAAGACTGAGACAAACAGGATGATCAGCAGGATACCCGTCCAGAAAACCGGCGCGGCGAACCCGAAGAGGGACAGGAACGTGACCAGCAGGTTCGGCACACTGTTTGGCCTGCGCGCCGCCATCACCCCCAAAAGCAACCCCACGGTGATCGCCAGAAACTGCGAGGCAAACACCAGCAAAAGCGTGGCAGGCAGGCGTTGCAGGATCAGGTCCGTGACCGGCTGGTTGTAGAAATAGGAATACCCTAGGTCCAGCACGGCAACCTTACTGACATAACGCCACAGCTGCACCACAAAAGGTTGGTCCAGACCATAGCGGGTCCGGATTTCCGCCAGAACCTCTGCATCTGCACCGCCCATGTCGCCCGCGATTGAATCCGCGACATCGCCGGGCGCGATTGTGATCAGCGTAAAGTTCAACACCACCACCGCGATCAGCAACAGCACGCCATAGCCGATGCGTTTCGTCAAAATCTGCCCGAGGCCCATCGGAAATTCCACTGCTCAGAGAATTGAAAACGCCCGGTCCGCGACTGCGGTCCGGGCGCGTGTCCGCAAGGAACCTACTTCAGATACACACGGTCCAGCGGGCTGGACGTGCCCCAGACGCTGACCGGCGCATTCCCGACCGAGCTTGCGGAAATCGTGTGGTAGGGCGAGGCCCACAAAGGATACAGCGGCAGCTCATCAGCGATGATCTGCTGGAACTCGGCATAGAGTTTCTTACGCTCTTCCGTGTCGTTGGTCGCGCCGGCAGCTTCCATCAACTCGTCCACGCGCGCGTTGGAGTATTGCTGCGTATTGGACCAGATGACGCCCTCCTTGATGTTGTCCGACGAGTATGTCCGGTGCACGCCGATCACCGGGTCACCCCAGTTGAACACGTTGTCCATCGTCATGTCGAAATCCCACGTCGAGATGCGCTTGGCCCATGTCGGGAAATCCGCAGAAGAGCGCACCGCAACATCGATACCGATCTTTTTCAGCTGGGGTTTCATGTATTCGGCATAGGGCTTCATGCCCGGCCAGCCGTAATCGACAGTCAGCGCAAAACGCATCCCGTCAGACCCTTTTTCGTAACCCGCCTCATCGAGCAAGGCGTTCGCCTTGTCCAGATCGACATCATAGGCCTCGACCGTGGCGTCGTAGAACGGGCTGCCGGGGTGAATACCGGTGAGCGCGTCGGGCGCCGTGCCGAGGTTCAGCGCCTTGTTGATGAAATTGCGATCGACGGCATACGCGATCGCCTGACGTACCTTGTGGTCGGATGTTTTCTCGCCCTTGGTGTTGAACGCCAGCCAGTTTACCGGCCCGATCGCGGCATAGCCGTCGGCGTTTACCGTCAATCCATCGTTCTTTTGCAGACGCACGATATTGCGCGGGTTCTGCTCAAAACCGGACAGCAACAGCTCACCGCTTTCCAGGGCGATTGTGCGCGTCGTTTCATCGGGAAGAATGCGCATCACGATACGGTCGAGATAGGGCAGCCCATCGATGAAATAGTCTTCGTTCCGCTCAAGAATGACGTGTTCGCCGGGTTTGAATTCGACCAGCTTGAACGGCCCCGAACCGACAACATCGTTGGAATTGGCAGGGTGCGCCTTGGGGTCCTGTCCGTCACCATAGACGTGCTTGGGGATGATCGACAGCAGCTGTGACGACATGGCAAGCAGCAATGCAGGATGCGGCTTGGACAGTTTGATAACGGCCGTATGCGCATCGGGTGTTTCGACTTCGGTCACCGGGGCGAACATCGATTTGAAGGGGTGGTTCGCCTTGACGGTGTCGATGGAGAACGCAACATCCTCCGACGTGATCGGCTGCCCGTCGTGGAACGTGGCTCCCTTGACCAGATTGATCGTCACGGACAGGCCGTCTTCGGCCACTTCCCAAGTCTCGGCCAAATAGGGTTGCGGATCCCATCCCTCGTCGTAGCGCAGGAGCGACGCAAACAGCTGTGTGCCCGGCTGGCCCGTTGCGGTGCCAGACTGGACTGCGGGGTTCAGGTGCCGCGGAGTTTGTTGCAAGGCCATTGTCAGCGGGCCGCCACGCTTTGGATCCTCGGCGATCGCAGAGGTCGCCAGGACGGCGGCTGCCGCGACGGATGTCGCCAGTGTGCTGAGCATTCGCTTCATAAAATTTCACTCCCTTTGGTCTGTTATTGCGCCGAGCCTAGAACAGGGTTGCACCATCACTTAAAAATTTACCTCGGCCCTGATCTCGTGCGGTTCATCGAAAACCTTCTACGTTTTGCGAAGAAAACACTCAGATATGGGGGCCGATCTGTGATCACGATCTAGCAAGCGCGCAAAATCATAACCATGAATCCCGCGCGCCCCGCGGTCACCCATGTCGCGGTGCAGGACGGCCAGATCATCGGCGCGGGCACACTGGAAGAGCTCGAAGGCTGGGGGGACTACACCCTCGATACACAGTTTGCCCAGAAGGTTCTGATGCCCGGACTTGTCGAAGGGCACGCGCACACAATGGAAGGCACCCTGTGGCGCTATACCTTTTGCGGCTATTTCGACCGCATGGATCCGGACGGAAAGGTCTGGGACGGGCTCAAGAACAAGGATGCCGTGCTCGCGCGCCTCAAGGCCGCTGAGCAATCGCGGGAAGACCCCGATGCTCCCTTGCCCGGCTGGCAGCTCGATCCGATCTACTTCAACAACGAACGCGTGACCCGCGCCGATCTTGATCAGGTCTCGACAACCCGCCCCGTGGGCGTGCTGCACGCCTCCGGGCACATCATGAACGTCAATTCAAAGGCACTCGAACTGGCGGGACTGCTCAAGCCCGGCGTGAACCACCCCGGCGTGCCGCTGGGCGATGACGGTCTGCCCACTGGCGAACTGAAAGGCCCCGACATCATGACACCGGTGGGTGCGCACGTGGGGTTCAACCGCGACATGCTGGCCTGTGACGAACGCGGCCTGCGCGACTTCGGCCGGCTGTGCGTGCGCGCAGGCGTGACCACGGTTACCGATCTCGCCGCGAGAATGTCCGATGACGTGGCAGACATGATGATCAAGGTCACCGGCGAGCCAAAGTTTCCCGCCCGCGTGATGGCGCTGCGCTTTTTCCACGGGCTGACTACGGAAGAGCTGATCGAGCATGCGATATCCCTGCGCAATCGCTCCACGGACCGGCTCCGGCTCGGCGCGATCAAAGTGGTGGCAGACGGCTCCATTCAGGGATTCTCCGCCCGCATGCGTGCGCCGGGCTACTACAACGGTGCGCCGAACGGACTGTGGTACATCACCCCCGAACACATGCTGACCATCTACGAAAAGGCGCTAGAACACGGCTTGCTGGTCCACACCCATACCAATGGGGATCAGGCGACACAGCTGGCACTGGAGACGCTTGAAAAGGCGCTTCAGAAACATCCGGCCCGCGATCACCGCTTTACGCTGCAGCATTGCCAGCTGGCCGATGCCGCGCAATTCCGCCAGATGGCCAAGCTTGGGATGTGCGTCAATCTGTTCGCCAATCACCACTTCTATTGGGGGGATGAACACTACGCCCTGACCGTCGGGCCGGAGCGGGCCGAACGCATGAACGCCTGCCGAACGGCTCTCGACAACGCGATCCCGATGGGAATCCACTCCGATGCGCCCATCACACCGCTTGGTCCGCTCTTTACCGCGTGGTGTGCCGTGAACCGCCTCACGGCATCCGGCCGCGTTCTGGGTGAAAGTGAACGCATCACCATCCCCGAAGCCCTGCATGCCATCACGCTGGGCGCGGCCTATACGCTCAAGCTCGACGGAGAGATCGGGTCCATCGAGGCCGGCAAACGCGCCGATTTCGCCGTGCTCGAGGACGACCCGACCGAAGCCACGGCCGACAGCATCAAGGACGTGCGTGTCTGGGGCACGGTACAGGCGGGCCGCGTGTTTGCGGCCGCCGACGTCTGAGGCCCGCGCTATGCTGCCGGTAACGGTGATCGGAGGCTACCTCGGGGCGGGAAAGACAACGCTGGTGAACCACCTTTTGCGCCACGCGGACGGAACGAAGCTCGCCGTGCTGGTCAATGAATTCGGTTCATTGCCGATTGATGCGGACCTGATCGAGGCGCAGGACGAGACGATGATTTCAATCGCGGGCGGCTGCGTGTGCTGCAGCTACGGCAATGACCTCATTCAGGCGATGCTCGATCTGTCGGCACTGGAGCAGACCCCGGACCATATTCTCATCGAAGCCAGCGGCGTTGCGATGCCCGGTGCAATCGCGGCGTCCGTATCGATCATGGATGGGCTTGCTGTAGACGGGATCGTCGTGCTCGCGGATGCCGAAACGATCCGCACACAGGTAAGCGATGCGTATATCGGCGACACGATCGAACGGCAGTTGTCTGACGCCGATCTCGTGCTTCTGAACAAATGCGATCTCGTCGCACAGGACGGCGTCGGCGCGCTGCAAAACTGGCTGGGCGAAAAGGCCCCGAACGCGACCGTCGTGAAAGCCCACCATGCAAAGGTGCCAAATCCGGTCGTATTGCAGCGCCACGAAAGCCATGATGGAGAAGCCTTGACCGATTTCCATCCGCACGCCGACGCGTTTCAAAGCCGTATCATAGGCTTCGACACCGACTGCGACGTCGAGGCAGTGGCAAGATTTCTCGCCGCGCCCGAGCAAAATCTGGTCCGCGCAAAAGGGTTCGTCCCGACGCCCGAAGGCATGCGGGCCATTCACACGGTCGGGCGGCGCTGGGCTGTCTCGGACGCCCCCGCAGGCGCCACCCCCGGCGTAGTGATCATCGCCCAGAAGTGGGGCGCGGATCTGTCCGCCGTGGCATCCCGTTGGGTCGCCGCGGAATAGGGCGGCATATACAACCGGCGCAAATCCGCAATTCGATCATTAACCTTTTGGGGCGAGAATGCGGGCTGGCATAAACCGCACAATATTTACATAATTCATTCAGCATCGGGCAATTCGGCGAATTACGTTGCCGCAATTGGTCGGCGGATTAACGCAATTCCGACTATTTAGTGGCAAAAAATTGCTTTGCGCTGTGATCTTCGGTGCGCCGGAATAATAAAAACCATTTGATTACAATTTTTTAGACCCCCATTGGCGAACTCCCGCCGTATGGGCCGCGACCCCCTTTTTATTAACACTTCTGCCGCATTCTATCCAGATTCAATGGCTATGCCATTACCACGCTGACAAACTCAAGGATCCCCGATGGCCCAGACCGCTCCGCAAAACCCGCTGTCCCTCACGCCCGTATACGAAGATCTCGAAACCCGCAGCTATTCCGGCGCTGCCGGAGATTATATGGACGTTGGTCATCAGCACAGTCTGGAGCTTGGGGGCGGGACGGTTTCGCTGAGTTTTTCGCTCGACAACCTGCCGGGGATGCATGCGGTTTTGTCCAAGGACGGTCGGGGCCGCGAGGACGGCGGGCATCTGACGGTCTGGGTGCAGGACGGCACGCTGGTTGTGACGCAGGAAAGCGCGGGCGAGACGGAGTGGCTCAAGGTGCCCGATCTGGTGCTGAGCGCGCAGCAGACCTACCAGCTTGCGGTGACCTTCGGCACGGAGGGGCTCAAGATCTGGCTGGACGGTGAGCTTGTCGCCGCCGAGCCGCAGTTCAAGATGGGCATTTCGGCCAACGACCGTGCGCTGGTGATCGGCGGCAGCCGCGCCTGGCACGAAACCGATGACCGCGACGCGCACAGCCTGTTCGAGGGCGACATCGGCAACGTCATGATCTTTGGCCAGCAGCTGGGCGAGCAGCAGATTCTCGCGCTGGCGCAGGCGGTCGATCCGGCGCTGGACGATCCCGCGCGCATGGCCGCGATGATGGAGGATCTGCTGCCGGTGCTGGGCGATGTGCACCACGCATCCGACACGCTCAAGGCGATCATGATGTCCTACGGTGCGACCCATCACGGCCATATGACCCGGATGCCCGCGCTGCAGGTGGACGGCGGGCAAGCCGGCACGCTGGACGGCACGACCGGTGCGGACGGGCTGAACGGGGGCGGCGGCAACGACCGGCTGGTCGGCGCGGGCGGCGATGACATCCTGCAGGGCGACTACGGCAACGACACGCTCAACGGCGGCACCGGGCGCGATATTCTGGACGGCGGGCACGGCGAGGACCGGTTGAACGGCGGCGCGGGCGACGATCTGCTGATCAGCCGTGCGGACGGCCGCGAGGGCGCGATCTTCTACGATCCCGACCGCGACGAAGGCGACCCGCTGGGCGAGCTGACCAACGGCAAGCTCTACCCCGATCAGCCGATCCCGGCGGATGACGTGCTGACGGGCGGCGCGGGGGCGGATATTTTCTACTTCCAGACGCTGATCAACGCCAAGGAACGCTACATCGAAAAGCACACGCGCGACGATGGCACGATCAACTGGCACGGCGTGGCGGGCGAAAACGACAAGCTGCACGACCACTGGGTCGACGTGATCGGCAACGACATGGTCACCGACTTCAGCCGCGCCGACGGCGACCGGCTGGTGATCGAGGGCCACACGACGCAGATCGCCTCGATCACCTACGGTGACGTGAACGGCGATGGCGTGATGGACCACTCGGTGATCGCGCTCTACTCCGATCAGGGCAAGAACGGCGGCGCGCATAACGACGACCAGCTGGGCCAGATCACGGTTTACGGCGATCTCGTCAAACTCAGCGACATCGAACACACCGCCGCCCCCGCCTACGGCATCGTGCACACCATCGACGACCTGCAAGAAGCCCTCAGCCCGCAAACAAACGGCACAAACGCCCCGAACCAGGCCCCCCCGAACGGGGTGCCACAGCTTGGCGACGTCAGGGTTGCCGGTGTGCCGACACCGGCCTTCGCGATCGAGGGCACGCATACATTTTCCGGCGCGGCCGGTGATTATATGGACGTTGGTCATCAGCGCAGTCTGGAGCTTGGGGGCGGGACGGTTTCGTTGAGTTTTTCGCTCGACAACCTGCCGGGGATGCATGCGGTTTTGTCCAAGGACGGTCGGGGCCGCGAGGACGGCGGGCATCTGACGGTCTGGGTGCAGGACGGCACGCTGGTGGTGACACAGGAAAGCGCGGGCGAGACGGAGTGGCTCAAGGTGCCAGATCTGGTGCTGAGCGCGCAGCAGACCTACCAGCTTGCGGTGACCTTCGGCACGGAGGGGCTCAAGATCTGGCTGGACGGTGAGCTTGTCGCCGCCGAGCCGCAGTTCAAGATGGGCATTTCGGCCAACGACCGCGCGCTGGTGATCGGCGGCAGCCGCGCCTGGCACGAAACCGATGACCGCGACGCGCACAGCCTGTTCGAGGGCGACATCGGCAACGTCATGATCTTTGGCCAGCAGCTGGGCGAGCAGCAGATTCTCGCGCTGGCGCAGGCGGTCGATCCGGCGCTGGACGATCCCGCGCGCATGGCCGCGATGATGGAGGATCTGCTGCCGGTGCTGGGCGATGTGCATCACGCATCCGACACGCTCAAGGCGATCATGATGTCCTATGGTGCGACCCATCATGGCCATATGACCCGGATGCCCGCGCTACAGGTGGACGGCGGGCAAGCCGGCACGCTGGACGGCACGACCGGTGCGGACGGGCTGAACGGGGGCGGCGGCAACGACCGGCTGGTCGGCGCGGGCGGCGATGACATCCTGCAGGGCGACTACGGCAACGACACGCTCAACGGCGGCACCGGGCGCGACATTCTGGATGGCGGGCACGGCGAGGACCGGTTGAACGGCGGCGCGGGCGACGATCTGCTGATCAGCCGTGCGGACGGCCGCGAGGGCGCGATCTTCTACGATCCCGACCGCGACGAAGGCGACCCGCTGGGCGAGCTGACCAACGGCAAGCTCTACCCCGATCAGCCGATCCCGGCGGATGACGTGCTGACGGGCGGCGCGGGGGCGGATATTTTCTACTTCCAGACGCTGATCAACGCCAAGGAACGCTACATCGAAAAGCACACGCGCGACGATGGCACGATCAACTGGCACGGCGTGGCGGGCGAAAACGACAAGCTGCACGACCACTGGGTTGACGTGATCGGCAACGACATGGTCACCGACTTCAGCCGCGCCGACGGCGACCGGCTGGTGATCGAGGGCCACACGACGCAGATCGCCTCGATCACCTACGGCGACGTGAACGGCGATGGTGTGATGGACCACTCGGTGATCGCGCTCTACTCCGATCAGGGCAAGAACGGCGGCGCGCATAACGACGACCAGCTGGGCCAGATCACGGTTTACGGCGATCTCGTCAAACTCAGCGACATCGAACACACCGCCGCCCCCGCCTACGGCATCGTGCACACCATCGACGACCTGCAAGAAGCCCTCAGCCCACAAACAAACGGCACAAACGCCCCCAACCAGGCCCCCCCTAGTGGGGTGATGCGCGCGGCGGACCTGAGCATCGACGGTTTGCCCGCGCCGGTCTTTGCCGCGGGCGGCAGCCACAGCTTTACGACCGATGCGCGGGCGCCTTTGACCTTCGCCCATGCCGACGCGCTGGCCCTCGACAGCGGCACCATCGCCATGAATTTCGTGGCCGACGCGCTGACGGACTATCAGGTGCTCTTTTCCAAGGACGCCACCGACAAGGGCAACGGCGGGCACATTATCGCGTCGTTGAATAATGTGGGCACGTTGCAACTGCGGGTGCAGGACGCGGAGAAGTCCTACTATCTCGAGGCGCAGGGTCTGATCGAGGCGGGCGTGGCCTATGATCTGGCCGTGACATTCGGGCCCGCGGGCGTCGAAGTCATGCTCGACGGCGCGCGCGTCGCCTATAAGCCCGACGTGTCCTACAACATGCTCAACAACAAAGAGTATCTGATTGTCGGCGGCAGTGGCGCAAACAATATCTCGGGCAGTGCCGACCGTATCCACAGCCATTTCAACGGAACGATCAGCGATTTTGTCATCTTCGACAGCGTGATCAGCGCGGCAGACCAGCGCGCCGCGGGTTTCGGCACCGGCGACGCGGGACAGCTTGGTCGCGGCGGCGCACCTGCTGCGGAAACAATGCCCGAAGGCCTGATGACCGGTACGGCCTCTGCCGACGTGATGATCGGCACCGACGGCGATGACGTCCTCATTGCAGAGCAGACAGATACCGCTTTCGATACGGCGGCCGCACAGCTTTACCGGCTTTATCAGGCCACACTGGGGCGCGAACCCGATGTCGTCGGCCTGCGCGACTGGGTGGATCAGCTGACATCGGGCGACCGCGATCTCATCGATCTCGCGGGCCTCATCACCGCCTCGCCGGAGTTCTCTAACCGCTACGGGCCCCTCGATACGGGCGAATTTGTCAGCTTGCTTTACAACAATGTGCTGGGCCGGGAACCGGATGCGGCAGGGTTCGCCGGCTGGACGCAGGCGCTTGATAGCGGGCAGGCGAGCCGCGCAGACATCGTATTGGGCATGGCGCAAAGTCCCGAGTTCATCCAGAAGACCGAAATCGATGCGATGGGGGTCAGCGAACCCCTGCTGCAAGCGAGCTTCAGCGACGATGTGTTCCGCCTGTATCAGGCGACACTGGGGCGCGCACCGGACGCTGCCGGTTTTGACGGATGGAGCGGTAAACTGGCCGAAGGCATGGCGATGGGCGATGCCGTCGCGGGCTTTACCGGCAGCCGCGAGTTCCAGCAGACCTATTCCGATACGACCGACGCCGAATTCGTGACGCTGCTTTACCAAAACGTGCTGGACCGCAGCCCCGATGCGCAGGGCCTCGATGGCTGGACCGCCAGATTGGCCAGCGACAGCTGGAGCCGCGAGGCGGTCGTCGAAGCGTTTTCACAAAGCCTCGAGTTCATCCGCGAAAGCGCCGATGACCTTGCTGCTTGGATGCGCGCACAGGGCGTTGATGACCGGCTCGACGCAGGAGCGGGCACCAACATCCTAGTGGGCGGCAAGGGGTCGGACATCTTTGTATTCCGGCCCACTGATGCGGCAAGCATGAACACGGTGGTGGACCTCGAAGCGTGGGATACGATCGATCTGCAGGCCTTTGACTTTGACAGCATTACAGATGCGAAAGATGCAATGGCCCAAGCGGGCGACAAGGTGATCTTTGCCCATGACAACGTATCTGTGGTGTTCCATGACACCAATCTGGCGCAGATTTCGGACGATATGATCCTGATCTGATCATCCGCGCTCACGGCTCCGCTTGACGGCTCACGCCCTTTTGCGCAAGCGTCGCGCAGACCTTGCGCAGGAGGGCACGCGCCGTGAAGCGATCCGACATCAACAAGATCCTGACCGAAGCTGACGACATGATGCGCAGCTTCGGTCAGGTGCTGCCGCCGTTCGCCTATTGGACGCCAGCCGAGTTTCGCCAGAACGCAACTGCCGCGCGGCATGTCATCGACGCGCGGTGCGGTTGGGATATCACCGATTATGGCGCTGGCGATTTTGACCGGATGGGGCTTTTCCTGTTCACCCTGCGCAACGGCATCCTGTCCGATCTGCGGGCCGGAGGCGGCATGTGTTACGCCGAAAAGCTGTTGATCTCGCGGCGCGATCAGCTTTCGCCGATGCACACCCATGTGATCAAGGCCGAAGATATCATCAACCGGGGCGGCGCCGATCTTGTGGTCGAACTTTTCGGCTCCGACGACGATGGCAACTTTGCGCAGGACCGTGGCGGCACCGTGATGTGCGACGGAGTGGTAATGCCCTATGCGCCGGGCGAAAAGCTGGTGCTGGCGCCCGGCCAGAGTGTCACCCTGCGCCCCGGAGACTGGCACGCGTTCTGGGGGGAAGGGGGCGATGTGCTGATCGGCGAGGTATCGACCGTCAATGACGATGAAACCGACAACATCTTCAAGGATCCGATCGGACGTTTCGCGCAGATCGAAGAGGACGTGGACCCGCTCCATCTGCTTGTCAGCGATTACGCGACCCACCTTGACTGACCGGTACCCCGGCATTTGCCACAGGACCGTCCCATGATCCGTCATATCGTACTGACCAAATTCAAACCTGACGTACCCGAAAGCGCAATTGCGCAGATTTACGGTGATCTCTCGCAGTTGGTGAGCGATATGCCGGGGGCGCAGGGGTTCACTGGTGGTCGTTCCCAAAGCCCCGAGCAGATCGAGCGCGGATACAACCACGGCTTTGTCATTGATTTTGACGACTGGGAAGCCCTGCAACAATACGCCGACCATCCGCGACACAAGGCGCTTGGCGCGCAACTGGTCGAGCATGCCAAAGGCGGCATCGACGGGCTGCTTGTGCTCGATATCGACGTGTGACCACCGCTGCCACCGCGCCGAAAGGGCTTGTACGGCAACGCAGTTTTCCCCTAGACGCGCAAAAGCATCGCGACATTGCACCTTTCCTGCGGGGGCCAGACCATGACCATTACACATCTCGTGACCCATTCGGGCGGCTTTCATGCCGATGAATTGCTGTCGACGGTCATTCTGGCCCGGCTCTATCCCGATGCGGCGCTGATCCGAAGCCGGGATGCGGACTGGATCACACCGGGCGAGGGCAAGATCATCTACGACGTGGGCCGCGATTTCGATGCGGCTGCGATGATCTTCGACCATCACCAACGCCCCAATCCGCTGCGCGACACCGGCCAGCCCTATAGCGCGTTTGGGCTGATCTGGGCGCACTTCGGCCGTGACTACCTGCGCGCCATGGACGTACCCGATGCCGACATCGAGACGGTGCTCGCCAGCTTTGACGCGCAGTTCGTGCTGCCGGTCGATCTGATCGACAATGGCGCGGTTGATGCGTCCGAGGCCGGTCCCCTATTTACGGGCCTTACCCTGCCTGTGTTGCTGGAAACACTCAAACCCGTGTTCGATGCGCGCGAGCCGGGTGCCGATGACACCGCCTTTGCACAGGCCCTGCCGGTGGCGCGTGCATTTGTCGAAGCGTCCGTGCGCCGCAAGGCCGCGAAACTGCGTGCACAGGAAATCGTGGCGCAGGCCATCGCGCAGGCGGGCGATGCGCGTGTGCTCGAACTGCCGATGGGCATGCCGTTCCGCGCCGGAATCGAAGAAGCGGGTGCCGATCACCTTCTGTTCGTCATTCATCCACGCGACGGGGGAGATTGGGCGCTGACCACGATCCGCACTGGGGACGATACATTCGACACCCGCGCCGATCTTCCCGCCGCGTGGGCCGGCCTGACCGATGCGGCTCTCGAAGCGGCGAGCGGCGTCGAGGGCGCGCGGTTCTGTCACAATGGCCGCTTCATCGCCGTCGCCCGCGACCGCGATGCAATCGTGGCGATGGCCGCGCGCGCGCTGCATACTGCCGAGGCAGACACCGCTTCCTGATCGCGCCCCACCGCGCAGCATAACGGTTGACAGCGCCGCACAAAGCGCCGCAAATAGCGCCCATAAGAACGATGTCGGGAGAACCAGTTTACTGGTGCCGAAGGAGCAACTGCCTCGGAAACTCTCAGGCCACAGGACCGACATTGAACCAAAACTCTGGAGAGTGGTGCAGCCGCACCCGCCGAAGGGATAGCAATCTCAGGCGCGCCAACGGCGCAAAGACAGAGGAGGCATCGCAGCAAGGGCCAAACGCCTTTGCATCCTGTGGTGCCGACCGATTTTCCTGATCGACCCGGCAAAAGACGAAAGGCACAAGATGTCTGATTTGCTGGAAACGCCGCTGCACGATCTGCACGTGGAACTCGGCGCGAAAATGGTGCCCTTCGCAGGCTACGCGATGCCGGTGCAATATCCCCTTGGCGTGATGAAAGAACACAATCACACCCGCACCAAGGCCGGTTTGTTCGATGTCAGCCACATGGGGCAGGTCATCGTGAAGGGCCGTGACTACGAACAGGCTGCCACGGCGCTCGAGGCCCTTGTGCCGGTCGATGTGCTGGGTCTGGGCGAAAACCGCCAGCGGTATGGTTTTTTTACCAATGACGCGGGCGGCATCACCGACGACCTGATGCTGGCCAACCGGGGCGACCACGTCTTTGTCGTGGTGAATGCCGCGTGCAAATCCGATGACATCGCGCATATGGCCGGCGCCATGCCGGGCATCGAGGTGACAGAGGTGACCGACCGCGCGCTCTTGGCTTTGCAGGGACCGTCCGCGCAGGCCGTCCTGTCGCAGCTTGATCCCGCCGCCGCGCAGATGCGTTTCATGGATGTGGCCACCCTGACGCTTGACGGGTCCGACTGCTGGGTTTCGCGCTCGGGCTACACCGGTGAGGACGGCTACGAGATTTCGGTCCCCGCCACAGACGCGGTGGCGCTGGCCAGAACGCTTCTGGCGCATCCCGATGTCGAACCGATCGGCCTTGGCGCACGGGATTCGCTGCGGCTGGAGGCGGGGCTATGCCTCTACGGTCACGACATCGACACCGAAACCACCCCGGTCGAAGCCGCGCTGACCTGGGCCGTCCAGAAGGTGCGCCGCCCGGATGGCGCGCGGGCAGGTGGCTTTCCCGGTGCCGAATACATCTTTGCCCAGATGCAGGGGGGCGCGGGGCGCAAACGCGTGGGCCTGTTGCCCGAGGGCCGCGCACCGATGCGCGAAGGCGTTGCGCTCTATGCCGATGACACCGCGGCAGATCCCATCGGCCAGATTACGTCCGGCGGCTTTGGTCCGACGGTAGGGGGGCCGGTTGCGATGGGTTACGTTGACCTTGGTCACGCCGAAATCGGCACAACGGTCTATGGCGATCTGCGCGGCAGACGCCTGCCGCTGCGCGTGGTCGCCATGCCCTTCACGCCCGCGAACTTCAAACGATAACCAACAGAGAGACACGACCATGAAATACACAGAAGAACACGAATGGCTGCGCACCGAAGGCGATGTGATCGTGGTGGGCATCACCGCCCACGCCACCGAACAGCTGGGCGACATCGTTTTTGTCGAATTGCCCGACGTCGGCACGACCGTGGAAAAGGATGACGAAATCGTCGTCATTGAATCCGTGAAGGCCGCGTCTGACATCATGGCCCCGCTCGACGGTGAAATCACCGCTGTGAATGAAGCCTTGGGCGACAACCCCGCGCTGGCCAACGAAGACGCCACCGGCGAAGGCTGGTTTTTCAAGATCAAGCCGTCCGATCCGTCCCAGATGGACGATTACATGGACGAAGACGCCTACAAGGCAATGATTGGTTAAGCTGAGGGCCACCAGATGACATTTACCCCCACCGACTATCTTCCCTACGACTTTGCCAACCGTCGGCACATCGGTCCATCACCCGATGAGATGGCGCAGATGCTCGATACGGTGGGGGCGAAAGATCTCGACGCGCTCATCGACGATACGCTGCCACCGGCCATTCGTCAGAAAGAACCGCTCGATTTTGGCAAGCCGAAATCCGAACGCGAACTGCTGCACCACATGAAGGTGACGGCAGCCAAGAACAAGGTGCTGACCTCGCTCATCGGGCAGGGGTATCACGGGACGGTCACGCCCCCCGCGATCCAGCGCAATATTTTCGAAAACCCCGCGTGGTATACCGCCTACACCCCCTACCAGCCCGAAATCTCTCAGGGCCGGCTCGAGGCGCTCTTGAATTTCCAGACCATGGTCTCCGATCTGACCGGTCTGGAAATCGCCAATGCCTCGCTGCTGGACGAGGCGACCGCCTGCGCCGAGGCGATGACCATGGCGCAACGGGTGTCCAAATCCAAACTCAAGGGCTTTTTCGTCGACGAAAACTGCCACCCGCAGAACATCGCCGTGATGAAAACCCGCGCGGCACCGCTCGGCATCGAAATCACTGTGGGCAGCCCCAATGATCTGGATGCCGAAACGGTGTTCGGCGCGATCTTTCAGTTCCCCGGCACCCACGGGCATCTGCGCGATTTCACACCCCAGATCGACGCGCTGCATTCGGCCAAGGCCATCGGCATCATTGCGGCGGATCCGCTGTCTTTGACGTTGCTCAAGGAACCCGGTGCCATGGGCGCCGACATTGCCGTGGGCACGACCCAGCGGTTCGGCGTGCCGGTCGGCTACGGCGGTCCGCACGCGGCCTACATGGCGACGCGCCAGAGCTATGCGCGCAACATGCCAGGCCGGATCGTGGGGGTGTCCATCGACAGTCACGGCAACCGGGCCTACCGTTTGTCGCTGCAAACGCGCGAACAGCATATCCGGCGCGAAAAGGCGACATCGAATGTCTGCACCGCGCAGGCGCTTCTGGCGGTCATGGCGGGCTTCTACGCCGTTTTCCACGGGCCTCAGGGCCTGCGCGCCATCGCTCAGCGGATACACCGCAAAACCGCCCGACTGGCCGAAGGTCTGAAAATGGGCGGGTTCGATGTCCGGCCCGCCGCCTTCTTCGACACGATCACCGTCGATGTGGGGCCCTTGCAGCAGGCCGTGATGAAATCCGCCGTCGACGAAGGCATCAATCTGCGTGCCGTGGGCGACACGCAGGTCGGCATCACGCTCGATGAACGTACCCGCCCCGCAACCATCGAAGCGGTCTGGCGCGCCTTCGGCATCGACCGTGCGGACAAGGACTACACCCCGCATTACCACATGCCCGAAAAGCTGATCCGCACCTCTGATTTCCTGACCCATCCGGTATTCCACATGAACCGGGCCGAGACCGAGATGATGCGCTACATGCGCCGCCTCGCGGACCGTGATCTGGCGCTCGACCGCGCGATGATCCCCTTGGGGTCGTGCACGATGAAGCTGAACTCCGCCGCAGAGATGATGCCGGTGTCATGGGACGAGTTTTCCCTGCTGCATCCCTTCGTGCCGCGCGATCAGGCCGAGGGCTACCACGAGATGATTGCCGATCTGTCGGACAAACTGTGCGACGTGACCGGCTATGACGCGATATCCATGCAGCCCAATTCTGGGGCGCAGGGCGAATATGCGGGTCTGCTGACCATCGCGGGCTACCACCGCGCCAACGGCGAAGGGCACCGCAACATCTGCCTCATTCCGATGAACGCCCACGGCACCAATCCCGCATCTGCGCAAATGGTCGGCTGGAAAGTCGTGCCGGTCAAATCCGACGATCGCGGTGATATCGACCTTGATGATTTCCGTAGCAAGGTGGACCAGCACCGCGACAACCTCGCAGGCTGCATGATCACTTATCCCTCCACCCACGGCGTGTTCGAAGAAACCGTGATCGAGGTGTGCCAGATCATCCATGACGCGGGCGGGCAGGTTTACATCGACGGGGCCAACATGAACGCGATGGTGGGTCTGTCGCGTCCCGGCGATCTGGGCGGTGACGTCAGCCACCTCAACCTGCACAAGACGTTCTGCATCCCGCACGGCGGGGGTGGTCCCGGTATGGGCCCCATCGGCGTCAAGGATCACCTGATCCCGCATCTGCCCGGCGATCCCAACACCGGGGAAGGGGCCGTGTCTGCCGCACCCTACGGATCGCCGTCGCTGCTGCCGATTTCATGGGCCTATTGCCTGATGATGGGCGGCGAGGGTCTGACGCAGGCAACACGCGTCGCCATACTTAACGCGAACTACATCGCCAAACGGCTGGAGGGGGCATTCGACGTTCTTTACCGCGGGACTTCCGGTCGCGTGGCGCATGAGTGCATCATTGACACCCGGCCCTTCGCCGACAGTGCCCATGTGACCGTCGACGACATTGCCAAGCGGCTGATCGACTGCGGCTTCCACGCCCCCACGATGAGCTGGCCTGTTGCGGGGACGCTGATGATCGAACCCACGGAGTCGGAGACCAAGGCCGAGCTTGACCGTTTCTGTGACGCCATGCTCGCCATTCGGGCCGAGATTGCGCAGATCGAAGAGGGCAAGATCGACGCCGACAACAATCCTCTCAAGAACGCGCCGCACACGATGGAGGATCTGGTCAAGGAGTGGGACCGCCCCTACGACCGCGAAACCGGATGCTTCCCGCCCGGTGCGTTCCGGGTCGATAAATACTGGCCGCCCGTCAACCGGGTCGACAACGCATGGGGGGACCGCAACCTCACCTGCACCTGTCCTCCCATGACCGACTACGCGGAAGCCGCCGAATAAGACGACAAGGCCCGGGCATCACCAGATCCCCGGGCCTCTGCCATTCTGCTCAGATTTGTCGCAGCAGCCACGCTCGTTCTGCGGCGGCTTTGCCCTAGGTCTTGTAGTGCACCACAAGGACGAGGCACCCCGATGGCACAGACCGCACGCAACAATCTCGACATCTATGACGACGTGGCCGCCAACTGGTGGTCAGACGACATCCGCTGGGTCCGCACGCTCAAGAACATGGTGCCGGGCCGTTTGTCGTGGTTCGATACGAAAATCGACTGGGCCGGCAAACGGGTTCTCGATCTGGGATGCGCCGGTGGCTTCATGGCCGAAGCGCTTGCCGAACGCGGCGCTACCGTTACGGGTATTGATCCCGCCCGCGATGCGATCGAAGCCGCCCGAACACATGCCGCAAGCGAAGGCCATGCAATTACCTATGATGTCGGCGTCGGCGAAGCACTGCCCTATGATGACGACAGCTTTGATGCCGTGGTCTGTGTCGATGTGCTGGAACACGTGCAGGACCTCGATCAGGTCAACCGCGAAGTGGCTCGGGTTCTGGTGCCGGGGGGGCGATACCTCTTTGACACCATCAACCGCAATCCGCTGGCGCGCCTTGCCACCATCACCATGGCGGAAGACGTCCTGCGGTTGTTGCCCAAGGGGACACATGATCCGCAGATGTTCATCAAACCGGACGAACTGCGCGCAAGCCTGCGGGCTGCGGGTTTCACGCCCGAGACCTTCACCGGTCTGGGACCCCGCGGGGTGAACCGCCGCGGAGACCTGACATTCGGTCGGCTGCCAATGACGGGGATCATCTACATGGGGACTGCGACGCGCAACACGGGAGGCTGAAGACGGCGCAGTCTGTGGCCTTCCCCGGAAGAAGGGAACAGTCGGGCCACAGGCAGGCAAAGCCGGGTTGCCCAACGGATTCGCCCCGAAGGAACGAGTCGCCAAAGATCACGGGGCGCGATTCCGATGATTCCGACGATGATTCATCCCGATTCAGAGGCACGACAGGCAGGCAGCAGCCTTTTGGGCCGTGATTGAGGCGCTGCGAGAGGCGCCCAAGCCCCGAATGACGGCTTCCTGTGCAGTTTTATGCATGCAAAAGCATGTGCCTGAATGGCGATAAGCCTATATAAATATGGGGTTTGGGGCTTAGTCGTCGGGGCCGGATGAGGAATTTCGACCTTTTGGTCATTTTCCATTAAAAAAGCGCTTGCGGGTTTTGTTTGTTGGGCTTAGAACCCCCTTCACCGGCGGCGCTGAGGCGCACCGGGGCGCCACGGAGGCGGGACGGAGCGGATGCTTCGGAGTGTCTTCGGGGTGAATATCAGAGTAAGAG